>SABY01000001.1 GCA_009928785.1 Clostridia bacterium | reverse complement strand
AGCTTGAAATGAATGTATGGACCTTTTTTAAGCGAACGACTCATTGTATCAATAGTTTACTTGTTACTTCTTCCTTCTTTCGATAATGTACTTATTGGAACTTTTCTTCTTGCTGCGGGTTTTGAAACCTTTAGAAGGCATGCCATTACGTGATCTTGGCAAACCACCAGAAGCGCGACCTTCGCCACCACCCATGGGGTGATCTACCGGGTTCATTACTACACCACGAACGCGCGGGCGACGGCCCATCCAACGTGAACGACCAGCTTTGCCTGATACTTCGAGGCTATGGTCGGTGTTGCTCACCGTGCCGATGGTAGCTTTGCAAGCCTGCAGCAACATGCGGGTTTCGCCTGAGGGCAGTTTGATGATAGCAAATTTTCCGTCACGCGACATAAGCTGTGCGTAAGAGCCGGCGCTTCGTGCCATCTTGGCTCCCTGTCCGGGACGCAATTCGATATTGTGAATCATCGTACCGAAAGGAATTTCGCTAAGATAAAGGGCGTTGCCAACATCCGGAGATACGCCTTTGCCCGATTCGATCTTCTGACCTACTTTGATGCCATTAGGAGCAATGATGTAGCGCTTTTCGCCATCTTCGTACTGCACCAGGGCAATACGTGCACTGCGATTGGGATCATATTCTACGGTTTGTATCTCGGCAGCCATGCCATCTTTATCTCTGCGGAAGTCGATGCGACGATACTTCTGCTTATGACCACCACCCAGATACCGCATGGTCATTTTTCCGGTGTTGTTTCTACCGCCAGACCTTTTCTTAGGCTCCAGCAAACTCTTTTCAGGTTTATCGGTAGTAATCTCATCAAACGCACTAATAAGTTTAAAGCGCTGACCGGGGGTTGTTGGTTTGAATTTTTTTAAAGCCATTTATCTTAAATATTGCTGTAAAAATCAATAGTTTCACCTTTGGCCAAAGTAATGATGGCCTTCTTTGTTGCTTTGGTTTTGCCGCTGACAAGCCCGGTTTTGGTATAACGCGATTTGAGTTTACCGGGGCTGTTCATAGTGTTGACGCTTTCCACCTCTACACCATACAAACTTTCGACAGCTTGCTTAATCTGAACTTTGTTAGCTTGCTTGTGAACGATAAAGCCATACCGGTTGAGTTTCTCACCCAGTTCAGTCATCTTTTCGGTAATGATCGGCTTAATAATGATATTCATTTTACCTTACAGTTTTTATTCTATCAGATAGAATTAGTTTTTAAACATTGCATCAATGGTTTCCAGCGAGCTTTCGAGCATGAGTATCTGCTGTGCGTGCAGCAAATCGTAAGTATTAATACTTGCCGAGTTTTGATATTTCACATTTTTCAGATTGCGCGACGAGAGGTAGATATTTTCGCGGGTCTCGGGTGTAAGCAGCAGCACCTTTTTGCCATCCAGCTCAAAGTTTTTCAGCAACTTGATAAACTCCTTGGTTTTGGGTGCATCGTAGTTGAAATCTTCGAGAATGGTTATCTGATTGTCGCCGGCTTTGTATGACAGTGCCGATTTGCGCGCCAGTTTCTTTAATTTCTTGTTAAGTTTGAAACCATGAACGGCGGGTCTTGGGCCAAATACGCGGCCACCACCTCTGAAGAGCGGGCTTTTGATAGAACCGGCACGGGCAGTACCTGTACCTTTTTGCTTTTTCAGTTTGCGCGTACTTCCTGATATCTCGCCTCTTTCTTTACTCTTGTGCGTACCCTGACGACGACGCGCCATGATCTGCTTTACATCGAGATATATCGCATGGTCGTTGGGCTCGATGCCAAAGATGGCATCGTCGAGTGCTACACTGCGATCGGTAACCTCTCCTGTGATTTTATAAACTTTTAGCTCCATCTTTCCACTATTACATATGATCCGTTGGGTCCTGGTATAGAACCTTTCACGAGAATGATATTATTTTCTTTGTCGATTTTCACGATCTTCAGGTTGATCATCTTTACACGGGTGTGACCCATGTGGCCAGCCATGCGCATACCTTTAAATACGCGTGAAGGCCATGATGATGCACCTATCGAACCGGGGGCACGTAAGCGGTTGTGCTGGCCGTGCGTCTGGTCGCCTACACCACGAAAACCGTGACGCTTGACTACACCCTGAAAACCTTTTCCTTTAGTAGTGCCTACTACATCAATAAACTCGCCTTCGATAAAAATGCTGGCATCCAGTAGTTCGCCAACTTTTTTCTGATGTCCGACCTCAAAACGCGTAAACTCTCTTACGATCCTCTTGGGCGTAACTCCTGCTTTGGCAAAATGCCCTTTGAGCGCCTTGGTGGTGTGCTTATCTTTCTTGTCGTCGAAAGCAACCTGAATAGCCTCATAGCCGTCGGTTTGCTTGGTCTTGATTTGCGTAACCACGCAGGGACCGGCTTCGATAACCGTTACCGGGATGTTTTTTCCCGAGGCATCAAATACAGAGGTCATTCCTATCTTTTTTCCTATTATTCCAGACATTATGTGCTAATGTTTAATTTTTCGAAACTCTATTTAATCTTGCAACTTAACCAATCATCACACCTTAATCTCCACCTCAACCCCACTGGGCAGCTCAAGCTTCATCAATGCGTCGATGGTTTTGGTAGTCGAACTGTAGATATCGAGCAGTCGCTTGTACGACGACAATTCGAATTGCTCTCTTGACTTCTTGTTCACAAAAGTGGAACGGTTTACCGTGAATATCTTCTTATTCGTTGGCAATGGGATCGGGCCACTTACTACAGCTCCTGTACTCTTTACAGTTTTTACAATCTTCTCGGCTGAATTGTCAACCAAATTATGATCGTACGATTTAAGCTTTATTCTAATCCTTTGACTCACCTTGATTATGTTTTAGTGTTATTGGAACTCTAAACTTTTACTACGTATCCTTTAATTTTATACAGAACTTCTTCTAACTGGTCGTGCGGCAGCGCGGCAAAATGCGAAAACTCCATTACCGAGCTGGCACGCCCTGATGACATGCTGCGCAATGTGGTAACATAACCAAACATACCGGCCAGTGGCACGCGTGCACGCAGCACCTGGAAATTATTTTTAGAAGTAACATCTTCTATCTGTCCGTGACGCTTGTTGAGGTCGCTGCTGATGTCGCCAACATAAAGATCGGGGGTAGAAACCTCCAGTTTCATGATAGGCTCCAGCAAAGTCAGCTTCATTTTTTTGGCAGCGTTGCGGAAACCAATGTTGGCAGCAATTTCGAAAGCAAGCTGGTCGCTGTCCACTGGATGGGTGGTTCCATCAAGCAGAACCACTTTCATACTGTAAACTGCAAAACCCGCCAAAGGTCCATTGAGCATTGCCATGCTAAAACCTTTGCGCACAGATTCGATGTATTCCTTTGGAAGGCGACCGCCTTTTACTTCAGTAATAAACTGAAGTCCGGTGATACCTTCGTCGGCAGGGCCAATCTCGAAAGTGATGTCGGCAAATTTGCCACGACCACCGGTTTGTTTTTTATAAACTTCCTGATGGGTAATGCTACTGGCCAGTGCCTCTTTGTAGGCTACCTGTGGCTTGCCGCGGTTGCTCTCGATATTATATTCTCTTCGCAACCGGTCAACAATGATGTCAAGATGCAGCTCGCCCATTCCGCTGATGACCAGTTGTCCGGTTTCTTCATCAGTTTTCATTTTGAAAGTTGGGTCTTCCTCGGCAAGTTTTCCAAGCGCATCGATGAGTTTCTCAAAATCCTCCTGCGTTTTAGGCTCCACAGCCATTGTAATCACTGGCTCCGGGAAATTGATGTTCTCTAACACAATTGGAGCGTCGATAGCACACAATGTGTCGCCGGTACGGATTTCTTTAAAACCTACCAACGCGCCAATGTCGCCGGCTTCGAGAACTTCCACGGGATTTTGTTTGTTGGCGTGCATCTGCATAATCCGCGATACGCGCTCTTTTTTACCTGTAGTGGTATTGAGCATTTGCATGCCGGCTTTCAGTTGGCCTGAATAAACCCGGATAAAAGCAATTTTGCCAACGTAGGGGTCGGTAGAAATTTTGAAAGCTAAGGAAGCAAATTCTTTTTCAGGATCGGGATAGCGCTCTTCTTGCTTTTCGGTGTATGGATTAATTCCTGTTACGGGCGGCAGGTCGATGGGCGAAGGCAGATAAGCAGCCACAGCATCCATCAAACGTTGAATTCCTTTATTTTTAAATGCTGACCCACACAGTACCGGGATAATTCGCATTTCAATAGTTGCCTTGCGAATGGCTGCAATCATCTCTTCGATAGTCAGAGAATTAGGATCGGCAATAAATTTTTCGAGTAGTTCGTCGCTCTCTTCGGCGATACCTTCGATAAGGCTGGCGCGATATGAAGCTACAGTTTCTTTGATATCGTCGGGGATTTCTATTTCATTAAATACCATTCCCTTTGAGGTTTCATCCCACACGTAAGCTTTGTTGGTAATCAGGTCAACGATTCCTCTAAAATCGTCTTCGGCACCAATGGGAATTTGCAATGGAATAGGATTGGCTCCCAATTTTTCACGAATCTCGCTCACAGCTTTAAAAAAGTCGGCGCCCGTACGATCCATTTTATTAATAAAACTAATACGCGGCACGTGGTATTTGTCGGCCTGACGCCATACAGTTTCGCTTTGCGGCTCCACACATCCAACAGCACAAAACACTACTACGGCACCATCGAGCACGCGCAGTGAGCGCTCTACCTCAACAGTAAAATCGACGTGCCCGGGGGTATCGATGATATTAATTTTGTAATGATGGTCGCTGAAATCCCAGAAAACGGTGGTAGCAGCAGAATTGATGGTGATGCCCCGCTCCTGCTCCTGGATCATAAAATCCATGGTAGCAGCGCCGTCGTGCACCTCGCCCATCTTGTAGTTGATGCCGGTATAATACAGGATACGCTCGGTCGTAGTGGTTTTTCCCGCATCAATGTGCGCCATTATCCCAATGTTCCTGATATGTTGTAAAGCGTGTGGCATCGCCTGTTACTATTCTGCTATTATTGTTGTGTTAATATTAAAATCTAAAATGTGAGAAGGCTTTGTTGGCTTCGGCCATGCGGTGGATGTCTTCCTTACGCTTGTAAGCGCCACCTTCTTCTTTAAAACCAGCTAAAACTTCGCTGGCCAGTTTACGAGCCATCGATTTTTCGTTGCGCTTTCGTGCAAACGAGATCATATTTTTCATGCCGATGGATTGCTTGCGCGAAGCGGGAATCTCGGTAGGAATCTGAAAAGTAGCACCACCAATACGCCGGCTACGAACTTCCACAGCAGGTGTAACATTGGCAAGCGCTTTTTTCCATACTTCCAGGCTATCCTCCTCTTTCGACTTTTCGGCTACTATTTCCATAGCATCGTAAAAAATCTTGAAAGCAAGGTCTTTCTTTCCACAAAGCATCAGGTTGTTAACAAATTTTGTCACCACCATATCATTGAACTTCGGATCGGGAAGAATGATTCTCTTTTTTGGTTTTGCTTTCCTCATTGTATTTTGAATTAAATCCTGTTACCTGAATGACTATTTCTGTTTGGGACGCTTGGTTCCGTATTTTGAGCGACGCTGTGTACGGCCTTCCACTCCGGAGGTATCCAATGCACCACGGATGATGTGATAACGCACACCTGGCAGGTCTTTTACACGGCCGCCGCGAATCATCACGATGGAGTGCTCCTGCAGGTTGTGGCCTTCACCGGGTATGTAGGCGTTCACCTCTTTTTGATTGGTAAGCCTTACCCTTGCCACTTTGCGCATGGCCGAGTTAGGCTTCTTGGGTGTGGTGGTGTAAACACGCACACAAACGCCACGACGCTGCGGACACGAATCCAAAGCAGGCGATTTGCTCTTGTCGGTTAACTTCTTGCGGCCCTTACGAACCAACTGTTGTATTGTAGGCATATTCGAACTTTGGTTTAATTTTTGCGAAATAAACCCCGCATTTTTGGGGGTGCAAAAGTACAAAAAAAATTAAACAAACTATTTCCACCTGAATTTTTTTTCAGATCAAAAAAACTATTGTAAAGTGTGGTGGGAAATAAAAAGGAGGGATAGCAATATTCTCCGAGGCAAAATGAACACCCTACTGCGGACGTACATTAGAAACCTTTTACTACCTCATTTTATCAGGTTTCCTTTAAATTTCTCTTCTCACTATGCTCTTGCTTTGGGCTGTAAGGCTTCCGTCAAAAGCGGGCACAAAAGTACACTCAATTATTTAAAAACAAAATTTATTTTCTTTTTTTATCATTTTATTTACTCTCCTAACTCAAAAGCCCGCTAAATCGGTACTTTCGGAAATTCTTACAATTTCTGTAAAATCAAAATCCTTAATAAATCATCAAAAATAAATTGTCGGTTTGTGTAAAATAGTAACTTTGACCGACATTACAGACGCTTCCAACCGCAGGATCAAAATCGTGAATAATGCGCCGGGAAGCATACTTACAGACACCAGTATGAAAACCATTCTCAACTTGCTCTGTGTTTTACTGTCGATACAAGTGGTTGCCTCGGTGAACATCGACAGCCTGGTGGATGCAGCCCGCAATACCAGTTACTCCGATTCGCTGCGCCTCAAAGCCTATGAGGATATTACCCTTGATCTTATCAATACCAATGGCGACTCCTGCCGTTTGCTTTGTGAAGAAGGTGCCGTGCTGGCCAAGACTGCAGGCAATGCAGTGTTTGAAGTTTCTTTTTATGCGCGCATCGGAAAATCCTATTATTTCGAAGGCAATTATAGTAAGCTGGCCTATTACTGGACCGAAGCGCTGCGGGTGAGCGAGGCATCGGGCGACCCTTTTATTATAGCTCAGTCGCTCAACAATCTGGGCGTGCTTTATCAAAGCATTCAAACAGATTATGATAAGGCCATCGACTATTACACCAGAGCTGTGGAGTACAAAAAAATTGTTGGAGATACTGCTTCCATGATTATGACTCGCATGAATATTGGCACTATTTATATGGATGCGATGCGTCTGCAGGAAGCACAGCAGGTTTTTGAGGAGTTGCTGCCGATGATAGACCTGCTGAAAAACCCTAGACAAAAGTACTCTTTGTATGTAAATATCGCTACAAACTATTCCAAGATCGCATCAAATCAAAACAAAATAAAATACTTTTACGATGCGCTGAAATATTTTTTTCTGGCCGAAAATGAGCTGAATAAAACCAACAATGTTTTTGATCGTGCCGGGCTAATGCTCAATATTGGCGAAACTTATCTACAACTCAACGATTACGAAAAGGGATTTACCTATCTCAACGAAAGTCTAAAATTGGCCCGTGAAAATGATGCCTCCGGAAAACGACTTAAAATTTATATGGTGCTGCGTAATCATTTCTTGTCGATCAACGATTATAAAAAGGCGTATTCCTATCAGGATTCGGTGATAATGATGAATGACACCATCAATAGATACGAAGCTCAAAAAGCACTTGACGAGGTAACCACGCGCTATGAATCGGAGAAAAAGGAGGCCGAAAACCAGCAACTTCAGGAGCAGATGACCGAGCAACAGGCAAGGAGCCGTCGCATCATAGTTATTAATTATGTTTTCCTGGCTGTTACCACACTGTTGGTGATTTTTGCAGTAGTTGTTATTCTATTGATAATACAAATAAGAAAACGCAACCAGTTGCTGCTCAAATCGCAGCACGACCTGGAAGTGCTGAACCAAAACCTGAAACACTCAAACCAGGAAACCGAGCAGGCACTGGCATTCCGATCGCAGTTTATGGCCAACATGAGCCACGAAATCCGAACCCCGCTCAACATTATTATTGGATTTAATACTTTCCTTAATAAAAACATTGAAGACCCTCAGCTTAAAAAATACACCGAGTCCATCGAGGTGAGCAGTTACAATCTGCTGCAGTTTCTCAACGACATCCTGGATATGTCGAAGATAGAAGCCAACCGGGTTACGCTAAATAGCGACCGGGTAAATCTCAGATTCCTTGCTCAGGGCATCCGCGAACTGTTTGTGCTCAAAGCCCAGGAAAAGGACATTTCATTTCTTCTGGATATTAATAAATGTGTGCCGCACGAAGTGATTTTGGATGAGGTTAGACTGCGACAAATTATGATGAACCTGGTGGGTAATGCCATAAAATTTACCGACATCGGGCATGTTAGCGTGACAATTGATTGCGCGGGCACCAACAATTTCAGTGCGCAAATGTCGGGGAAAACCAACATCAGAATACAAATAGAAGATACGGGTATGGGTATAGATGCCGCCGACCAGGAAATCATTTTTGAGCCATTCAGGCAGGTAAACCAGAAAGAGCAAAAAAAGTTGGGTGGTTCAGGACTTGGTTTGGCCATCTCGCGCCGCCTCACCGAAATGATGAACGGGCGCATTGCGCTCACCAGCGAAAAGGGCAAAGGCAGTACTTTCGCTGTATATTTTGACAACGTGCCGGTAGTTTATGAAATCAGCTCTGCTACGGCGCCGGCAAAAAAGCCCCCGACACAACCCATTTACGACTTTAAAAACAGCCTGCTGCTTATTGCTGATGATGAAGTGATGAATCGCGATTTGATAAAGACTTGTTTTGAAAAAACCAACCTTAGAATCATTGAAGCGGAAAATGGAGCGCAAGCAATTGAGATGGCCTTAAGCTACAAGCCCGCCTTAATATTGATGGACTTAAAAATGTCGATGGTAGATGGCCTGGAAGCTACCCGCGCTATAAAGAATGACGCTGAAGGCGGCAAAATCAAGATTTTAGCTTTTTCAGCCTCTGAAATTTTCGGTCAAATGCCACAACAAGACCATGATCTCTTCGCAGGACTAATTACTAAACCCCTCATCCTGGATGAACTTTACAACAAAACCGCCGAAATTCTCCCCCATACTATTTCCTTTTCCGACAAAGATGATGGAGTTAATAATGAAGATGATTTTGATTTTGCAGAAGACCTCCCGGCCATGACCCATGAAATTGGCAATACACTTAGAAATGATTTTTTGCTTCAATGGCATCAAATCATCGAGACCAATGCCATGAACAAATACCTCGCTTTTGCAGCCGATCTCTACAGCTTTGCCACACAACATCAACTAAACGAACTTGCCCTGTATGCCAGCACCATGAGTATGGCAGTGAAAAAATTTGATACACAAAAAGTAAAACAACTTTTGCAGCATTTTCCACAAATCATCGGGGAACACTACACTTTTACTAAATAAAACTATGCATGAGTTCACTTTACCAAAGTCAGGACATCAACATCCTAATTGTTGACGATAATATCGAAAATATTCAGATTATCGGGCAGATACTCATGGAGCAGAACTACAACCTGTCGTTTGCTACCAGTGGCGCCGAAGCGCTGCACATGTTGATGGACAAGGATCAAAAATATGATCTGCTGCTGCTCGATATTGTAATGCCGGGGCAAGACGGTTTCAGCGTATGCCGGAAAGTTAAATCTATTCCGGCCTTGCAGCAGATGCCGGTTGTATTCCTGTCAGCCAAAGCCGATAGCCAGAGTGTGCTCAATGGTTTGGCACTGGGTGCTAATGATTATATTTTTAAACCATTCAATAGCCGGGAATTGTTGCTGCGCGTAAAAACACAAATTGAGCTGAAAAAACAACACGAAGCATTAGAACGCCTTAATCTGTCGTTGGAAGAAGCGGTAACACAGCGTACTGAACTGCTGCGCCATGCGCATAAAAAGCTGGAAATACTCGATGAGGCCAAATCCAACTTTCTGCGACTTATCAGTCATGAGCTACGCACACCGCTAAATATCATCAGTGGTTTTACAGAAATATTGAATGATGCTTTGAAAAACACCGACCTCATAGACGACCTTACGGAACTGAAAATATCTACCAACCGGCTTATCTCCCTTTCCGAAACAGCCTTATTGCTTACCGAACTTGAGTTGGGAAAATATGCACCCGATTTTTCACTTATCGACCTTAAAGCAATCTGTCAGGCCAATGCACGCCGCTACCAAAGCTCCTTTAAGGGAGATCATCTGGAATTCCACTTCAACTTCGCCCACAGCGACAGCAAGGTTCGGGGCGATTTTAATCTCATCGATAACATCATAGGTAAAGTTACCGAGAATGCCATTAAAGCATGCGGCGACCGATGTGAGATAACTTATCAGTTGCATAAAGATGGAGAAAAAACCATCCTGGAGATTAATGATGATGGTGCCGGTTTCGCTAAGAAAAACCTGGAACAGATTTTTGAAAGATTTGCCAAAAAAGGCCCCGATCTAAAATACGACGGCTTTGGCTTAGGCTTATCTACAATAAAGCTGGTGATGGATTTGCACCAGGGCAAAGTATCGGTGAGAAACCATGAAAAAGGTGGCGCTTCGGTACGACTTGAGTTTTCTGTTCCCTACTCCTCTCCTGCCGGTTCGCCATAGAGATCAAAAGGTTCGGCGCCGATGATTTTTATCATATAAAATTCCCCAATAATCAAAGGATAGGAGGAACCTATCAGCACTTCGTTGTCCACCTCCGGCGAATCGTACTCGGTGCGTCCCACCCAATACTCACCTTCTTTGCGGTCGATGATGGTATTATAAATCTTCCCGATATGCTGGTTATTCAGCTCCAGCGAAATATCTTCCTGCAAAGCCATTAGCTCCAGCGCGCGCTCCTGTTTTACTTCCTCCGGCACATCGTCGGCAAGGGCATAGGCGGGTGTATCTTCTTCGTGCGAATAGGGGAACACCCCCAGCCGCTCAAATTTCTGCTCCGCAACAAATGCTTTCAAAGCCTCGAAATCATTCTCCGTTTCGCCGGGAAATCCTACAATAAGGGTTGTGCGCAATGCCACGCCCGGAATCGAAGCGCGCAGTTTTTGCAAAAGCTCACGCGTTTGATCGGCGGTATGGCCACGCTGCATGGTGCGCAAAATTGGATCGGAGATATGTTGTAACGGAATATCGAGGTACCGACATACGTTGGGCGCATCGCGCATCACTTCAAGTACATCCATCGGAAAACCCGCAGGGTAAGCATAATGCAGCCGTATCCATTTTAGTCCCGGCACAGTTGAAAGAGCGCGTACCAATTCGGCCAGCGCGCGACGCCGGTAGATATCCAGACCATACCAGGTAATATCCTGGGCAATCAAAATCAACTCCTTTACACCATTAGCAACAAGATAATGCGCCTCAGCCACCAGGCTTTCGATGGTGCGGGATACGTGTTTGCCACGAATGAGGGGGATAGCACAAAAAGCACAATTGCGGTCGCAGCCTTCCGAAATTTTAAGATAGGCATAATGCCGGGGAGTGGTAACGGTGCGCTCGCCAATTAGCTCCTTGCGGTAGTCCACCTTCAAATCGTTGAGGATAATGGCGAGATCGGAAACACCATAAAAAGCATCCACCTCATGAATCTCGTCTTCGAGTTGTGACTTATAGCGTTGCGATAAGCAGCCCATCACATACAGGCGGTCGATTCTTGCATCTTTTCGGGCTTTGGCAAATTGCAAAATCGTTTCTATCGATTCTTCCTTCGCGTCGTTGATAAAGCCGCAGGTGTTGATAATAACGATGCCCCCTTCCACCGACTCAGCATCATGTTGAACCGCATAACCACCCGCCTTCAACTGGCGCGAAAGCACCTCTGAGTCCACTATATTTTTTGAGCAGCCCAGGGTGATAATGTGAATGTTCTGATGGGATTTCTTTGTTAACAATTTAAAAACGGTTTTTTATAACTAAAAGCAAGATTCAAATCTTTTCAATCTTCTAACCTCTAACCTCTTTACTTCTAACCTCTTTACTTCTAACTTCTAACCTCTTTACTTCTAACCTCTAACCTCTTTACTTCTAACCTCTAACCTCTTTACTTCTAACCTCTAACCTCTTTACTTCTAACCTCTAACCTCTTTACTTCTAACCTCTAACCTCTTCCTTCTAACCTCTTCCTTCTAACCTCTTCCTTCTAACCTCTAACCTCTTCCTTCTAACCTCTTCCTTCTAACCTCTTCCTTCTAACCTCTAACCTCTTCCTTCCCCTGCAAAAAGCGAATCGACGAATTCATTTTTATTAAAAATCTGAAGGTCTTCCATTTTTTCGCCGATGCCAATATATTTCACCGGCACTTTAAACTGATCGGAAATACCAATTACAACTCCGCCTTTGGCCGTGCCGTCGAGCTTGGTAAGTGCCAGCGCATTTACTTCGGTAGCTGCCGTAAACTGGCGTGCTTGCTCAATGGCGTTTTGGCCGGTAGAAGCATCCAGCACCAGCAATATTTCGTGTGGGGCATCGGCCACCACTTTTTTCATCACCATTTTAATTTTTGTAAGCTCGTTCATCAGGCCGATTTTGTTGTGCAGCCTTCCGGCGGTGTCGATGATTACCACTTCAAAGTTTCCGGCCACAGCCGACTTAAGGGTGTCGAAGGCAACGGAAGCCGGATCGGCGCCCATGCCCTGACTTACAATGGGAACGCCTGCACGCTCCGACCAAATGGTGAGCTGATCGACGGCGGCAGCACGGAAAGTATCGGCGGCTCCGAGCACCACTTTTTTGCCGGCACTTTTAAATTGGTGTGCCAGCTTGCCTATAGTAGTAGTTTTGCCCACACCATTTACACCCACCACCATAATCACGTAAGGATCCGGGCGCGGCGCAAAGTCAAATGGCAACAAAACTCCGCTTTCGTTTTCGGACAATAGATCGGCAATTTCTTCTTTCAGCAGACGATTAAGCTCTGAGGTTCCCAGATATTTATCGCGTGCCACGCGTGCTTCGATGCGCTCGATGATCTTTAGTGTAGTGCTTACACCAACGTCGGAAGTAACCAGGATTTCCTCCAGGTTGTCGAGCACTTCGTCGTCAACTTTGGATTTTCCGGCAACGGCTTTGGTAAGTTTCGAAAATACGCTGGCCTTGGTTTTTTCGAGGCCTTCGTCGAGCTTCTCCTTTTTCTTTTTGGAAAAAACGTCAAATAGTCCCATAAGTACTGCGGTTTTGTTAGTTTGTCACCATACAAAAAAAGCCTTCCCCGGTAGCGGAAAAGGCTTACGTATCATTGCCCTGAAGGGATGATATTATTTTTTACCAATGAACTCCTGCACCTTGTCGTTAGGAACAATTTCTTCTTTGAAGGTGTAAGCGCCGGTTTTTGCAGATTTTACAACCTGTATCACCTTTGCGAAGTCTTTACTGCTCGATTGCAGCGAAGCAACAACTTTCTTTGCCATAATGTATTGTTTTTATTTGATTTCTCTGTGAGTAGTCATTTTCTTCATAATGGGATTGAACTTTTTCAACTCCATTCTGTCAGGTGTATTCTTCTTGTTTTTGGTAGTGATGTACCGTGATGTTCCGGGCAAACCACTGGTTTTGTGCTCGGTACATTCCAGAATTACCTGGATGCGTGCGTCTTTAGATTTTTTTGCCATTTGTCTGTTTCCTTCAATTTTTCAGGCCGGCAAAATTAGATACTAATTTTTAGATGGCCAATTTATTTTCAATATTTTTTTATAAAAAAACTCTTTTAACTATTCATCGAGATCAAAAACTCCTCGTTGGTTTGTGTAAAACGCATTTTATCTTTTAGGAATTCCATGGCTTCCACGGGGTTCATGTCGGCCAGATGGTTGCGCAATATCCAGATTCGTTGTAGGATTTCTTTATCGAGAAGCAGGTCGTCGCGGCGGGTACTCGATGCCACAATGTCGATAGAGGGATAGATGCGTTTATTGGAGAGCTTGCGATCGAGCTGCAACTCCATGTTGCCGGTACCCTTAAACTCTTCAAAGATCACCTCGTCCATTTTCGACCCGGTGTCGATGAGTGCTGTAGAGATAATGGTGAGCGAACCGCCATTTTCTATCTGACGTGCGGCTCCAAAGAAACGCTTGGGCTTGTGCAGTGCGTTGGCTTCCACCCCACCCGATAATACTTTTCCCGAAGCCGGCGACACCGTATTATAAGCGCGCGCCAAACGGGTAATAGAATCGAGCAATATCACCACGTCGTGGCCACACTCGGTGAGGCGCTTGGCTTTTTCGAGTACGATATTGGCAATTTTTACGTGGCGCTCGGCAGGCTCGTCGAAGGTACTTGCAATAACTTCGGCTTTTACGCTGCGTGCCATATCGGTAACCTCTTCGGGACGCTCGTCGATGAGCAGTACGATCATATAAACTTCGGGGTGATTGTGTGCAATGGCGTTGGCAATTTCCTTGAGCAAAACGGTTTTACCTGTTTTGGGCTGCGCCACGATCAATCCACGCTGTCCTTTGCCAATGGGCGTAAACATATCGATGACCCGTGTGGAAACGGTTTCGCCGGGGTGGCCTGTCAGGTTAAATTTTTTCTCCGGAAATAGCGGCGTCAGAAAATCGAACGGGATACGGTCGCGGGCTTCTTCGGGTGTACGACCGTTGATTTCTTCTACTTTGATAAGCGGAAAATACTTCTCGCCTTCTTTGGGAGGGCGGATAGCACCACGAATAGTGTCACCGGTTTTGAGGCCAAAAAGTTTTATTTGCGATTGCGAAACATAAATATCGTCTGGTGAATTGAGGTAGTTGTAATCAGCCGAGCGCAAAAATCCATATCCATCCTGAATCACTTCCAGCACGCCCTCGGTAGTCACCGCACCATCAAGCTCAGAAGCCACATTCTTATTATGACGCTGTGGGCCATTACCACGCGGAGGCTGGTAGTGTTCATCGGTATTGCCCAGTTCGGGTAAATCATAAGAACGATTGTCGGAGGAGCGGTTGTCGGAGGAACGATTGTCGGAGGAACGATTGTCAGACGAACGATTATCGGAGGAGCGGTTGTCGGAGGAACGATTATCGGAGGAGCGGTTGTCGGAGGAGCGGTTGCCAGATGAACGGGTTTCAGGAGTACGGTTTTCCGGTGTACGGTTTTCCGGTGTACGATTTTCGTCAGAGCGGTTGTCAGTTGAAGGTTGTGTTTTGTCTTCCTGGGGAGCTGCCTGGCGGTTGTCGCGTCGTTCGAAACGCTTGGTGTTGTGATCTTTATCAGTTCGCTGCCGATTTTCGTGGCCAAAAGGACGCTCCTGCTGTGCCGGAGCTTTTTCGGCTTTTTCGGTTTTTTCGGGCTTTTCGGTTTTTTCGTCGCCACCATTGGCAGGAGTTGTTTTGGCTGCTATTGGCAGTTGACCTCCGGTGTTGCTCGAAGCCAACTTTTCTTTCACCGGCTCCGGAGCGAGGCGGCGGCGGCGGTTGCGATTTTGATTACGCGGATCGAAACCGTTGCCATTGTCTTGGTTACCTTGCTCCTGACGACCTTTGCGGTCGGTTGTCGGAGGTGGATTCAAAGCCTGATGATCCAAAATTTTATAGATCAAATCCTGCTTCTTAAGATTATTGGTTTTGCTGATGTCCAAATCTTTGGCGATTTGTTTGAGTTCGGTCAGCAGTTTGCCGTTCAATTCGATAATATCGTACATGAATGTAAAAATTTATTTTCTGAAATCCTCAAGTGTTACTCTTGGCACTATCAGGGCTTTTATCCGGCACCACAGCAGTATTGTTTATTAATAAATTGATCCTTACAAATGTTAGCCGCAACTGATCTGTCTTGAAGAAAATGTTGGTTGGTTGTCGGGCAACAAAATAAATGAGTGCCAACTACCTTAGCAGCAGCTCTTTTATATTGTGCGTGGAATTGTAAAATGGAAATTTATCAAAGAAATTGAGATAAATGATTGATGAAAGTTTAAGTTTCAAGGCGGCAAAGATAACTATTTTTGATACCGTCGCATTTTATGATAAATTTTTTATGTTTTATTTTGTTACAAATCTTGACATTCCCAACTGCTCAAAGCCCCAAATGATCGTATATTTGCCGCACTTTTATTTTTATAAAATTAAAATCATTCATACATGCTTCAACGTATTCAATCGGTATTTCTGTTCTTGGTGGCCGTTTTTGGTGTGCTTACGCTTACGTTTCCCATCGCTGAATTTGCGGGCGAAATGGACATGCTACGTTTTTACCTTTATTCTGTCGAGAACTTGTCGCCGGCTCCTTTTGGCAATGCTGCTTCGGCTTATGGCCGCTGGTTTACGCTGCCGCTGGCACTGGGTCAGTTTGTGATCATTCTCATCGCTTTTATTACTATCTTCCAATACAAACGGCGTATGCTGCAAAACAGATTGAATCTTTTGAACATCTTTTTGAATGTATTGCTCATCGGAGGCATATTCTATTATGTATCTATGCTCGAAACAGCTACCGGAGCTACCGCCGATTACCAGATTGCCACTGTATTTCCGCTCGTATCGTTGGTGATGATTTTTTTGGCCAACCGCTACATCCGCAAAGATGAGAAGCTGATACGCTCTGCCAATCGACTGCGTTAGCGCGTAGCTCGCGTTTTCTCGAATATTTCCAAATTTTTGATCTCTTTCCCGTCGATGTCGAAACGCATCATGGTGATAATGGTATGAATGCCTGATTTGCCGGCCGCACCTGGATTTAGGTGCAAGAGATTATTCTTTTGGTCGAAGATCACTTTGAGGATATGCGAGTGCCCGGAGATGAATATCGACGGGTGCTCCGCCGCTATTATGCTGCGGGCTGCGGGAGTATATCTGCCGGGGTATCCGCCAATGTGCATCATCGCCAGCTTTGTCTGTTCGATTTGTTCCACTATAATTTCGGGAAACTGCAGCCGAACATCTGAGCCATCGATATTGCCATACACTGCCTTTACTACGGCCAGCTTGCGCAACTCATCAATTACCTTTGATTCGCCAATATCGCCGGCATGCCATATCTGGCGGCAGCCCAAAAAAAAATCGGCAGCATTTGCCGGGAGGCTTCCGTGGGTATCGCTTAAAAGTCCGATTCGTATCATTGTTTATATCTGGTTGGCATTGTTAGCAGGAACGTACTGATGCTTATTTTGATTGCTTAGGCCAAAAGTGATTTTGAGCGTAAGTGCGGTGCGTACAGCCGCCCCCGCCTTGATGCCCGGGAACCAGCGCATCATTTGTAGCAGTCGTATTGCCTCTTCATTGCAGCCGGCTCCTACACTTTGCACCACTTTGATGTTGCTCACATTTCCGGATGGCTCTGCCACAAAATAAAGCTCCACCGTTCCCGACACACCTTGCTTCATCGCAGCATCGGGATATTGCAGGTTTTGATTGATAAAATCAGAAAAGGATGTGCTTTTCTCATCAAACAAAGGATGGGGTGGCGAGTCAAGTTGCGATACAGGATATATTTTGTGCGAGTCGCTTACCAGCTCATGCGGAAAAGGCAATTGGTCGTAGCCACGCTGCCGGATACAACGGTTGTATTTTTTTAAATCAAAAACGATAGGTGTTTCCTGCCATTGATCGATATACACGCCGTTGGCCATTGCCGGAACCCACTGCAAAAGAAGGAAAAGCCGCAGCGCTTCTTTATCGAGAGCCGCACCAGCCGATTGCACCACCTTTGCATCGGCAATGCTACCATCACTTTTTACGATGAAAGCAACTTTTACTGTGCCCTCCTGATCCGCATCCCGAGCCGCTGCCGGGTAAACCATTTCTTGTTTCATCAGGTCCCGCATAGCCGATTTGCCACCATAAGGTTGTGCGTCCACAAAAGTGCCCATCTGCGCTATGGCTGGAAATGCTGCTATCATCAACATCAACAAATGACAAGTTTTTGAAATCATACGGCTTATTGTTTTTATGGGTTTAATAAAAAAATATTAAGGGCTTAAAGGTAAAATAATTTTGAAGAGTTCCATGAATCATCCGCGACTGCTCATTTTTTGATATTTTTATCGCAAATTATAAAATATGGATCTATTCTTCATGCTCATCATCTTTCTTGCCGGTGCTGTAATTGGCGCGGTTGCAGGCTTTATGATTTCGCGGGTACAGGTCGGAGCAGCCAGCAAATCAAGGGAACTGCTTCAAAAACAGTTAAACGAAATCACACTCGAAGACAGGCTGCATCAGCAACAGTTGAACGACAAAGGTCAGGCAGCGATTCAACTCGAAAAGGAGCTAACTGAACGCAGGCATGACCTGATGCTGCTTTCGGCAAATTTGGCCGCCAGGGATACACAAATCGATTACCTCAATCAAAAGCTCAGCGAAAACAAGGCAGAGCTGGAAAAAATTTATATCAAATTTTCGGATGAGTTCAAAAATCTATCCAACGAAATCCTTGCCCGCGAGAGCCGCCATTTTACCGAAACCAACAAAGCCAACATGGAGCTGCTGCTCAAGCCACTGGGCGAGCGCATCCGCGACTTTGAGAAAAAGATTGAAGAGGTTTATGACAAAGAATCACAACAACGCTTTTCGCTCAAAGAGGAGGTGACACGGCTGGGCGAACTTAACAAACAGATGAGCCTGGAGGCGCAAAACCTGACGCAGGCACTCAAGGGACAAGCCAAAACGCAGGGTGGCTGGGGCGAGATGATTCTGGCGACGCTGCTGGAAAAGTCGGGACTGGTAAAAGGCCGGGAGTTTGAAATGCAGAAATCCTTTGCCGATGAGGCCGGCAGCCGCCTGCAACCCGACGTGGTGCTGCACCTGCCCGACGACAAAACTGTGGTGATAGATGCCAAAGTTTCGCTTACAGCCTACGAACGCTACGCCAACTGCCAGCAGGAAATGATGCAAATCGCTGAACTGAAAGACCATTTGACTTCCGTCAAAAAACATATCGACGAACTGGCGGCCAAGAACTATCAGCACATTTATCAAATCAACAGCCTCGACTTTGTGCTGCTGTTTATGCCCATAGAGCCGGCCTACATGCTGGCCATGCACCACGACGGCGGGTTGTGGAACTATGCTTTTAGCAAAGGCGTGCTGTTGGCAGGCCCCTCCAACCTGATTGCCATCCTGAAAATGACCGCCGCGCTGTGGCAGAAAGAATACCAAAACCGCAATGTGCTCGCGATAGCTGCGGAAAGCGGGAAACTTTACGATAAATTTGTGGCTTTTGTGGCCGACCTCGACGATGTGGGCGACAAACTGAAAGCCGCACAAAACTGTTACCACAAAGCCTATAACAAGCTAAGCACCGGCAAAGGCAATCTGGTGATCCGCGCTGAAAAAATTAAAGCGCTCGGCGCACGAACTACACGCCAACTGCCCAAAAACATCCTCGAACAAAATGCGATAACTTCGGCACCAAATGACGACGAGGAACCGGATAATGGAGATTTAGAAAAAAACCAAACCGAGGTTCTTGTTTCGGAATTAAACAGAGGAATGGCGACAAAAGAGCTTCCATCAACAATTGAAGAAGAGTCGTGAGCGAATTAAAACGGTAAAAGAGATTTAAAAAAACACCTTCGAAACTCAAATTAAAAATTAGAAAAATGACCACAATCCGATGTATCCATTTATACCAAAACCGGCGCTGGAAAAATGTGTTGCTGCTGATTGCCATTATTTTGGCTACAGCCACCTGCAAAACCACCAACGAAACCACCTACACCAATCTGTCTGCACACTATCAGCCCGACGAAGAAAGAGCCATTAGCGGCATACGGATTTTTCATGAAACCGACAGCCTTTCACGTGTTTATCTGCAATACAGTACCAGCGGCCTCCTTTACCAGCAACCGCCCAACAAGAATTACCTTCAGGCCAACTATCGCTTCACTTACCAACTTTTTTCGTCGTACGAGAGCAGTACCGTTCTCGACGAACAAAAGTTCGACTTTTCTGATTCGCTTTTTGCAACCAGTCCGGCTGTGCTCACTTTCGATTTTTCGGTGCGCGCTTTTGCTCCCGAAACCTACCTGCTACAAGTTCAGTTTACTGATCTTAATAAAGATGAATCTGTGCTCTATCCGCGGATGATTTATAAGAATTCGGCCTACAACAGTCAAAACTTCTTACCGGTGGACGAAAATGGCAACATCATTTACACCGACTGGATTAGCTGGAAGACAAGATTTAATGTGAGAAGCAACAGCCGGGAAATTGGTGAAATAGTGGTGAGCTATTTTGAAGAAACGTTTCCGCCGGCAATACCGCCCTTTGCGGGAGGACATCCTGAGGCCTATCATTACCGCCCACAAAAAATAACGCTGCTGCCTGCAGCAAACGGCCAAAGCGAATACGTACAATATGTCAATGAGGGCATTTATCATTTTCAAACAGACAGCACACAGCGCGAAGGGTTGACACTTTTCCGTTTTCACGATGATTACCCCGAAGTGACGCAAGCACAGCAACTTGTGGAACCCATGCGGTATCTCACCTCCAATGCAGAGTACGAAAAGCTGGCGCTCAGACCAGATCCGCAGCAAGCTGTTGACAGCTTTTGGATAGCTACGGCGGGCAATCCCGAACGAGCCACCGAACTTATCCGCGATTATTACAGCCGGGTGCAATATGCCAATCGCTTTTTCACTTCCTACAAAGAAGGCTGGAAAACCGATCGCGGCATGTTGTACATTATATATGGTGCACCTTCGACGGTGTATCGCCGGCACGACATCGAAACCTGGATTTATGGCCGGCAGGGCAACAGAGTGTTTCTGCGTTTCGACTTTATCCGCGCCATCAATCCCTTTACCAACAACGACTACGAACTTCAACGCGACCCGCAGTTTAAGGAGCAATGGTACAACGCCATCTATTACTGGCGGCAATAGAAAAGATAATCTCTGTGCCTTCGTGCCTTTGTGGTGAAATTACAGAACTAAGAAAAACCACGGAGACACAACGACACAAAGGAAGAATTTGAAAAAACATCTCTTCTAATTTTTCTCTGTGCCTTCGTGCCTCTGTGGTGAAAAGGCTTTTGTTTTTCTCTGTGTCTTCGTGCCTTTGTGGTGAAAATACAGAAAACTAAGAATAACCACGGAGACACAACGACACAAAGGAAGAATTTGAAAAAACATCTCTTCTAATTTTTCTCTGTGCCTTCGTGACTCTGTGGTGAAAAGGCTTTTGTTTTTCTCTGTGTTTCCGTGCCTTTGTGGTGAAAAATGATTTTTGTCTTCTCTCTATCGCCGTAAACGAAAAAAACCTGCGACAACCGAAGCTACCACAGGTTTTATGCATTTTAAAAAACAAAATCCTACCAGAAAATCCGGTGTGAAGCTTTTGCCGACTTCGAATCGTCGCTGTAATCATAGATTATGGGTACACCTTTATAATAAGCACTAATTTTTACATCGTTAGTGGCTGTTCCATCAAAGCTAAAAGTATAGGTAGTGCCGCTTTTTTCCACAGTCAGCTTGCCATCGGTGATGTCGTAATAGGTTCCGTTCTCAGTAGTGCTGTTAAACTCCACGACGGCTGTTCCATCGTCGAAGGTTCCGGGGTTTTCGGTTCCGTCGGCGTCATAGGTGTATTCGCCGCTACTTAGGAAATCTTCAGTTGCCGTAAAAATTTCAAAGCTAATACCATGACCCACACCTGAAACAGAATCCAACTCTCCATTGACTTCGTGAATTACAAATCCCGGCGAAAGAAGCACCAAATCAAAGTTATACCCGCTTCCTGAAAACTGGCCATAATTTTCGAGTATCGCCTGCGACATTTCGTAATTGGTGCCGGCAACGTTCATGGAGTTGGAGGGTGTTTTGTCGTCGTCGTCGTCTTTGCAGCCGGGAGCCAGCACAATAACTGCCATCAGCAGCATCAAAAGCATTCTGAATTTTTTCATAGAGGTTTAAAATTTGGTGAATAATTAATTTACACTACTGTCCGATTCAAAATTATAGATTCTTGGCTACGCTCAGAATGACAAGGGTTTTCGAGTATTTATGAGGGTGAGGGGTGGGTGGCGGCTTCGCCGCCACCCACCCCTCACCCCGGACTCCTAAGCAACTGTCATTCTGAACGAAACGAAGTGAAGTGAAGAATCTAAAATCAAAATTATCAATTTAACCTGGCGGTAGTGTTATTTATTAAAAAATAAAACTTCAAACGCCCAAAGCCTGCTAATATTACCGTGGCAGCGTAGCTATCTCACGAATGGCTTCGATGGCAGCATCCACATGCGCTTCCTCGTTGAGTGGCCCGATGCTCAGCCGCACCGTGCCATGAATTTTGTCGGTGCCCAGCCCCGTATGTACCAAGGGTGCGCATTGCAGCCCTGTGCGGGTAGCGATGTTGTAATCCACATCGAGCATCATACCTAGGTCGCCGGCTTCCAGCCCTTGGATGTTGATGCTCAGCACCGGATTTTGGTTTTCGGTATTATTACCACAATACACTATTACACGATCTATCTCTTGAAGGGCGTTGCGTAATTTATTGTAGAGGAAATACTCCTGCCGGTGCAATTTTTCCATGCCCTGTTCGAGCACCCATTTGGTGCCGGCATACAATCCGGCCACGCCTACAATGTTGAGCGTGCCGCATTCGAGGCGGTAAGGATATTCGGTGAGATGTGTTTTTTGTGCCGAGCGCACGCCTGTTCCGCCAAAACGGGTTCCGCGTACTGGCAACTCCCCGGTAACGTAGGAGCCGCCTATGCCGGTAGGTCCCATCAAACATTTATGGCCGGTAAAGACCAGAGCGTCGATGCCCATGGCTTGCACATCAATGGGCACAGCGCCTGCGCTCTGGCTGGCGTCCACCACGAAAATAACGCCTTGTTGTTTGCAGATGGCGCCGATTTCGGCCAACGGCTGCAATGTGCCAATTACATTAGAACTATGATTTACCACTACCATACGCGTATTTTTACGGATGGCTTTTCGGATGTCGTCGGGATGCACGTAGCCGTTGGCGTCGAAGGGAACATGCGTGGTTTCGATAATTCCATCTTGGGTAAGATGGTACAACGGGCGCAGCACCGAGTTGTGTTCGAGCATGGTAGTCACCACATGATCGCCTTTGCGCGCCAGCCCTTGCAAAATCATGTTCAACGAGTCGCTGGCGTTGTAACTAAAGGTGAGCCTGTTGGGATCATCGCCATTAAAAAGATCGCAAAGCAGCGTGCGGGCGTTGTGCACAATTTCTTCGGTTTCGATGGCGGCATCGAAGCCGGAACGTCCCGGACTGACGCCATGCAGGCGATAAAATTGATCCATAAACTGATACACCGCTTCGGGCTTGGGAAACGAAGTTGCTGAGTTGTCGAGATAGATTAGTTTGCTCATTTTTTTATTTCATCAAAATAGTTAGTGAAGTAGTTTTTATTTGTCGAGAACGATGGCATCGGCCACAATCTCGGCCAGTGTTTTTATTTGAACTCCTAATTTGAAGGTAACATTGATTTGCGTAAGCTGATCCACGCAATTGTGGCAGGGTGTAACAACTACGGTGGCACCGGTAGCTTTTATCTGATCGGCTTTGAGGCGGGCAATACTCATGCGGCGATCGTTGTATTCGCTCATGGCGAGTTGTCCGCCGCCGCCGCCACAGCAAAGGTTGTCGATGCCATGTGGGGTCATTTCCACAAAATGCAATACCGATGCTTTCAGGATTTCGCGTTGTTGCTGCACCACGCCTCCACTACGCACCAGATTGCAGGGATCGTGCAGCGTCACCACCTCTTTGTTTTTGGACGGATCGAGCCGGATACGTCCCTCGCGGATGTATTGAAGCATCAGCTCTATGCTGGTGATGGTTTCGAAAGGGAAAGTTTGCTGAATATAATTGGGACCTTCCCACCTGAATGCGCGCGAACCGTGACCGCACTCAGCCAACACCACTTTGCCGGCCTGCAGATGACGTACCTCATCCACCAGGCGCTGCGTGATGATGGCAGCCTGCTCCAGATGCCCGGAGTAGTAAGCGTAATTGGTAACATCGTACATCCGCGTGCTGAGCGTCCAGCTTTCGCCAGCGGCTTCAAAAACTTTGGCCATCGCCGTAATCGACAACGGGAAAAACTTAGGCTCGCGCGGGTTGAGCGTATAAAGAATGTCTTTGCCTGTAACGTTAAGCGGAATTTTGACATTGTCGTCTTCCATCTCCATCTGCAGGTCTTCTTCGAGCCACTCCAGGGTATCAATAAAATCCTGATCGGAGATGCCCATGTTGTTGCCGGTTTCGAGCGCAGCGTCCACAGTTTTTTGTAAAGTGGCGGGTACCAAATCCATGTTGGCCAGCATTTCGCGGCCTTTGCGCACCACATAGCTGATGTCCACTCCGATGGAACAGTGAATGGTGCAGCGGCCACACATGGTGCAGGCGCCATAGAGCAGATCGACCATTTCATCAATGGTGGCATCGTCCAGGTCGCGGGCGCCGGTAAGCTTCGGAAACAGCTTCCCCGTGGTGGTAGCGTAACGGCGATAAATAGAAGCTACCAAATCTACTTTTTTGGCGGGCACATATTTTTCGTCGGGCATGGCGCGGTAATAAATGCAGCTATCGGCGCAAAGCCCGCAATGCACGCAGCTATTCATGTGCGTGATGAGTTTGGCGTCGGCCTGGGTGGTAAGCACAGCAAGGGCTGCGGCCTTTTTTTCGTCGGTGTATGTTTTCATAGGAGCAACATCTTTTGTGGTTAGCGGGGAGGCCATACGCTGCGCCTTCCAAAGAAATATCCCAACTGATAGCGGGCTGCGAAAAAGTAAATTGCATGTTTCAGTTTTCCTAAAGGAATGTAGAGCAATAGCAAGGCTGTGAGGACGAAATACACCGGAAACACCTGCGGCCAGAATAATACCGCAGCCGTAGCCAGTTGAAATATTGTTACCAAAAGATTGGAGATATAGTCGTCGGGGTTGGAGAGGGAACGCATCTGCGGCTTCACCATCCGCTTTACGAGAATGGCTGCACCCGAAACGGAGCCCATTACCATTATTAGCGCAAGCGGCCACAACAACCATTGGAAGATTTCTATTCCGAAAAGGAAAACAAAAAATAAAGCGATACCCAGAAAAGTGCCGATATGAAAAAGCAAGCCGCCGATGTAGGTAGGAAGATGCAGATATGCGCTCTCTTTTTTGGTAGGGCTCATAGCGCCTATAAAGGCATACGGCATAGCAACCAACGGTTTTCCGGTGGGCGTGGAGAAGTCGCGGTGATTGTTCAGCCGCAGCAGTCGCAGCAGATGCAACGAGAGACTTGTGAGGCAAAGCAGCAGCGCCGCGATTGCCATCCAATGATACCAATCCATAACTGTAAGGGATTTTAAACGCAGCCGTCAGGTTTGGGAAGTCCGGCCACACGGCAAGCTCCACGTGCAGGCCCCAGCGGGAAAAGCTCATAGATTTCGCGCAGCCGCAGACCGCTTTCTTTGCAAATAGTGCGTATCATCGGCGCCATCCCTTTTTCTTCGTAGTTGGTGCGGATGATGTTGATTACCGCCCAGTGCTTATCCGTCAGTTCTTCTATTCCGTCGTATTGAGCGATCGATTGCGCTACCTCGGCATCCCAGATTTCGGGATTTGCCAGGAAACCGTCGCCATCAACTTCTAATGTACGTCCTTCGAGTTCTAAAACAGGCATATTAGTTAGTTTTTAGTGGTTTTATTTATGTTTAAAATGTAAAATCCAAAAATCAATAAAGCATCCGCCAGGAGTCGGAGTAAACAGCTCCAAATAAATCCCAAAAATCAATAAAGCATCCGCCAGGCGTCGGAGTAAACAGCTCCAAACAAATCTCAATATTTAAAATTCAATGACCAAACTGCTCTGCGGTTTGGAATTTGAAATTTGTCATTTGAAATTTATTTGTCATTTGGAAATTGGAATTTGGAATTTGGAATTTGGAATTTGGAATTTATTTGTCATTTGGAATTTGTTAATTTGGATCTTACTTTTTCAAGATAGTGTTTCATCCGCATCAAACCGTGCTATGATTTCGTCGGGCGTAGCATCGGTGTCGGGCAGCACAAAATCGGGACAAAAGTTGAGCTGGCTTTTGGTAAAGTAACGCGTGCAGGTGAGCCACACATCTTTTCCCGCCCGGCAATAATTGCGCAAGTATTCGCTGCGCTGTTCGGCTTTCAAATTGAAATCTGCTGCCTGCACCAGGCGGCAACTTTCGTAATTTACACAGATGTTATCGTCCATGATCCCGTTTTTGGTTTGAAGGGCGAAAATTAGTACTTTTTTATTCAGCGCCACAAAGTATCGGCGTGAGCCACAGTGCACATCAATCATCCATGAAATTAAAAATCCCTTGATTTACAAAAGTAAAAGTCTGGTTAACCTTTGCAATATCAGTTTTTTATTAAAGAAGAAAGATCATAATTTTTCAATGTAGAGCGACAGAAATAGTTAGACGACAGGCTTCAATTTATAGAAAGTCTTAATTGGTTTCGTTAGTAATCTTCATTTTTTGCAGTCGATTTTGAAAATAAAAAAAACAGATGAAGCAATGATAATCATAAAGAGGGCGAAAAAGGAGCCGAATCCAAAAAGTTGAATCAGCGTGCCGCCGAGCAACGGGAAGAGTGCCGGAAGGATGTTGCCGGCTCCGGCAAAGCCGGTGTAAAGCGCGCGGTTTTCCGTTCCCGAAATCTCCAGAAGCAAACCGTTCATGCTCATCGTGTAAAGCGAATAAACCACGCCGCCCACCACAAAAATGTATTTCATACTATCGATTCCGGAAATCCCCCAGGCCATCACGCCGAGCAGTAGCGACAGTAAAACATTGCTGTACAACAACAGGTTGTATTTCAATTTTTTGGCGCCAAGCAAAACCAACAGGCTCACAAAAACTATCCCGATCACCTTGAATAAAAGGAAGTTCCCGGTGTCGCTGCTTTGTGTCTGGAAATTTTCTTTTGCATACAAAATTACAAAAGGCAAAAACGAAATGGCAATGCCCTGTGTGTTGATGAATCCCAGAAAATAAGCCAGCTTCTTGTTCGATTTCAGTTCGTGCTTCATAATGCTGAGAAAGTTCCTCACCCCCGAAATCTTCATGGTGGAAGGCACCGTTTCGCGGATGCTCCAAAACCCGCCCGAGGCAATCAATAGCAGCGCCCCACCGATGAAAAACATCAATGCATAATTCACTGGAAAGCTCTTCCATACCAACACTATTTTTACCAGGAAAGCGGCACCCAAAACGATAACTCCCGAAATAATTTGATTAGACGAAAAAAATGTTTTCCGCTTTTGGGGATTCACCGATTTCCCGAGAATATCGTAATAACTCACATTGGCAAAAGCGCCTGCCAGCGAAAACAGGGTGATAAACAAAAATACCAGCCACAGCACGTAACCGACCTGCTCTCCTTTTAACAAAAAAAGCAAAACTCCCAGTCCGACCAGGGAAATAATTCGGACATTAATGCCCCCAAGTAAAAATTTCTTTTTGAACGTTTTGTTGCTGAGGTAGGGGGCAAAAAAGAGCTGGGTGAAACTCGAACCGCCCAGCATGATGGCAGTCATAATACCGATATGCATTGCCCCGCCGCCAGCCTCCACAAGCATGGCAGGGATGATGGTATCGACGTCCATAAAATTTTTGGCAAGTGCCAGAAACCCGGCGTGCCAAAGAAACGACCAAAAATTGTGGGTGGATATTTTTTTGGGTAAAGTCATAAATTGATCCCGTTAATCGGGGCGAAGATCATAAAAATTGGCTGAGCGCCTGGTATGTCAAATAAAATTCTTTTTCAAATTTAAAATGCTTGACGAAATGCAAATAACACTGTGGATTGAATTAACAAAAGCTTGTCGTTGGCAGTAAAGCGAGGAAAATCACCAAAAAGCCCTTAGCCCAAAATTGCAAAACTTTACCGGTTTCGTCGTTTGGTTGCATTTTTAAAATATTTTTGTTTTCTTTTTTAATAATGAAGTTAAGCTATGAAAAAAATATTAGCACAGGAGATAAGCGACTATGCCGAAAGATATCGCCATTACACCGCCAATAATCTGTCGAAGCTCATCAAAATAAAATCGCTCAGCGGCCAGGAGCGTGATGTGCAACTGGAGCTGAAAAGTCAAATGGAAGAAGCCGGATTCGACGAAGTGCGCATCGACGGGCTGGGCAACGTGATCGGACGCATTGGCAACGGCAAAAAAATCCTTGCCATCGACGGCCACATGGACACCGTTGACATCGGCCAACTCAGCAACTGGCAGTTCGATCCGCTGGGTGGCGAAATTCGTGATGGCTATGTGCATGGCCGCGGCACCGTGGATCAGGAGGGCGGCCCGGCAGCTTTTGTCACCGCCGGACGCATCATCAAAAACCTCGGCCTGGCCGACGACCTCACCATATATTTTACCGGTACCGTGATGGAGGAAGATTGCGACGGCCTTTGCTGGAAATATCTGATAGAAGAAGAAGGCCTGAAGCCCGACTGCGTAATTGTAACCGAGCCCACAAACCTGAACATATACCGTGGCCACCGCGGGCGCATGGAGATGCACGTGCATTTCAACGGCATCTCGGCCCACGGCTCAGCGCCGGAACGTGGCAAAAACGCTATTTATATGGCAGCACGTGTGGCGCTGGAGATTGAAAAATTGAACGAACGCCTGCCCAGCGACGATTTCCTGGGAAAGGGCAGCGTTACCATCTCCGAAATCACCAGCCAAAGCCCTTCACTTTGCGCAGTGGCCGACTACGCCCGTATCCATCTCGACCGCAGGCTTACCGCCGGCGAAACGATGGAATCGGCTGTAAAAGAAATAGAGGAGCTGATAAAAGGTTTGGATGCCCGCGTGGAAGTGCTGGAATATTCTGAAAAAGCCTGGACAGGATTGGAATATGGAATGCAGAAATATTATCCCACCTGGAAAATAGACGAGAAACATCCTGTGATAAAAACCGGCGTGCGTGTCTTCGAGCAGCTCTTCGGCGTAAAGCCAAAAGTGGACAAGTGGACTTTCTCCACCAACGGCGTCACCATCAACGGAATGTACGGCATCCCGGTGATTGGCTTTGGCCCTGGCAACGAGGTGCTGGCACATGCGCCCAACGAAAAAGTACGCATCGACGACCTGGTGAAAGCCTCCGCATTTTATACCGCCTTCGCCGCCGAAATGAACGAAGAATAATCCTTGTTCATAGTCATCGACAGTAATTTGACGCTTTGCGCTAAATTCCAAATTACAAAAAACAAATCACAAAATAGCAGCCTCCTGATCACTTAACCCGGCCTGATTTCGGCAAGCTCAACCACCTCAGGCCGGGGATACAATCACTAACCCAGGCCTTTAGGCCGGGGATGCAAAAAACTACAAGATATCAGTGGGCTTTAGCCCAAATAAAATTAAACCAGCCTTTTTATGAATCTTCAACAACAAATCGATCAACTGGCTAAGCTCAAAAGCCATTTATACCAAAATGATTTCCTGCTCACCTGGGAAAAATCGCATGACGACCTGCTGGCAACACTGCTGATTGCCGACATACTGAAAAACATGCGCGCCGAAAATATTTCGCCCCGGCTTTTCGATACCGGACTGGCTGTCTCTATTTTCCGCGACAACTCCACACGCACGCGGTTTTCGTACGCCTCGGCTGCCAACATGCTGGGGCTGGCCGTGCAGGATATGGACGAAACCAAATCGCAGATTGCCCACGGCGAAACCGTGCGTGAAACGGCCAGCATGATTTCGTTTCTAACGGATTTCATCGGCATCCGCGACGACATGTACCTGGGCGAAGGCAACAAATACATGCGCAAGGTTGGCGAAGCACTCGACGACGGCGCTGCACGTGGCGTGCTGCCCGTGCGTCCCGGAATCGTCAACCTGCAATGCGACCTCGATCATCCCACACAAACCATGGCCGACCTGCTGCATCTGAAAAATCATTTTGGATCGTTGGATAAGTTGCGAGGAAAGAAAATAGTGATGAGCTGGGCATATTCTCCCAGTTATGGGAAACCGCTGTCGGTGCCGCAGGGAATCATCGCGCTGACGACGCGCTTTGGCATGCACGTGGAGCTGGCACATCCCCGCGGTTACGAGCTGCTTCCCGAAGTAATCAACATAGCAAAAAAGAACGCTGTCGAAAGCGGCGGCACTTTTGCCATCGGCAACTCGATGGAAGAAGCCATGCAGGATGCTGATATTGTTTATCCCAAAAGCTGGGCGCCCATCAGCGTAATGCAACAGCGCACCACCCTGCTCCACCAGAAAGATTCCGCCGGCCTGACGCAGCTCGAAAAACAATGCCTGCTGCACAATGCGGAATTTAAAAATTGGGAATATGATCAGCATAAGGAAAATCTTACGCAAAATGGACAGGGACTTTATATGCACTGCCTGCCCGCAGATATTTCGGGGGTTTCGTGCGCACAGGGCGAAGTAGCCGCCGACACTTTCGAGCAATGGCGCATCACTACCTACCAGCAAGCTGGCTACAAACCCTACATCATCGCCGCCATGATGCTTGCCAACCGTTTTGAAAATCCGGGGCAGGTGCTGAAAAAGATTATGGAATCGCAGCGGGAAAGGGTGAAAGGTTAAAGACCTTTGCTGATGAGTATGATGAAAAATATATTCACGGAATTTCTCATCGCTCACTAATCATCGCTCACTACTCATCGCCCACTTCCAACCACCATCTTCCCGCCAAGCACCACATAATCTGCTGCTCCTGTGGTTTGCATCCCTTCGTAGATGTTGCTGTCGCAATGCTGGTGATGCGTGCGGTGGCTGATGATGCCGGGTTTCTCGGGGTTCCAGACGACAATATCCGCATCGGCTCCGGGCGCAATAACACCTTTGTCAGGATAAAGTCCAAAAATGCGGGCTGCATTGGTGGAGGTTAATTCTACAAAACGGTTAAGGCTGATTTTGCCAGTAAGGACACCATAGGTGTAAAGCAGCGCCAGACGGTGTTCGACGCCTCCGGCACCGTTGGGAATTTTGCGCAGGTCGTCTTTTCCTTCCATTTTTTGTTTTAATGTAAACGGACAGTGGTCGGAGCCGATGGTTTGGATAGTTCCATTTGCCACCGCCTCCCACAAAGCTTGTTGGTGTTCTGCTTTACGCAATGGCGGACTAATAATATAAGGTGCCGCCTGCCCAAAAGGCTGGTGATATTTCTGCTCGTCGAGGAGCAGGTACTGCGGGCAGGTTTCGGCATAAATTTTTTGTCCGGCGGCCTGCGCTTTTGCTATCAATTCCAACGACTCTGCCGCTGACACATGAACAATGTATAATGTACATCCTGTCTTCCGCGCCAGTTGGATGGCCGTGTCAACCGCCCGTGCTTCAAACTCCGGCGGACGCGAGCGGTAATGTGCCGTTGCCACCGGCAAATCACTTTTCGCATATTTTTCGCGTAAGCGTGCTACTTCTTTGCCCTCTTCGCAATGCACTAACACAGAAGCTCCCAGCCGTGCAGCTTCTTTCATAACTTTTTCCAATACATCAGGCATGAGGCCGATGGTATCGAGATAAGCCAGATAGCATTTGAAAGAACGGGTGTGAAATTTTTCGACGCATTCCGACATTTCATCAGGCATGGTGGTGCGCCAGGTGGTCGGGCTAACGTGGAGAAAAACATTCGTCAACGCGGATTGCGCTTCCGTTTGACGCAATGCCAAAGCAGCAGGCAGCAATTCGCCTGGCGCCGGCGTCACAAAATCGAAGAGCGTGGTGGTGCCGCCCATTAGCGCAGCACGGCTTCCCGTCAGAAAATTGTCGCTCGAAGGCCCGGCAGGCGTGGGAAGTTGCATGTGGACGTGCGGATCGATGCCTCCGGGAAAAACCAGGCAGCCGGAAGCATCAATTACTTTTGAAGCGCTTTCTGCATCATCAACCCCCACCGAAAAAATCTTGCCGCGATGCACCGCCACATCAGCTTTAAAGCTGACATCTGAATTAACGACGGTTCCGTTTTTTATTAAAATATCCATTTTTGTTTTTTATAAATAAATGCCCAAAATGAACGGCGTTACAGCGGGAAATTTTTCACGTATGTGCCATCGGCTGCTTTTACAAATCCTACCCGGCGCAGATATTTTTCGTGCTTCGGACTAATACTCTCGGCAATGGCACGGCGAAAACCGGCACTCACAAAGCTTTCCTGCAAACCGGTATAGAGAAACTTTCCGTTGCGATAATCGCGGTATTCGGGCACCACATAGTCGAGGCCTACTTTCATAGTGTCGGTACCGGAGCGATGCGCCAGAAAAATTCCGGCCACCTGCGTGTCGCGGAGCACAAAAAAGCTGATGCTATTCATCTCAGGCTTGTAAACGAAGCCCGGAAAAAACTTCTCTATCTCCTTTTGATGAAAATCCAAAAACTTCATCAGGTAGCGATTGTCACTTTTAATTTCGAGAATATCAAAATAGTTCTTTCGGGAATAAATCCGCACCAGATAATAAACATCCACCGAAACGATGAATGCGTTGAGCAATCCCACCGGATAAGCGCCAATCAGGAAACCATAAATAGAAAAGGTGGTTGCTCCCGCCAGGTTGATCCATCTGAATTTCAGGATGGAGTTCATGGTCATCGACAGTGCAATGATGATCGAGGCAGCAAAACCTATGTATTGTAAAATATCAAAATCCATAAAAAAAGTATCGTTGATTGGTGCTTGTTAATAATAAAGCAAACCCTATTGCTATTAAATCTCAAAAATCAAAAAACAAAAATCGAATAAATTCCAATATCGAAAATTCAGGATTCAAAATGCAAGGTGATTTGAGGTTTGGAATTTGAATTTTATTTGGAGCTTGGAGCTTGGAATTTGGAACTTGGAACTTAGAATTTGTTATTTCCCCATCCGCTCCCAGAGCCGTAGCGATTGTTGGCGTGTAAACTTTAGCACCTCTTGTTCATCGATCATTTGCAATTGCCTGTCGCGCACGATGAGTCGGCCATTCGAGATAACGTGCCGCACATGTCGCTCGCGGAAGCCAAAAAGAAAATGTGCCAGAAAGTTGTCGGAATTGATTTCAGATGGCGCGTCATAATCGAGCACCACCAGATTGTTGTCGCCGTCGCCCGTAAAATTATTCTGGTTAAGATATTTGTGGACATAGCGCAATCGTTGCCAGGCGCCGGCCATGCTGAGATGGTCGTTGTGTTTTCCGGCAAAATAGGCTGTTTGCGCGCTGCGCAGTATTTCGCTGTGCAAGCCGTCGGTGCCAAAGAAAATATTCTCACCTAATTTTTCTCCATCAAAAAACCCAACATTATTATTCAGGTTGCTTTCGATATTTTCGACTACCCATGCCGGCGATTCGCGCACCAGCTTTTTCTCGTGTTCATCCAGATGCAGGCAATGGGCAAGAATAGTTTTGGAAGATTCCAGCAACCCAAAATCCGACAAGCGTTGCACCACGCTTTTTTGGTGATGCTCCAGGCAAAACTTCTGATCTATCGGGTCTTCGGCCACATGAATATGTACGCCTGACTTAAATTGCCGCATAAGTTCGGCAGCGCGATCCATGGTCTTGTCGCCCACGCTGAAAGATGCATGAAGCCCCACCAATCCCTGATGCTTTGCAAGATAATCCGATGTTTCCTGCAAACCGGCTGCTGCTTTATTCAGACCGTCGCGGTCGGTGATTTCGTAACACAACAGATGCCCTAAACCCACCTGATCGAAAGCTTCGGCGATGACCTCCAGTGAACCAGCGATGGCGTTGGGTGACGCATGATGATCGATCACGAAAGTGACGCCGGCTTTGGCACAGGCCATTGCCGTTGCCAATGCGCTGGCGCGGATAAGATCGCGATCCAATGCCTTGTCGAGCCGCCACCAGACGTATTGCAGGTTTTCATGAAAATTTTGAGGAGTCTTCGGCGGAGCATCCATCCCACGCGAAAGCGCCGAATAAACATGGTGATGCCCGATGGCAAACGACCGCATCACCAACATGCCCTGGCACTCGATGGTTTCCACATCGGCAGGTACATTTCTCAGCGCTTCGATCATGGTTAATTGCGGATTGGCGTTGATGCCTTTTACCAACAGGTGCGTTTGCCGAAACGACAAGTCGTGCCAATCGACGTAAGTTGCGTTTTTTAATAATAAATCCATTTTATTTCCTAACTTTTTGGGCTAAAGCCCATATTATCTTTTATGTCGTTTTAGTCCCCGGCCTAAAGGCCGGGGTTACACCCTATCATTGACGCTGGCCAATAAACCGGGGTTAGTAAACACTGCTCTCAATAGCTTTGGGCTAAAGCCCACATTATCTTTTATGTCGTTTTAGTCCCCGGCCTAAAGGCGGGGGTTAGTGATACGCTATCACATCAAATTATTTATATTTTTTGAACGGGTTTCAGCGGCAGCTCCCATCTTCTGATGCCATCGAAAGCAGTAAAGGCGTTGGCGATGGCAGCCGCAGTTGGCACCAGCCCAATCTCACCAATTCCCTTGGCGCCGTATGGTCCAACGGCATCTGGAACTTCCACAGGTTTTACAACGATTTCGGGTGTTTCGTGTGCCCGCAGGATTTTCAGATCGCGCATTTTATCACTCACCAAAAAACCATTTTCCATGGGCAAACTTTCGGTGAGGGCATATCCCAAACCCATGTGTACGCCGCCTTCTATCTGCCCTTCAAAGAGCATCGGGTTCATCACCTTGCCGCCATCGTGCGCAGCCACCATTTTGGTAATGTTTCCTTCGGCGTCGAGCACACAAAGTTGTGCAGCGTAGCCATAAGAATAATGTATCACGGGATTTGCGATGCCGCTGCCGGGTTTGGTAGTCCAGTCGCAGACAAATGCGCCTCGGTATTTTTTACCTACTAAATTTTTTAAAGATTTAGATTTTAAATCTGCTTTCAACGTTTCGGCAGCCTCTATCACCGCGCGGCCTACCAAAGCTGTGGCCCGCGAGGAGGTGGTCATGCCGGTAGCAATTTGTGCTTCGGTGTCCACCTGCACCTCGATGATGTCGGGATCGATTCCGGTTTCCTCGCAAAGCGTTTGCAGCGCCATGTTGTGCACCCCCTGCCCCATCTCCGTCCAGCCGTGTTTCAGGATTACTTTCTTTTCAGAAATGATTTCAACGATCACTTTCGATTCGTCAATCATGCCATTGCCTACCCCCGAATTTTTGATGGCACAAGCCAGTCCTTTGTGCTGCGCAGCATCATAATCCGGTTTTACAGCCAGCAGCGACTGCCGGATTCCCACGCCAAAAACCTTTTGTCCCGTGGCAGTGGTGAGGCCATCCACTAATGCGTTGTCCCAACGAAACTGCCACCTGTCGAAACTGGCCTGCCGGCAAATATCGTCGATGCAGCTTTCGAGAGCAAAACAAATCTGGTTGGCGCCAAAGCCGCGCATGGCTCCCGATGGAATGTTGTTGGTATAAACGGTGCGTGCTTCGATATTTACTGCCGGAACAAAATATCCACCGGTAGCATGACCGGCCACGCGTTCCATCACTTTCATGCCCACCGATGCGTAAGCGCCTGTGTCGCCGGTGGCCAGCAGCCTCACGGCAGTAAGTTTCCCGTTGGCATCGGCGCCCACCTCTATATCCATCACCACGGGATGACGCTTGGGATGCAGCCGGATGCTCTCCTGTCGCGTCAAAGTGAGCTTTACCGGTCGCCGCAGCAAAAATGCATACAGGGCAGCGTGCCCCTGCACCGTGAGGTCTTCTTTGCCGCCAAAGCCGCCGCCATTGGGAACCAAAACCACCCGCACCTGGTCACGCGGAAGTCCCAGGAGCAGCGCTATCTGTCGTTGGTCTTCATAAATTCCCTGACTTTGGCTGTAAACCATCACACCCTTCTCGCCGTCGGGCATGGCCAACGCCGACTCCTTTTCCATAAAAGCGTGCTCGATGCGCTGCGTGCGGTAGGTGCCGGACGACCGATACGCCGATTGATTTAAAACTGTATCCGCATCACCCGTTTTAATTTTTGTAATCTCAAAACAATTGGGACGTTCCGCGTGCACCCGATCGGCATTGCCGGCCTGCAGCACGTCCGTTATGGGATTGAGCACCTCGTATTCGATTTTGATCATCGCGGCAGCTTGCCGGGCTATTTCCACGGTTTGGGCAACCACCCCTGCCAGCACGTCGCCGATATAATGGGTGGTTTCGCCGGGAGCTATCATCAGCGGCCAGTCGTTGTAAATCAAACCGATGCTGCGCTGACCAGGCACATCGGCAGCAGTAAAAATACGCACGACGCCAGGCCGTTTTTCCGCTTCCGAACTATCTATTTTTAGCACCTTAGCCCGCGGGTGATCGCTCAGGCGCAAGGCTGCATGTAGCATTCCATCCACACTTAAATCATCTACAAATTTTTTGGCACCAGTGGCTGCTTCGTAAGCCTGGTATTTGGGATGCGGTTGCCCCACTTTTCCGGAAGTAGTGGTGATTTCGATCTGCTGATGATTGCGTAAAACTTCGGCAGCGTGCAGAGCGGCTGCTTCTATTTTTTTGTATCCCGTGCAGCGACACAGATGTGGACGGATGGCCTTTTGTATTTCGGCAACGGAAGGAGCGGGATTATTCTGCAATAGCACTTTGATGCGTGTAATAAAGCCCGGCGTACAAAATCCACATTGCACGGCGCCTTTGTTCACAAAAGCCGTTGCAATAACTTTGCGCACTTCGGGTGGAAAGCCTTCGGGGGTAAGCACAACGGCATCCTGCAAGCTGCGCATGCGGGTGGTACAAGCAAGGCGGGCGCGACCGTTGATCTCGACGGTGCAGGCTCCGCAACTGCCTTCGCCCGAACAACCATCTTTGAGCGCTGTAAGCTGCCGTTGTCCCCGCAAAAATGGTAGTAGCATGGCGTCGGTATCGCCGTTGTATGCTATCTTCTCGTTATTTAATGTGAATGTGATCATTTTTATAAAAAAAATTGTGCTGAAATTAATTATTGTGTGTGCCTCATCGGCAGCATTTTAATAACCCTGTTCTTCAGGGCCAGACCCCCTCTAACTCCTCCGTCAGCCGACGGAGAGGACGCCAGCGCACAAGCCAGCACGCCGAGGTAAGAAAGCATTGTCAGACAGCGGCGGGCTTTAGCCCGCAATGCTTTTGCATCATTATCTCTCCATGAACTCATCCTAACAATCATTTTATTTGGGCTACAGCCCAACAATACTTTTTGGTATTCCCCGGCCTAAAGGCCGGGGTTAGTGATCATTTTACCCCCGGACATCCTGGGGTTAGTGATTAATTGGTAGCAAAAAAATACGCTGCTCCCTGATAAATGATGCTCATCTGGTTGGCCAATTCCATATCAATATCAAAATCTTCATTTTTTTCGGTAATGACTTCTTTTAATTCAAAATCAGCATTCAACTTTAGGGTCATCTCCTTAAGTACAAAAGTATAGCCTTTCTCATTTTTTAGCAAAACGGCTTCGTTTTTCCCATTTTTAAATTTCAAAATTTCTTTATTAAAAAAGAAACCATCGGCCGCTACCCGCCAGTTTTCTTCGTCGAAATAAAGATGCGGCTTTTGCTGGTATGGCGCTCCTGCTGTGGGGCAAAAGGTGGTGCAGTTGCCGCATTGATTGCACCAGTCGGCGATGTGCAAAATCTGATGCGGCTGATTTACAATGAATTTATTCCCGGCGTCTGCAATGATTTCTCCTTTTCGAAAATGATAAATCGTGGTCAGTTGATGGGTCGGTTGGATGTGATACGTGAACAATGCCAGGTTGGGACACACAGTGGTGCAGATGCTGCAAACTTCATCGCAACGCAGGCAGCGGGCGGCTTCCGTAATGCCCTGCTGCAACGTGAGTGGTTTTTGTACCACTGCAAAATTGCGCCGCTCCGCCACTGGCAGCTCTTCAACCACGGCGCTGTGGATGCGTTGTGTGCGATGGACGATGTGTTGCAAAAAAGGCAAGGGCTTGCGGGGGGGCACATTCAAAGATTTTACTTTTATGGCTGCCAGATTTATAATCTCTGCGGCAGCTTTGCGCCCATCGGCGATAGCGTTGATGGCTGTAGATGCACCGCGCATGGCGTCGCCACCTGCAAAAACTCCCGGCAAGGCAGTTTGGTAACTTCCACTGCCAAGCGCAGGAAGTTGCGATGACGCGATAAACGGGATGTCGGTTTCTTGTCCGATGGCGGGAATTACAATTGCTGCGGGAACCATGAAATCGCTGCCGGCAACTTCCACGGGAGTAGCTCTACCGCTGGCATCGGGCTTTCCGGCTTTCATTTTGCGAAAGCGAACATATTGTAATTCTCTGTTGTCGGTGACAAATTCCACCGGCGCCACCTGTTCGATGATTTGAATGCCTTCTTCCAGCACGGCTTTAATCTCGCCCTGGTCGGCAGGCATGTCGGCAATGGTGCGGCGATAGGCAATGCGCACCACCGCAGGCGGCCGGGTGAGGCGCCAGGCGGTGCGGGCAGCGTCCATGGCGGTATTGCCGCCGCCGATGATCAGCACATCGCCGGTGAATTTTTGTGGGTGATTCGATTTTACATCAAATAAAAACTGTAACGGGTCGAGCAAACTTTCGCCGGGATTTCCAGGAATCTTAAGCAAACGCGACTTCTGTGCACCCGCGGCGATATAAACAAAGTCATTTTGGGTGCGTAAAGTTACAAACAGAGCTTGATCGACTGGCGTATTAAAATGCACTTTTACGCCGGCGTCGATAATGCGCTGCACGTCGGCATCGAACATGGGCGGAGTGAGCCGAAATTCAGGAATTGCGCCGGAAACCATTCCGCCGGGCAGGTTGCGCGCTTCATAAACTTCCACATCGAAACCGGCAAGCCGAAGAAACCATGCGCACGAAAGCCCCGAAGGACCCGCGCCGATGATCGCTGCCCGCAGAGGAGTACTTGCACGGTTTGCGTTCGCGGGTTTCCAGGCTCCGACAGGCGCATGCTCTGCCACCACCCGCTTCACCTCACGGATGAGCACCGAACTGTCGTAGTGCATGCGTGTGCATTTGGACTGGCACAAATGATCGCACACGGCGCCGGTAGTATCCGGAAAAGGGTTGGTATTGTGAATAATCCGTGCGGCGGTGGTCAAATCCTGATTTGCGGTAAAATACATGTAGCCCGGAATATCCTGACTTGTGGGGCAGGCCGACTGACACGGAGCGCTGATGCAATCGAAAAAGCCAAGTGGCCGCCGCGTTTTTATATCGGGTGGAAGCAACTGTTCATTGCGGTAAGCCGGATCATTGCCGACTTTTTCGGCATAAAGATTCAAATGTGAAAATTCCGATAAATCAGAAACAAAGAGGTCGGGCTTCCGCAGGTTGTGGATATATTGCGCTAAGCGCCCATAGCCGCCTGGTTTCAGAAGATCGGTGCAAACCGTTACCGGCGCCATTCCTGACTTCACAAGATCGGCGATATTAAAAGCGTCGGCACCACCACAAAAGGAAATATCCAGTTTGCCATCAAAATCCATTTGCAGCTTGCGCGCCAGTTGCACGGCAATTGGGTGCAATGGCCGGCCACTCATGTACATCATATTTTGACTTTCGTCAAAAACATTCCGGTGGTTGACGCTTTCGAGCGTATTGGTGAGCTTTAGCGAAAAGCAAAGATGATGATCGTCGGTTAACTTTTGCAAACGACGAATCATGGGCACAGCATCCACATATTTCAGGTCGTGAGCAAAAGCGCTGTCGGGAACCTGCGTACCAAAGCCGGAGCGCTGCATAATGCCCTGCACCTGTTCCATGCCCAGCAATGTCGGATTAAGTTTGATGGCGGTGTGGAGTTTACGGTCGCTAATCAGATATTGCGCAATCTTTTCGATTTCGTCGGGCGGGCAGCCGTGCATGGTCGAAAGCGTGATATTATCCGACAACATCGGATTAATTTTTAACTGATCGATCTGTGGATAACATGGCCGGACAGCCTCAATTTTTTGCTTTAGCATTTCACCGGCATCCTTCATTTTATCAAAAAACCACTGCACGTTGGGCTGCATGATGCCGGCAAAATCGTAACCCACGCTCATATTAAAAATAAAACCGGGCACCTCCCCTTTTGCCCCATGCAGCTTGTGATTAAGAATGTGAAGCAATATCCAGGCATCGAGATACTGGCCAAACGACTCGTGAATTTTCAGCTCTTGCGACCATTCGCAGTTGTAGCCTTCGTCCTGCATATCAATGCAAGGCTTCGACACTTCCAACTCATCGAGCGTCTGTATGGTTTTCAGTTCGATAAAACGGGCACCGGTGAGCCAGGCGGCTACAATATTTTGCGCCAATTGTGTATGTGGCCCGGCAGCTACTCCGACGGGCGTTTCGAGCAACCGACCAAAGCGTGGCATCCGAAAAGCGTCGTTGCCATCGGGCTTAAAAAATAATGCTTCGGGAATCCCGAGAATATGTCCGGCATTAGCGTACTGGTGCAGGATAAGCTGAAGCAGATCAGTGAGCGGCCATAATGTGAATTTGTCAGTCATGCAGGAATTGTTGCGTAAAAATAGAAGCGTCAAATTTAGTCGAAAAGTGGCAACGATGGCTGATTTTGCTACTTTTGGCTGCTATACAAAATGATTCTAAATTTTCATTCTGATGGAAAGCTCTGTAATTATACTTGCTGCGGGATTTTCGGTGCGCGCCGGACAACCCAAGCTGGGATTGCCACTGAGCAATGGTGAAACATTTCTGCAGCATCTGGCAAATTTTTATGAAACAGCAGGTTGCAGGGAAATTATTGTTGTGATAAATGCAAAAGGAATGCAATGGCTGAAAGATTATCCGGTGCCTTTGCCGGAAAAGATTAAGCTGGTGATAAATCCACATCCGGAACGTGGGAGGTTTGGATCGATACAATGCGGCCTCCAGGCTTTAGAAAATGACTTCCCTTTTTTTATTCACAATATCGACAATCCCACCATCAGCGCTGAGCTGCCTCACCAGCTCCTGGGTGCGCTGAAAGATTATGATTTTGTAAAACCAGTCTATCGCGACAAAGGCGGCCATCCGGTGTTGCTGCAATCTTATATTAAAAAAGAGATTTTGCGGATAGGTGATCAGCAGCTTCCTTTCAGCGAGTTTCTTGATAACTATCAGGGAAACACGATCGAGTCGGAGCATAGCTCGGTGCTGGAGAATATTAATAACCCTGACAGGTTTTAGGAAATCTCCACGCGGTGCGGAAAGCGCCAGAACCCTGTCAGGGTTAGATTAAAAAATACTACGACCGATTAGCGGGTCTTATCCGGGAACGGAGGCACGTCGGGATACTGCTGCGGGTTGTTGCGCATCTCTTCGAGGATTACCTCGATGGCCTTGTTGAGCTGCTGGTCGATACCCTCAAATTCTTTTGCAGGATCGTTGCGTACTTCAATGTCGGGATCCACTCCATGTCCTTCGATGATAAAGTTTTTTCCTTCGGCATCGTAATGTGCATATTCGGGTTTGCGCAGGTCGGCACCGTCGATGAAAGGCAGGCTGCCACGAATGCCCACTACCCCACCCCAGGTGCGGGTGCCGATAAGTTTGCCCAGGTTATGTTTGCGAAACTGGTACGGGAACAGGTCGCCGTCGGAAGCCGAATATTGGTTGATGAGCAAAACCATGGGGCCGTGCATCATGGCATCGGGTTTTGGCTCACCAATGGTATTGCGGCCCATGGCCATCATAGAAAGCTCGCGGCGCAGGCGCTCGATGATCATTGGCGAAACGTTGCCGCCACCATTGCCGCGGTCGTCGATGATGAGCGCTTTTTTGCGCACTTGCGGGTAGAAATATTTTACAAACTCATTGAGGCCTTCAGGTCCCATGTCGGGGATGTGCAGGTAACCTACCTGTCCGTCGGTGGCTTCGTTTACTTTGCGGATGTTGTCGCGTACCCACTGGTAATAATAAAGTTGACTTTCGTCGGCGATGGGTTTCACAAGTTCGCGGTGCGTGTCGGCATCCGATGGCGACTTGCTGATGGTGAGTTCCACTGTTTGATCAGCAGTGCCCACGAGTGCCTGGTAGATGTCGGCCATTTGGGTGGTATTTTTACCATTGACAGCGATAATGTAATCGCCTTCGTTAATGTTGACGCCGATCTCGGTGAGCGGTGAGCGTACGGATTTGTTCCAGTTTTCGCCTGGCAAAATTTTGTCGATGCGATAGTACCCTGACTCATCGCGGCTGAGTTCGGCGCCAAGCAATCCTGTTTTAATACGATCGGCTTCAATGCGGTCGCCACCACTAACGTAGGCATGACCCACGTTGAGTTCGCCAATCATTTCGCCGATGACGTAATTGAGATCATATCGATTGTTGACGTAAGGAACCAGCGGATTGTATTTTTGGTACACCTGATCCCAGTCCAAGCCGTGCATGCCCGGATCATAGAAGAAATCGCGCATCTGGCGCCACGATTCATCAAATATCTGTTGCCATTCTACTTTGGGGTCCACCCAAATTTTCATATTCGATACATCGATGTAGTCGTCAATTTTGATTTTGGATTTGGGAGCATCGATCACGGCAAGCTTTCCACTTTCAAAGACAAGCATCTTTTTGCCATTTGCCGTAAGGCCGTAATTAATATTTTTCCCCAGCTCATTTTCCTTTTTATCTTTCAAATCAAAATAATAGAGTGTGGCGCCATCGCCGCCGGATTTATATTGTGAGTAGTACACGCCGCCATCTACAGCAGTGATGTTCCAGTATGCGCCGGCATCGGAGGTAATCTCGGCCACACGGTCAGAAATTCCATCGAAATCTATTTTTACATCCGGGCTTGCTTTGCTCTCTTCTTTTTTGTCTTTGCCGCCTTCTTTCTCTTTGTTGTCGGGAGCGGTGGCATTTTCATCTTTCACTTCCACCACATCATTTTCAGGCTCAAAAGGCGATGGCGTATCTTTGGCCAGTGTCATCAGATACAATTTCGACATGTCCTGATAAGCGTGGTTCCACTCCGTCCAGCTATAGGTGGGATTGAATGAGCGTGCAGAGGAGAAGTAGAGATATTTGCCGTCGGGGCTAAAGGAGGCATCGCCGGAATCGAACCACTCGTCGGTAACAGGTTTGGAGGAGGCATCGGCGAGATTGTAAACAAAAATACGATCGACTTGTGCAAAACTTGGGCGCACATAGGCCAGCCATTTGCTGTCGGGTGCCCAGGCAAAAGAATGAAATTCGCCGTCGTTGATCTGCTCGACCAAAGTCACTTTTTTGGTATCGATGTCGATAATTTGCAGGCGTTTTAGCTGGTCAGACCAGGCGATCTTCTTGCTGTCGGGCGACCAGGAGAAGCCAAACTTGTAGGTGTCGGCATTGTTGGTAAGCTGCACGGGAGGCTCTGAGCCATCATGTTTTTGGATATAAATTTCGTCGTCACCGCTCCTATCGCTGATAAAGGAAATCCACTTACCATCTGGCGACCATTCCACTGACCGATCGTGCGCGCCATTGCTGTTGGTAAGATTGTAGGTAATGCCGTTTTTGGCGGGAAGCGAAAAAATGTCGCCGCGGCTGGCCAAAGCCACCCGCTTGCCGTCGGGAGAGGGAGAGCCTGAAGAGATACCTTTGCCGGCATTTTTCCATTGCGGACGGCTGTTGCCAAAGTCGTTCATCAGTTGCACCTCTATTTTGCCAGTGGTTTGGGTATTAAAATCAAAACGATAGAGGTATCCGCCATTTTCATAAACAATGGCATTGTTGCCCAACGAAGGGAATTTTATATCGTACTTGTCGTAGTTGGTAACTTTGGTAGTTTGTCCGGTGGCTATGTTGTAGGCAAAAAGGTTCATGATGCGGTCGCGGTCGGAGCAAAAATAGATCACATCGCCGTGCCACATCGGGAAGATATCCTGCGCCTCATTGTTGGTTATGTTGGTGGTGGTTTTAGTATCAAAATCATAAATCCACACATCGTCGGCCATGCCGCCCCGATAATATTTCCAGGTTCTGAACTCACGGAACACCTGGTTGTAGGCCATTTTTTTGCCATCGGGCGAAAAGTTGCAAAAACCTCCTGCCGGCAAGGGAAGCTGAACAGAAAGTCCGCCATCGGCAGAAACCTCAAAAAGCTGGCCTACGAAATCGTTGAAAGATTTCTTGCGCGAACGATAAACGATGGTATTGTTGTCGCGCCAGGTCATCACGATGTTGTTGGGGCCCATACGATCCGAGACGTCATCGCGCCCCAGCGTAGCAGTGTAGGTGATGCGTTTTGGCTCGCCACCTTCGGCGGGAATGGTATAAACCTCGGTGTTGCCGTCGTATTGGCCGGTAAAGGCAATGGTTTTGCCGTCGGGCGAAAAGCGCGGGAACAACTCCAATCCTTCGTCGTTGGTAAGCCGGCGGGCAACGCCCCCTTGCACATCGACAGTGTATAAATCGCCGGCGTAGCTAAAAACTACCTGATTGCCGTGAGTGGCCGGAAATCGCATCAATCTGGCATCTTCGATTTGTGCCGTGGTAGCTGCTGATGTGAGAATCATCACCAACAAAATCAAAAACATGTTTTTTGTCATACTCTTAAAAGTTAAAATCCATTTGCTAAATATTTACAAAGATTGACATTTTTGTTAACCAAACGACGCAATCTGTTGTCAAATGCTACAAGATGTAAAAAATGGTAATGTTTGCGTTGCAATCATTTTAGCTGTCCAAAAGAATCCTGATGGAAAATGATCGCTATTTTTGCGGCCATCAGCAAAACTTTTTGTTTCTAAAATAGCTTTTTAAAAAATCATTAATACAATTATAAAAATGAAGAAGATTGCAATTCCATTAAAAGACAATGTACTGTGCGGCCATTTTGGACACAGCGATGTTTTCGAAGTTTTTACTACCGATGAGCACAAAATTGTGAACGAAGAACAACTGGTACCTCCGCCACACGAGCCAGGCATCATACCGCAATGGCTGCACCAACAGGGCGTTACCGATGTAATTGCCGGCGGCATCGGGCAACGCGCCATCCAAATACTGAACGACAACAAGATTAACGTTTATGTGGGCGTAGCTCCCAAAGACCCACGCGAACTGGTGAACGACCTGCTGAACGATACGCTGGTGGCAGGCGTTAATCTTTGCGATCATTAGAAATTCGGTTTCCTAAAGATACATAGCAGCAGCAAGAGCCTTTCTTTTGCTGTTGTTACTTTTAAAAATAAAATCGTTTTTTGTTGTAATATCATTTTAATAAGGAATCGGAGCATGAAATACAAACGGATACTTCTGAAACTTAGCGGCGAAGCGCTGATGGGCGAGCGGCAATATGGCATCGACCCTCGGCGACTGGCAGCTTACGCCAACGACATAAAAGCGGCGGCAAACACAGGGGTACAAATCGCTATCGTGATTGGTGGCGGCAACATACATCGTGGCGTGCAGGGCGCCACCGAAGGAATGGACAGGGTGCAGGGCGACTACATGGGCATGCTTGCCACGGTGATTAATAGCCTGGCGCTGCAGGGAGCACTCCAAAATGTTGGTATCAAATGCCGGCTCACAGGCGGCCTGGCCATCGAGCCTATCGTGGAAGAAACCAGCGGACAGCGCGTTGGCGAATATCTTGAATCTGGCTATGTGGTACTTATCAGTGGTGGCACCGGCAATCCCTTTTTCACCACCGATTCCGCTTCGGCATTGCGCGCCATCGAAATGAAAGCCGACGCAATACTGAAAGGAACCCGCGTGGACGGCATCTATACTGCCGATCCCGAAAAACATCCCGACGCCACAAAATACCAGTCGCTGACTTTTGCAGAGGCTTACGAAAAACAATTGAAAATCATGGATCTCACCGCTTTTACGCTTTGCCGCGAAAACAATATGCCCATTTTGGTTTTTGATATGAATACGCCCGGCAACCTGCTAAGGGTGCTCAACGATCCGGGCATCGGAACGATTGTGGACAACGGATAAGCCAATGAAACCACGCGTTGCTGCCTTGTTGTTTCTATTTGTTCCGCTGCTGCTGCCGGCACAAACATTCGATACGTTATTCGTTGACAAAGCGCGTGAGCTGTCACAGATAATTTATGCCGATACCGCCGACAGCGTGAAACTGCAGGCCAATCAGGAACTCGAACAGTTGGTAGCCGACTTTTTATCCACTTCCTTTTTTCCTGCCTTTTCCATCGACAGTCTTCCTTTTATAAAATATCTTGTGCCCGACGACGACAGCTTTGACCTGCTTACATGGGTAATGCCGCTCAGCGACCACAGATGGCACTACAGCGGTATGATAAAAAAAGCTGGTGCGCAGGAAAAAGATACTATTTTTCGGCTACAGCCAATACTCCGGCAGGCTTCTGCCGACAGCACTTATAGCTTCACACAGTGGCCGGGAGCGGTGTACCGCAAAGTCATCGGCCGCAGCACGAAAGAAAATCCTTTTTACACCCTGACGGGCTGGCGTGGCGAAACCGAAGGGCTGGCGGGCAGAGTGATAGAAGCACTGTGGTTCGATAGTGCCGGAACGCCACAATTTGGGCTGCCGGTGTTTGTGATGAAAAATGGCGCGCAGCAACAACGCGTCATATTTACTTTTACTAGTCAGGTGCCTTTTCATCTGGCTTATGAGCTGCAACTGCTGCCTGGCGAAAAACGGCGCCGCGACCAGATGATCGTCTTCAACCGCCTGGGCGGCAACAATGCGCAGCTTGGCCAAATGTTTCGCGGAGCTGTGCCGCGATACGATATTTTTGATGCCCTGGTAAGCATTGCCGGCCAATGGGTACTCTTCGAAGACATCGACGCCCGCACCGACACCCGCCAGGCTCCCAAATTTGATCCACCCGAACAAGGACTTGGAAATCCAAAAAAATAAAGCGACTTTACAAATCGAACACTCCTTATTATTAATACAAAAAACAATATGCCACAACAAACCTACAAAACTACCGATCCGGCGCTTGAAGATTATGCCGCCGCCCACTCCACTCCCGAAAGCGAGCTGCTACACCGGCTTTACCGCGAAACCTCCCTCAAGAGCATGTATCCCAATATGCTGTCGGGGCATTTGCAAGGGCAGTTCCTGCGGATGATCAGCCAGATGCTGCACCCCAAAAGGATTCTTGAAATCGGAACCTTTACCGGATATGGCACCATCAACCTGGCAATGGGGCTGGCCGATGGCGGAAAAATTCACACCATCGACAGCAACGCAGAGATGGTGGAGATTGGAAGACCTTATTTTGATGCTGCCGGACTGCAGGACAAAATCGTGACACATATCGGCAATGCCACCGAAATTTTGAAAAAGATTGATAAATCTTTTGATCTGGTTTTTATAGATGCCGACAAAGAAAACTATCTGACGTATTACCAGATGCTCATCGGCGAGCTGCCACAGGGCGCAGTAGTGCTTGCCGACAATGTGCTGTGGTATGGCAAAGTGCTGGATGCCACCCATGCAGATGAAGAAACCAAAGGCATTCTCCGTTTCAACGAATTTGTGCTACAGGACGAGCGCGTAGAAAATATGATTGTCCCGATACGCGACGGGCTAATGATAGTGAGGAAAAAGTAGGCAGTTCGCAGATGGCAGTCCTCAGTTGGCAGTTCTCAGTTGGCAGTCCTCAGTTGGCGGTTCTCAGCCGGTAGTTCTCAGTCCTCAGTGGGCAGTTCTCAGTCCTCAGTTGGCAGTTCTCAGCCGGCAGTTCTCAGTCCTCAGTTGGCAGTTCTCAGTCCTCAGCTCTCAGTTCGCAGTCCTCAGTCCTCAGCTCTCAGTTCGCAGTTCTCAGTCCTCAGCTCTCAGTTCGCAGCTCTCAGTTCGCAGTTCTCAGTCCTCAGTTGGCAGTTCTCAGTTGGAAGTTCTAATTTCTAACCTCTAACTTCTAACTTCTAATCTCTAGTCTCTAATCTCTAATTTTAAATCTTGGGATTTTTAAATATTACATTTGCACCTTACAAAAAAACATCACAGGTTTATGATAGAATTTATTGAGGGCAGGCTTATCGAAAAAAACCCGGCTTTTGTTGTCATCGACAATGGCGGCATGGGCTACCTGATGCATATTTCGCTGCAAACATTTTCGAATGTAAAAGACCTGGATCGGGTACGATTGTATGCGCATCAGGCTTTTCGTATCGAAGCCACCACACCGGTGGGCATGGTGCTGTATGGGTTTTTCCAGCAAGAGGAGCGACAGTTGTTCAGGCTGCTGATATCGGTGTCGGGAGTGGGCAACAATACAGCGTTGCTGATGCTTTCGTCGCTTTCGCCCGACAAAATCATCACAGCCATTTCGCAGGGCGACCTTTCGATGCTGCGCGCCGTGAAAGGTATAGGCAACAAAACGGCACAACGTATCATCGTGGACTTACAGGATAAAATTGGTAAAGAAACTACAGCAGTTGAATTTTTAGGAACGGCGCACAATACCCGTAAGGATGAGGCGTTAATTGGACTTACTACGCTGGGGTTTAGCAAAGCGGCGGCTGTAAAGGCTTTGGAGAAATTGCTAAGCAAAAATCCCGACCTGTCGGTAGAGCTACTGATAAAGGAGGCGTTAAAAATTTTGTGATAATTACCGGGCATCGGAAATCAGCCAAAATGAATCGGGGACAAATCTTTTCAGCCTACACAGCAGCATTGCGTACGCCAGGGGAGGAACGCTCCGTCAGCAGGAATTCCGAACCGCTATTAACGCGTGAGTTGACCCATTAGCAAAAACCAGTTTAAAAGGCTTTTTTTTGAGAAAGAAAACAACATATCTGCTGATCTTATCCCTTTTTACAATCCTTTATTTTACCGGCTTTGGCAACTCCACCGTCAAAAGAATAGGCGGATGGCCGCTGCTAATGGCTCCGCCCGACAGCACCGTTTCGGACGACAGCATCCAACTTATTTATCCGTTTCGCGATAACACCATCAACGCTACGGATGCGCCGGCACAATCGCCACTCTATCTCAAAGAGCCTTCCAACATCACCACCCAAACCGAATACGATCCCGAAACCAACGAGTACATCATCCGGCGCAAAATGGGTAATTTCGACTATCGTTCGCCTTACAGCATGACCCTCGACGATTATATGAAATACGACCTGGATCGTTCCATCGACAACTACTGGCGTGAACGTGCCGGTGCCTCCGGTGCCAACGCCCGCGGCGACGGCATCATACCACAGATTTATGTCGGCGGTGAGGCCTTCGAGCGCATCTTCGGTTCCAACACCATCGACATACGCCCGCAGGGATCGGCCGAGTTAACCTTCGGCATCCTGGCCAACAGCCGCGACGACCCCGCGCTCAACGTCCGCCAGCGCAACGTGGTAAACTTCGATTTCCAACAAAACATCCAGATGAGTGTGCTGGCTAAGATCGGCGACAAGATTGAGTTTCAGACCAACTACAACACCGAGGCTACCTTTGAGTTTGAAAATAAACTCAACCTGAAATACGAAGGCAAAGAGGACGAAATCATTCAACTCATCGAAGCCGGCAACGTAACCCTGCCGCTCAACAGCACGCTGATTACCGGAAGCCAGGCGCTGTTTGGCATCAAAACTCAACTCAAATTTGGTCGTGCTACCGTTACAGCCGTTTATTCCGAACAAAAAAGCGAAACCAGCAACATTACCGTACAGGGTGGCGGGCAAACCAATGCATTTACACTCAAAGCCGACCAATACGAAGAGAATAAGCACTTCCTGCTGGGGCAATATTTTGTAAATAACTACGACAGCGCCCTCACCGAGCTGCCGGTAATCCGATCCAATGTGAACATCACCAAGATAGAGGTATGGGTGACCAATATCGGTGCTGCTGTTACCGAAAACCGAAACATCATTGCCTTTCAGGATTTGGGCGAACGCAACCCTTATGCCGACAACCTCATTCCCGGCCCAAGCTTTTTCCCCGACATGAACCGCTCGAACAATCTGGTGAACCTGCTACTGCAATACCAAACGCAGGTGCGCGACATCAACACAGTATCGACGTTGCTCGAAGGGCCTCCCTTTAATTATGATGCAGGTATCGATTTTGTAAAAGTGGAAAGTGCAAGGAAGCTTTCGCAAAATGAATTTAGTTTCAATAGCAAACTGGGCTTTCTCTCACTCAACACCACCCTCAACAGCGACCAGATGCTGGCCGTTGCCTACCAATACAATGTAATTGGCGACACCACTATTTATCAGGTGGGCGAATTTTCGGACGAAGGTATCAACCCGCCCAACAATCTTGTAGTAAAGCTGCTCAAGAGTACCACGCTCAACACCCGTGTGCCCATTTGGAACCTGATGATGAAAAACGTATATGCTATCGGGGCGTATCAGGTTCAGGCAGAGGATTTCATTCTTAATATTCTCTATTCGGGCAACGACAATGGCGTACCCACCAGCTATTTGGTGGAAGCCGGCAACGCCAGCGGCATACCACTGATACGGGTGTTGAATTTTGATAATCTCGATCCACAACTCAACCCGCCTCACGACGGCATCTTCGACTTTATTAATGGCGCTGCAACCAATGGCGGTACCATTCAGGCCAGTAACGGACGTATTTATTTCACCATGTTGCAGCCTTTTGGTAATTATCTGCGCGCCAAAATCGGCAACCAGGAAATTGCCGACCGCTACGCCTACGATTCTTTATATACCCTTACCAAAAACGGAGCACAGCAGTATCCTGAAAAGAACAAGTTTATTCTGGATGGTTTTTATAAATCCTCTTCCGGCTCGGAGATTTCGCTCAACGCTATCAACGTACCGCAGGGTTCTGTAAAAGTTACCGCCGGTGGCGTGCCACTTACCGAAAATGTGGATTTTACGGTAGATTACACCTTAGGACGTGTAAACATCATCAACGAAGGCGTGCTCAATTCCGGAACGCCGATCAACATCTCGATGGAAAGCCAGTCGTTTTTCAACATACAAACTAAGCGGCTCATGGGTACCCACATCGATTATCGCGTAAACGAAGATTTCAATATTGGCGGTACTATTTTAAACCTGACCGAGCGTCCGCTTACGCAAAAGGTAAACTATGGCGACGATCCCATCTCCAACACCATCTGGGGGATGGATTTTGCCTACCAGACCAAGTCGCGATTTATCACCAAGATGGTAGATGCACTGCCTTTTATAAAAACCAAAAAGGAATCGCGTGTAACCATCGACGGCGAGTTTGCCCATTTTATTCCGGGGCACAGCAAAGCCATTGGGCGCAGCGGCACTTCCTACATCGACGACTTTGAGGGGAGCAAGTCAACCATTGACCTAAAACAACCGCAATGGTGGAACCTGGCAAGTACACCACAAAAGCAAACCGAAAGCGGCCTTTTCCCGGAAGCTGCCTCCGGTACCGGACGAATGTATGGCTACAACCGCGCCAAACTGGCCTGGTATATTATCGACCCGCTCTTCTACGAACAATCAGGTACACAGCGTCCACCCAACATCGACCTGAACGAGGTTTCCAACAACCTGGTACGCCAGGTTCTCGAGACGGAGGTTTTTCCGAATAAAGATGTGGTGAACGGCGTTCCTACCAATATTCCCGTTCTCAACCTGGCATTTTATCCCAACGAACGGGGTTCCTACAATTACGATGTAGAAGGAGAGGGAGGCATCTCGGCAGGTATTAATGCAGACGGAACACTCAAAGACCCCGAAAGCCGCTGGGGCGGGATTATGCGTGAGATTACATCTACCGACTTTGAAGCTACCAATGTAGAGTATATCGAGTTTTGGATGATGGACCCCTTTACCAGCGGGCAAACCTCTGAAGGGGCATTGTACTTTAACCTTGGCGACATCTCTGAAGACATCCTGCGCGACTCGCGCAAATCTTATGAAAACGGACTTCCGCCAACCGCCCTGGTAGAATATGTGGATACCACCATCTGGGGACGGGTACCTACACTCCAGGCTTTGGTGCCCAACTTCAGTAATGAGGCCGGTGCCCGCGCCTTTCAGGATGTAGGGTTTGATGGCTTGCGCGATGACGATGAGCTAAGCTTTTTTGACCCCATTTACCTGCAACGGATCATCGCACTGCATGGCGACAACTCGCAGGCTTTTCAACGGGCACTTACAGACCCATCCAACGATAACTATCATTATTTCAGAGGTGCCGATTACGACGAAGACCCAACCTACAGCAGCATTCTGGAGCGTTATAAAAAATACAACGGAACCGAAGGCAACTCACCCGAACAGACCGGCAACACCGGAGGAACTTCAACCATTGCTACCAACCAACCCGATGTAGAAGACGTAAACCGCGACAATACGCTGAGCGAATCGGAACGCTATTTCCAGTACAAGGTGGTGCTCGATTCCAACACCATGCAGGTAGGGCAGAATTACATTACCGATGTTTATGATGCCAAAGGCATCAGATTGCTCAACGGTCAAATTGGTGAAGTGAAATGGTACCAGTTTAAAATTCCTGTGCGTTCCCCGGATAAAATTGTGGGAGGTATTCAGGATTTTCAAAGCATCCGCTTCATGCGTATGTTTATGAAAGGATTTGATGCACCCACCGTACTACGTTTTGCTACGCTGGAGCTGGTGCGTGGCGACTGGCGGCGCTATCGCTATGATCTGCTTTCGCCCGGTGAGTATGTACCCAACGACATCCAAAGCGAAACCGTCTTTGATATCCTTTCGGTAAATACGGATGAAAATGGCAGCCGGCAGCCAATCCCCTACGTTATGCCTCCCGGCATCGAACAGGAAACCAACATTGGCACCACCAACCTGCAGCGGCTCAACGAACAGGCCATGGTGCTGCGCGTGTGCAACTTGCTGGATGGCGATGCCCGTGGTGCCTATAAAACCACTGATTTCGACTTTCGTCAATATGGAAAAATACAAATGTTTGTCCATGCCGAAAAGACGATCGAAGACCAGGAACTGGAATACGGCGACCTGACTGTATTTATGCGTATCGGCGCCGATCTTACCGAGAACTACTACGAGTATGAGATACCGCTCACCTTCACACCCTGGTACACTTCCAGTACCGACGTTAAAGCTATCTGGCCTGAAGAGAATAGCTTTAATATCGACCTGAAACGACTGGTGGATTTCAAGCTGCAACGAAACGTGGAGATGCGAACGCCCGGCTCAGGTGTTTCGCTCAACATGCCTTATTATGGTTTTGATGGACCCAACAAAGTTACCGTGCTCGGAAGTCCAAGCATCAGCGACGTGAAAGCTATTATGATTGGTGTACGCAACCCCAAGAAAACCTCTGCCACCAGCAACGACGACGGCGAGAGCAAATGCGCCGAGATATGGGTAAACGAGCTGCGCCTCACCGATTTCAACGACGAAGGTGGATTGGCTGCTACTGCACGCGTAAAAACCGATCTGGCTGACCTGGGTAACCTTACCATTTCGGGACTTTACAGCACACCCGGCTATGGAAGTATCGAGAAAAAAACCACTGAACGCTCACAGGAATTCATCAAAAACTTCGACATCTCGACCAACCTGGAGCTGGGCAAATTCTTTCCAGAAAAATTCGGCTTGCGCATCCCCATGCACTTCGACTATTCCGAATCGCGCATTACGCCCAAATACAACCAGCTCGATCCCGACATTATCCTTAAAGAGGATTTGAAAACCTACAATCCTGCAGCCCGTGATTCGATAAATGCTATGAACGAAGATTTTATCAAGCGCAAAAATCTTAACTTCATCAATATGCGCAAGGATCGCGTGGGCGCCACCAGCAAGAGCCACTTTTATGATGTCGAAAATCTCGACTTCACCTTTTCTTATTCCGAAACTTTTGCCCGAAATATTGATATCTCTTACGATCTGAAAAAGATTTATCAGGGAGGTATCGGATATAATTTTAATAACAATCCGAAGAACTACAAGCCCTTTGGCTCCATGAAACTATTCAGCGGCAAAGCTTTTGCGCTGATAAAGGATTTCAACTTTTACCTCATGCCCAAACTTTTTTCGGTGCGCACCGACATGACGCGTGAATATGGAAAGCGGCTGCTGCGCAACAAGAGCGAGTATGAGGTGATCATCGAACCAACCTATATGAAAAAGTGGGATTGGCGCCGTATTTACGACTTACGGTGGGATTTGGCTTCCTCGCTGCGCTTCGACTACAAAGCCAATGTGCTGGCATACATCGACGAGCTGCCCGGATCGCTCGAAAAAGATGACCCCGATTATGATGTAAAGCGTGAGCAGATACGCGAGCAGTTGCTCGACCTGGGCACAAAGAATACCTACACGCACAATTTGAATGTAACCTACACTTTGCCCATTAATAAAATACCCCTGCTCGACTGGCTAACGGCTACCACCCGCTATCAGACCAACTACAAGTGGCAGGCTTCTCCTATTTCGCTGCAGGAGCGGCTGGGTAATCAAATAGAAAATGCCAACACCATTCAACTCAGCGGAAATGCATCACTCGATAAACTCTACAACAAGCTGCCGTTCCTGGCCAAAGTAAACCAGGGTGGTGGCGCTCAGCGCAACCAACGCGCAGCACCCCGACAACCCGATCAGAAGCCACTTAGCGTAGAACCGGATACCACCAAGCCAAAGAAAGATTATTTCAAAATTATTGGCAATGGCTTCCTGAAGATATTGATGAGTTTTAAGCGTGCTTCGCTTTCATACACCGAAGGCAACGGCATCTATATGCCCGGCTTTATTCCGGAGCCATCGCTCATTGGCAACAACTGGGATTTGAATGCTCCCGGTCTTGGATTTGTGTTTGGCAGCCAGGCCGACATTCGCGGCGAAGCGGTGCGCAATGGATGGCTTACCACCGACACGCTGCTCAACTCGGCCTATGTCACCAAATACAACAACCAGCTCAACTTCAAGGGAACCATCGAACCGTTCCAGGATTTTAAAATTGAACTTAGCGCCGACCGAACCTACAGCCTCAGCCATCAGGAGTATTTTAAATCTGATGCTAATGGCGACTTCTCCTCCTTCTCGCCCGTAGAGCAGGGCAGTTTCAGTATGTCGTTTTTATCGTGGAACACAGCCTGGACAAAGGACAATGACAAAGACCAAAACCCGAATTTTATACAACTCAAAGATAACCGTCAGGAAATCGCCAGTCGTCTGGCCACGGAAAATCCCAACTACAACGGACAAACCTTCATCGACAGCATCACCGGACAGGTGTATCCCGTTGGGTACGGCCCCACACAACAGGACGTGCTGCTCTATTCATTTTTAGCAGCTTATTCGGGCAAATCGGCCAGCGGCTACGACCTCAACCCCATGCCCGAAATCCCCATGCTCAACTGGCGCATTACCTACAACGGACTGTCGCGCGTGGAGCCGTTCAAGAAATTCCTGCGCAACCTCACCATCACGCACGGTTACCGCAGCAACTACTCCATCAACTCATTCCAATCGGTGATCGACTACCGCGAAGTGGATGGCTTCCCGGCAGCGAAGTATAGGAGCAACGACAACTATATTCCGGAGTATCAGTTTGCACAGGTGAGCATCATCGAACAGTTCAATCCGCTCATCGCTTTCGACATGACATGGATTAACAGCCTGATGACGAAATTTGAAATTAAGAAATCGCGTAACCTGTCGATGAGTTTTGTCAACAACCAGCTTACCGAAGTCAACACACAGGAATTTGTAATCGGCTTGGGCTATCGCTTTAAAGATGTAAAATTTGCTATACGCAACATGGGAACCAGCGGAGGCAGGCAAAATGTAAAAAGTGACCTGAACGTCCGTGCCGACTTTTCCATCCGCAACAACAAAACCATCCTGCGCCGTATCGACGAAGACATCAATCAGATATCATCGGGACAACAGGTAATTTCTATCAATACTTCAGCAGATTACATGGTGAACCAGCGGCTCAACATCCGGCTGTTCTTCGACAAGGTTATTAATAATCCATACGTATCTTCGCAGTACCGCAACTCCACCACCAATGGCGGCATCAGCCTGCGCTTCACGCTGGCGCAATAGATGCTTTTGCTTTGGCTTACGAATCTAAATCCGGGAACTTTATTTCTCTCCAATAAACTTTAGTTGAAAAGTTTGCAAAAGATATCACCCGTGGTTGGGTCGAGGCTGGGCCTTGTCCTTTTCATTTTATAGGCTTTGCCTTATTAAAATATAGAAAACATTTAAACGGGGATGGTTGCTAAGAGATTTCTCTCCGCCGGTTGGCGGATCGAAATGACCGTGGGCAGGCGCTAATGGGAGTGGATACGGGATCGGGCGCTGCGCGCCAGATCCCGCCTCCACCGTTTCACGCCAATTCGTGTCATTTCTCTCCCGTACGTACAGGAGAGCAATCTAAAAATTACAACGGTAACTTTACGCTGGGTCAAAAGGTCAGAAGTAGAGAAGAGCTTCTATTCAAAACCCTTGCAGCACTGCTTTGTATTTTTCTAATTTTTGTTTCGCTGAAAGATTTTTGTCATAATCGGTAATTGCATTGAGCCAGTCGCCGTACATCGTGTTGGGAAAGACGATGAAGCGGCTGCCAAAATCCGCCCTGAGACTGTCGGTTATTTCGGCCCGGCGTAATGTATTTGGGTTTCCATCGAAAATTGCAGCAAAATCGGTGAGGTTGTCGCCAAATAACATAACGATTTGATAATTTTCGAGCACCTTCCGGCGACGCGTTTCTTTGGACGATTCCTCTCCACGCAACAATAAATGATTGCTATCCGCTGGTGCGATGTCGAGATTTTGAAGATTTACAAGTGTTGCCTCCCGGTATTTCTCCCGACGGTTGGTGATATAAAATACCTGCACGCCTTTTTCTCTTACCGATTTTATAAAATCGACTGCTCCGGGAAGGGCTTTGGCGCTGGCGGCGTTCATCCATTCATCCCAGCCTTGCGGATAGGAAAGCCCGTGGATGATGCTTTGCGCTTCGTACGGGCTGTTGTCGAGCACGGTTTCGTCCAGGTCCATCACTATTGCAAGCGAACTAAGATTGGACGCAGTATCGGAGATGGCATCCATGTTTCGGCTTGCAATGTTATAGGCCTGCAAGCATAGCGCCTGCAGCTCAGCCGCCTGCTGGTGAAAAAGCGTCGCCGCAAGCAAATGTTCGTTGCTGTTTTTGTTGGTTTCGGGTACAGGCAGTGGTCGGTTACAAGCTGTTGCTAATAGTAAAACCAAAATCCCAGAATTGAAAAAAGGACGTGCGATCATAATCTTTAAATATTGTTGTTAGTAAATCTGTTTTGGATGATAAAATCAAACAGCGCGCAAAGATATTCACTTTGCCGATCAAAAATTTACCTTTGCCTTTTCTAACGATATCGATATTTATAAAATAAAAATGAACACCTCTCCTACCCTGCAATGGATAGCCAATAGCCTGGCCAAAGGCACAGCCGATCGCAAAAATCTCGACAATTTGTTCCCTGCTGAAGCCGCTGATGAAGCGCAAAGATTTCACCATCAGATTCCCGGCTTCGGCGCCACCCCACTGAGACGACTTTCGGCACTGGCTGCCAAAATTGGCGTAAAAGAAATACTTGTTAAAGATGAATCGCTGCGTCTGGGCTTAAATGCTTTTAAAGTTCTTGGCGGCTCCTTCGCCATTTACAAACATCTGCAACAACACCACAAAAAAGAGCAGCCACTTTCGTATGACGAAATCCGAAGCCACAAGTTGTATCCGAATGGCGAAGCTATGGTTTTTGTGGCTGCCACCGATGGCAACCACGGCATAGGAGTAGCCTGGGCGGCACGTGAGCTGGGATATCAGGCCATCATCTATGTGCATCAGCATACCAGCCGGGCGCGCATCGACGCCATTACCCGGCAGGGAGCGCGCGTGGTGGTGGTGTCCGGAACCTACGACGACGCGGTACGGCAAGCCGGAGCTGATGCCAAAACAAATGGCTGGCAGGTAATTTCCGACACCTCCTGGGAAGGTTACGAGGAGATACCCCGCTGGGTGATGCAAGGCTACACCACGATGCTTGCCGAAGCACGGCAACAAATGGCAGCCGAAGGTATTCGCCAACCCACACACGTTTTTGTTCAGGGCGGCGTGGGCGCATTGGCAGCGGCAACCGTCGGGTACTTTAAACAACTTTATTACGATAACCCGCCGCGCTTTGTGGTGGTGGAACCCGAAACCGCAGCCTGCCTCTATAGTTCGTGCCGCCTGGCCGACGGACAGCCACACAGTTTTCCCGGAAAGCTCGACACCATTATGGCCGGACTGGCATGTGGCGATCCCAGCCCTTTAGCATGGAACATCCTGCGCGACTATGCAGATATTTTTGTTACCTGTCAGGATTATGTGGCAGCCCGTGGTATGCGTGTGTATGGCGCTCCTATCGGCGACGACGCGCGTGTAATTTCGGGAGAATCCGGCGCGGTAACGCTCGGCGCACTGCTGACGATGATGCAACCGGCCTATACGGCTTTACGCCAAAAAATAGGTTTGGATAAAAATGCCCGGGTTTTAATCATCAGCACCGAGGGTGATACCGATCCCGAGGATTATCTGAAGATTGTATGGGATGGAAGATTTCCTTTGCCGGAAAATCAGTAGCGCAGGCGGGGCGGCAGTTCTCAGTTCACAGTTCTCAGTCCTCAGTTCTCAGTTCTCAGTCCGCAGTTCTCAGTCCGCAGTCTTCAGAACTCAGTCCGCAGCCTTCAGTCCTCAGTTCTCAACTCTCATCGCTCATCGCTCATCGCTCATCGCTCACCTCTCACCTTTTAGTGTTTCCTCGACGAGCATCGAAAAAAGCCCTGTGAGTGAAATGCCCGCTGCGGCAGCCATCTTGGGCACGATACTTTCGCGGGTGAGGCCGGGCACTGTATTGATCTCGATAAAATATAATTTGTCGGTTTTTTCGGAGTAAATGTAATCGGCGCGAACCACACCTTTGCAATTGAGTTTTTGGTAAACCAGGCGGGAGGTGCCGGCAATGCGCTCTGCGAGTGCTTCGGGAATAGGCGCCGGCACCAGCTCGTTGGCCAGCGCAGGATTGTATTTTGCTTCGTAATCGAAGAACTCGTTTTTGCTAATCACCTCACACAGCGGCAAAACCACCAACTTGCCATTATGCCGCAATACGCCGCAGGTTATCTCGCGTCCCTGCACATACTCTTCGATGAGTATCTCGGTGTCTTCAGCAAAAGCCTTGTCGATGGCAGGCATCAGCTCCCCGGCATGTTTTACTTTGCTCATACCCACACTCGACCCGCCGGCATTGGGTTTTACAAAAATTGGAAGCCGGAGCTGCTGCAAAATATCAGCGACCTCAGCCCGATCGCCGGCAAAGAGATGCATCGAACGCGCCGTGAGCACACCATAAGAAGCCACCACCCGGTTGCAGTAATTTTTGTTGAAAGTAAGCGCAGAAATCAGCGAGCCAGAAGATGTAAAAGCAAGGCCAAGCATTTCAAAATATGCCGGTAGCCGGCCATTTTCGCCAGGTGTGCCGTGGATGGCGCAAAAAACACAATCGAAACGGATACGTCCTTTGGGTAGCAATAGGCTGAAATCATTTTTATCAATGGCGATTTTTTCTTCACCATTATTATAAAACCACTCGCTTCCGCGGATATGAATCAGATAGACGTCGTATTTTGTGTTATCGAGCATTTCGGCTACCACGGTGCCACTTTTTATCGAAATATCATATTCGCCTGAATCGCCACCGGCAATAACGGCTATTGTTCTTTTTATCATTACTGCAATCATTTTTAAAGCGGGCAAATGTAACAAAATGCGGCTCTTCGATGCGTATCCCGCCAGCAAACAAGTTTCATCCTTACGTAAGTCATTTCACCGATGAGCCTCCATGTATCCGAAACCCATTTATCTGCTATCTTTGCCCCTTTGCAACAGCAATAAAAACAGGCATTGACAGTTATTTATTTTTGAAAAAAATAGTGTCTTTTATTAATAAAGAAAAGGATATGACGGTGTTAGGCCATCACAAGAAGGTATGAACGTAAAAACGTTTTTGACAAGCAAAGTATTCCTCAAAAATCTGGCGCTGGCAGTAGTGGCTTTGGCGGTAATTCTGTGGATCACCATGGGAGGCATAAATTTATACACGCGTCACGGCAAAAACATTACAGTACCGATGTTTACTGGTTTGCATGCTACCCAGATCACCGGGCACGACCATGCCGACGATTTTGAGTTTATCATCATCGATTCTATTTACGACGACAAATACGACAAAGGCGAGATTGTACTGCAGGATCCTTATCCCGGAGCCACTGTAAAACCCGGGCGCAAAGTTTATCTTACCATAGTAGCCACTGCACCCGAAATGGTGAAGATGCCCGACCTGCGCGATCTCTCATTACGACAGGCTGTAAACCAGCTCAAAATAGCCGGTTTGCAGGCAGGTACGCTTACTTATGAAACCAATTTTGCGCGCAATGCCGTGCTCGATCAACAGCTCGAAGGCGAAACCATCGCCCCGGGCACCGAGGTGACAAAAGGCACCCACATCGACCTTACTTTGGGAACAGGTCTCAATAATCAGAAAACTACCGTTCCGTCCTTACTCGGTATGACTTTGCAACAAGCCTCTGAAGCCGTTCTCAACGCTTCGCTCAACATGGGCAGGATACAATATTTGGACGGCAACAGCAACGATGCCATGCGTGTGTATGCACAACAGCCCGACTGGCGTGAAACGGAATGGACTGACATGGGAACTCCGGTGAAACTGTGGATGCGCTCTGAAGCGTTTTACGATTTCGATTCGCTTATGCAATCGGTAAACAACCCGCCGGCTGAACTCGATACAATCATTAATCAGGAAGAAGAACCCATAGAATGAAGTATTTTCTTATTTCAATATTGACAACTCTTTTGGCGATTAATCTCCATGCACAGGAAATTCTGACGGGATTATCCGTTAATCCTGCTGTGAAACAGGCGCCGCTGCAGGATCAAAAGCCTTTTGAACAAAAATTATTAAAATCTTCAAAGCTAGAATTGCCACAAGCGGTGAGCCTGCCTTTTTTTGACGACTTCAAGCAAGCAGGCATTTTTCCTGACACCGCGCGATGGACCAACAACGAGGTTTTTATCAACAGCGACTTCCCGCTGTTTCCGCCTTCGTGGGGCGCAGCCACTTTTGATGCTATCGACAGTAGAGGCAATATTTATGGCGATGCCAATCCATTGCAATTCAAAGCCGACCAGCTCATCTCCCGCCCCATCCGCCTCGATACTATCTTCGCGCCATCAGTTGCTGCGCTTTCGCCCGCCGACTCTATTTACCTTAGTTTTTATTTTCAGCCACAAGGCATTGGCAACGATCCACAGTCACAGGATTCGCTGGTGCTCGACTTTGGTTATTATACCGGCAACGCTGTTTACAGCCGCGTTGACTCCATTTTGGTTCCGGTGGGCATTTACGAGGTTGATACCATCTTCCCCGGCGACACATTGTTTTCGCCCTGCGACTTTAGCTGGGGAATACGTATTCTTGATACGCTTTATCGCGACGACATGGTGATGCTGCCATGCGACTCCATATTTATACCCGAAACTTCCTGGCAGCGCATTTGGGGAGTGCCCGGCAGCACATTGCAGGAGTTTCGTGCCGCCAACGACTCGCAGTATTTCAAACAGATATTCATCCCTATCACCGATTCAATCTGGTTTAGAAGCGACTTCCAGTTGCGTTTTATGAATTATGCCAGCATAGCCAGCGACAATCTACAGAGCTGGCAGAGCAACTGCGACTACTGGAACGTGGATTATATTGTGCTGGATCGCAATCGCAGTCGCCTGGACAGCACGCACCAAGATGTAACTTTTTCGCAGCGGGCGCCCTCTTTCCTCAAAGAGTTTCGTAGCATGCCTTTTTATCAATACAGCGACGATCCTGTGGGGGCACTGGAAGGCATTTTTGAGATGTACATCAGCAACCTCGACAACGGAAACCAGACAGTGCAATATACCTACGAGGTTTTTAATGATCTGGGACAGATCGAGTTCGACTACGATGCCGGGAGCGGCGACCTGGAACCTTATAATGTGAGTGGTTTTTCTGACTACGTCAACTTTGCCTACCCGCCGGTTAACGGTGTTTATCCGCCTTTCGGCAATCGCGACAGCATCTATTTCGACATAAAGCACTACCTGCAAGGCGACCCGGAACTGGGGCTGGGCGATACCATGAGTTTCCGTCAGCAGTTTTATAATTATTATGCCTACGACGATGGTACTGCCGAATTTGGCTATGGCCTTACACCTGCCGGAGCGCAACTGGCTTACCAGTTTACGCTCAACCGCCGAGACACCCTGCGTGCTATCGACTTTTATTTTAATAAAACCCTCACCGGTGCCAACCATCAATATTTTACGCTTACAATATGGAACGACCTGAACGGGCAACCCGGCGACATCATTTACACCAAAGGGCGTCGTAAGCCACAATTTCCCGATAGTTTGTATCAGTTTTACCGCGTGCCGCTTGACGAAGCACTACCGGTGCAGGGAACCATCTATGTGGGATGGATACAGGACACACCGCACAATCTCAACGTGGGCTTGGATGCAACCAACGACGTAAGCCACCATATTTTTTACAATACTACCGGCATCTGGAATCGCTCCAGCTATAAGGGTGCGCTGATGATACGTCCCGTTTTGGGCAAACCACCCACAAATCAGGCTGACACCAAATCGACACCCATCGACCTTTTTCGCATAGCCCCCAATCCCAGCTACGACGGACATATCAGAATCAAATTTCTGAATTATCCCGGCTACACCAACGAGCCAGGATTTGTTTTGCCACAGCCGGAGGAGCTTGCACAAATGAGAGTGGTGGTATATAACCTCATGGGGCAGCGCGTTTACGAAGCCGAGTATCAACCATCTATCGACCTCTCCTATCTGCATAACGGTATTTACATTGTGCGGCTTATCGATCCGGTAAAAGGACGCGACATGTCGGAAAAATTGCGGATACTCAAGTAATTGGTGGTAATTTGTTGTAATTGGTGGTAATTGGTGGTAATTTGTTGTAATTGGTGGTAATTTGTTGTAATTGATGGCAATTGGTTGTAATTGATGGCAATTGGTTGTAATTGATGGTAATTGGTTGTAATTTGTTGTAATTTGTTGTAATTGATGGTAATTGGTAGTAATTGGTGGTAATTGATGGTAATTTGTTGTAATTGATGGTAATTTGTTGTAATTGGTAGTAATTGGTGGTGATTGGTGGTAATTTGTTGTAATTGGTGGTAATTGGTAGTAATTGGTGGTAATTTGTTGTAATTGATGGTAATTGATGGTAATTGATGGTAATTTGTTGTAATTGGTGGTAATTGATGGTAATTGGTGGTAATTTGTTGTAATTTGTTGTAATTGATGGTAATTGGTTGTAATTTGTTGTAATTTGTTGTAATTTGTTGTAATTGATGGTAATTGGTTATCGTTGGTAATCATTAGTACATCAATCGCGGCGAAACCAGATTACGTACAAAACGCCAATTCCGGCGAAACCAGATTACGCAAAGAATGTTTCATTAGACTTTTTATTACTTCATTACCACCAAAAATACTTACAGACACCCGATAATTATGCGTGAAAATATCCCCGCCTCCAGCAATGACCAGGAAGATCAGGAAGAGCTTTTTGAACATTATCGCATTGTTTCCGATCCGGGACAAGGTGCCATGCGGCTTGACAAATTCCTGTTTAACCGCATGGAAAGCATCTCACGCAACAAAATCCAGAATGCAGCCAAAGCCGGCAACATCCTGGTGAACGACCAGCCACAAAAGCCCAATTATAAAGTTCGACCTAACGATGTTATCAGCATCGTGTTGCCGCAGCCGGTGCAGGATTTTGAGCTTATCGCCGAAAACATACCAATAGAAATAGTGTATGAAGACGCCGATGTACTGGTGGTAAATAAAGTTGCGGGCATGGTGGTTCATCCCGGCCACGGCAACTATACCGGCACACTGCTCAATGCGCTGGCATATTATTTTAAAGATCAGCCGGAGATAATTCCAGCGCTGGTGCATCGCATCGACAAAGATACTTCGGGGCTGCTGCTGGTGGGAAAAAACGAGCTGGCGCAAACAATCCTGGGAAAGCAATTTTTCGATCACGCCATCCACCGCGAATACACTGCTCTGGTGTGGGGCGATTTTGAAGAAACCGAAGGAACCATCGAGGGCAACATTGGGCGCAACCCCGACAACCGCCTGCAGATGTTTGTTTTTGCCGACGATAGCCAGGGCAAGCCGGCCATAACGCATTATCAGGTGAAGGAGCGCTTTGGCTACGTCACCTTGCTGAGCTGCCGTCTGGAAACAGGCCGCACACACCAGATAAGAGCGCACATGAAATACATCGGCCACCCGCTCTTCAACGACGAACGCTATGGCGGCGACAAAATCCTGAAAGGAACCACCTTCACCAAGTACAAGCAGTTTGTCGAAAACTGTCGCCAACTTCTGCCACGTCAGGCGCTGCACGCCCGCTCTCTTGGATTTTTGCATCCTACTACTCACCGCATGATGAACTTCCAATCCGATTTGCCCGCCGACATGCAACAAGCCATCGACAAGTGGCGTCAATACGCAAAGCACATGGGCGAAGGGGACGCCTGAGAAATTGTTTGTTTAATTCAATGCATAAAAAAAGCCCGCTCCAAATGAAGCAGGCTTTTTTTTACTTAAAGTATTAAGAAAGACGATTACGCAACTTTCACGTTGATTGCGTTCAATCCTTTTTTACCTTCTGTAACGTCAAACTCTACAGCGTCGCCTTCTTGAATTTCGTCAACCAGGCCGGTAGCGTGTACAAAGTATTCTTTTTTCGAGTCTTCGTCGATAATAAATCCAAAACCTTTGGATTCATTGAAAAATTTTACTGTTCCTTTTCTCATTGTAATAATTGTAATGTAATGGTAATTGTAATAATTTAATTTAAAAACGGCAAAAGTATATTTTAAATGAATACCAACACTTTTTTATTTCAAATTATTTCTTACCGAAAATGTGATATGACACTCTGTGATTTACGATTTGTAAATTATCAACTGAGATGATAACCCTGGCGATTCATCTCGTGTGCGGTATGCTGCAAGTACTCATCAGCAAGCAGCGGGTAATCCCAGCATCCGAGCGAATGAAAAATATCTCCGCCAAATCCGGTTTTAAACTTATAAAGACCACTCATGGGATGGTTTGGGTCAGCACCAGGCGATACGCCAAACATATCGTACTCCACGCATCCGTATTCCCGGGCTGTTTTTATGGCAAACCATTGCAGGGCGTAGGTTGGCATCATGTTGCGGTAAACGGATGAGGAGGCGCCGTATAAATAATAGCAACGTCGATGAGCCATCACCAGAAACATTGCGGCCAATGGCAGTTCGTCATATTCGGCTATCAACAGTTTCACCTTCACCAATTCGTTGTCGGGGGTGGTGGCCAGCACCGTTTTGAAATAGTCGATGTCGTTGAGGAAAATACCGTTACGGTTTGTAGTCTCCAGGTAGAGTTTGTTCCAAATATCAATTTCATCGATGCCTGTCTGGCGCACCTGCACACCTTTTCGTTCGGCGAGCCGGATATTATAGCGCGTCTTTGGTTTCATTGCGCCAAGCAAACTGTCAGGTTCTTTTTTGAGATCAAGAAAAATGGTGTTGCTGGGCAGGATATTGGAAGGCGCTTTTCGCAAATTCCATTTTACAGTGTTGTAGTTGAGGCGCATCTCCTGGATGCGGCTGTCGGGAGGACCCAGCCAACTTCCATTGTCATCGAAAAATGATTCTTCGGTAGCCCACGGCGATTCCCACAGCAGGTCGTAGCGAATCATAATGCACGAAGCGGGCAAAAAAGGCCGCAAACTCTCCGAAAGTTCTTCGAGAAAAGCGCCCTGGTTTTCGGCCAGCGGCTCCAGCTCAGGGCCATAAGGTACGTAAGCATACGTGCGGGTGCTGTCGATGGGCTGGAGAATTACCAATAAATCGGAGAGTATTTTGGCCGATGCTTTGGCCTCTTCATCAAGCTCGCTTTGCGGCAGCTTGTAATCAAGTGCCAGGGTTTGGTAACCCAAATTCTTTTTTACATCCGACCAATAGGCCGTTTGTTGTAGGATGGACGTGTCGAAAAGGTGTTCGGTGCCTTTCTGAAAAACTTCACTAATCATATTCAAATCCGTTGCTGGTGAAACGTTCCAATATTCGGTACCGGGCAAATATAGCAATTGGGCGAGTTGCCAATGCAATCGCAACATTTTGTAATGCAGGGTGCTGGCTACGGATGAGAGCGTCGCAGGGCGATATGAATCGATTGACTGGTTTAGAACTTCCGACCGTGGACTGTTGGCTGCCTACTGAGAACTACTTCTCGTCCCAAAGACTTTGGATGGAATAGGGTGATCCCTCCAAAGCCCAAAAGCTGCCGTTGACGTAGCGAAAGTGTCGGTCGAGTTGTGCTATTTTTTCCATCTCGTCGGCGGAGAGTTCAAAGTCGAGGGCTTTAAAGTTTTCGATAATCCTGTCCTTATGCACCGACTTGGGAATGACAATAGTGCCCCGTGCCACCGCCCAATTGATGAGCACTTGCGCCGTTGTCATACCCTGGCTGTCGGCAATATTTTTTATTACCGGATTTTCGAGCAGGCTGGGTTCGTTGTCGCCTTTCATCGAAGGATGCCTGTCGCGGGAGCCCAGCGGGGCATACGCTGTAAGTAAAATATCATTTTCGCGGCACCAGTTGAGCATCTTCTCCTGCTGCAGATAAGGATGCAACTCTATCTGGTTGAGTTCGGGTTTTATTGTGGCTTTGTTGATGACTTTTTTAATCTTTTCGATGCTGAAATTTGAAACACCAATGTGGCGCGCCAGTCCGTGTTTTTGCGCTTGTTCCATACCGAGCCAGGTTTCGCTAAGCGGCAGCTCGTCAGGGGATAAAATATCTTCGCCCTTATCGGGAAAAACCACACCATTTCGGAGCGCCACCGGCCAATGGACAAGATAAAGATCGAGATAGTCGAGTTGCAAGTCGGCAAGTGTGGATTTTAAGGCAGGCAATACCTGATCGGCGCGATGCGCGTTGTTCCATAGCTTGGAGGTGATAAAAAGCTCGTGGCGGTGCACGATTCCTGCGCTGAAAATATGATCGAGCGCCAGTCCAATTTCGCGTTCATTACCATAAATGGGTGCGCAGTCGATGTGGCGGTAGCCAGCTTCTACCGCATCTATTACTGCCTGATATACATCACCCGGCTCCGACTTCCAGGTGCCCAGACCCACCACCGGCATAGTGTCGTTGTTTTTGAATACCAAAGTTTTCATGCTGTTTCGCTTTTTTTTTAAAACTATTGATTAGTAAGGTTTCATATCGATAATCCATTAACATCAACAGCATTATAAAGTTCAGCCGCATTAGGATGAAGCGGGGAGCCTACGCAGTTTTTTGGATGTAAAAGCTACCGAGATAAGCGCCGCCGACCAGTTGATGACAACCAAGCCCCACCAGATGGCGGTGAGTTGAAACTGAAGCATCCAGGTAAATATTCCAAAAAGTATAACCGGCATCAGTACCTGCCTGAACAATCCAATCCAGACGGCAAACATGGGCTTTTTCATCCCTTGCAGCACGGCCACCGAAATGTTGAGCAGCACATAGCTATTAAAAATAAGCACTGCTATTTTAAGATAAGTTGCGCCAATGCCCACAACTGGAGCGTCGTCGGTGAAAAGCTGCATGAGCAGATCGCTAAGCAAAAACACCCAAATCATTCCCACACTCATAATGATGACGCCATATTTGAGGCTTTTGCGATAAGCCTCTTTGATACGTTCGGGATGGCCGGCACCAAAATTCTGACCAACGATAGCCAGCACGGCAATGTTGAGACCAATGGTAGGCAGCAAAGCTATTTGCTCGATGCGCGTAGCGATGCCGTATGCCGCCACGCCATCGTTGCCATAGCCGCTGATAAACCAGGTGATGATGAATATTCCGATGGCGATGGTCATCATGTTGAGGCTGGCGGGGAAACCCTGTTGCGCAATTTCTTTGAAATACTCTTTTCGTGGCAGGAAGTACAGCGGACGGATGCGAATAAAAAGCTCTGTACGTCTTACACGGTAGCCCATATATACCAGTCCGGCAGCTTGTACGATTACGGTAGCAAGCGCAATGCCCTGCATGCCCATAGCCGGAATTGGCCCCCAGCCAAACATCAGCAGCGGGTCAAGCCCCACATTCACGATGCTGCCGGCCACCAGTATGTTACGGTATGAGCGGGCATCGCCTCGCGACGAGAGTATGCCGTTGAGAATGCCGTTGAGCAAAAAGGTGACCGTCGAAAGCAAGATTACATTCATATAGTCGAGGGCCAGTTGCAGGTATTCGCCGCTCGCATTCATAAACCTGAAAAGATAAGGCACCACCAGATAACCAACCAGGCTAAGTACCAGCGAAATTAAAAAGCCAAAGGTGAGCGCCTGGCGGGCATACATGCGTGCCTCCCGTACATTGCGCCGGCCAAGTGCATTGGCTATCAAAGCGGTGGTGCCGGTGCCAATGCCCATGCCCACCGAGAGGATGATAAAAAATACCGGAAACGATATGGCCAAACCCGCCTGTGCCAGCGTGGAGATCATGCCGGCATACCAGGTATCCACCACATTAAACATGGTATTAAAAAAGAAACCTACGCTTGTAGGAATGGCCAACTGCCGGATAAGCAGCGGAATAGGTGCCTGGATAAAGTCGAGCCGTGCGGACATTGATATGTCTGGTTAAAGTTGTTGGTAATAATTAGTTTCGTAAATTACGATCATGGATAAACCCGCCGCGCCGGCAAATGTTTGTAGGAGAAGCGCAATGGATTGAGAAAAATAATCTGATTTGATTGGCCGTCACAGCTAAATTTTTTATCACCAAACAGAAACTTCAACTGTTTGCTTCCCTTGGACTTTCGCCATCTATTTTTCTGGACAATAAACATATTTTTGAAATAAAGTATGATAATGGAGAAAGTAAAAAACAACAAACAGAAAACCCGATTGATGCAAAGTCTGTAAATCTTATAATGCTGGCCGGTATCGGAGCCGACTATGTGGTGACAAACCGATTATCCGTCAGAATTGAACCAGTGTATCGCCGTTCGCTTACGGCGATTAATGGCGATCCCATGCAACTTTATCCGTGGTCGGTAGGCGTTAATGTAGGCTTGTTCTTTAGCTTATAAAGTACAAAGAATTTCGGAATTAAAAAATCCGCTCTTCCTCTATCAAATCAGCCCCGGATATTTCGAGAATATGTGATGACTTACGTATGGTTCGCAAAGCAAACCAGCGAATCTTTTGTTATATCTTTGTACCCACCAATTCATCGAAAAATGGAAAACGATAGCGTAAACGAACCGCTGGCAACTTACAGCCCGCCGCTTAATTTTAATCAGGTCTGGCAGCTTTTTCAGGAAACCGATAAAAAGTTCCAGGGCTGGAATATTCTGCCGGTGCTGCGTTCGTGCGAGGTGGATGTCGAAAATCTGTTTTTAGAATTTGAAAACCTGCAAATCGTGAAACAAGTTGCAGGCACTGGTATTTACTGGCCTGCTTTGTTTACTTTCAGCAAAGATTGTTTTTAAAGAAGTTTCTTTTTAGTCAGTTGGCTGGGGTGGGTACTTTTGTCTGGTAAGGAAGCTGCTAAAGCCCAGACTGCACTGCTGAGTAACTTTTTGTGAAAAACGATTAACTTTGTAAAAAAATACCAGCATACACTGCTGGCTAAATACATGTAAGCCATGAGCAAAAACCCGGGTGATGGAGAATCGTTGCTGCCAATTGGTGGCAACTACCGCAAGTTGTTTACTTTCCAAAAGGCGGAAGCCATTTACGATATCACCTTTTATTTTTGCAAAAAATATTTAAACCGGGGCGACCGAACCATCGACCAAATGATACAGGCAGCCCGCTCGGGTAAGCAAAATATTGCCGAAGGCTCCGCTGCCTCATCCACCTCAAAAGAGATGGAGATAAAACTGGTAAATGTGGCTAAGGCAAGTTCGCAGGAGCTGCTAATTGATTACGAAGATTATTTGCGAACCCGAAATCACCGCCAATGGGAAGATGGTTCGGTGGAGTTGGAAAAGATGCGTGAGCTTGGTCGCAAACATAACGACACCGCTTTTTATATGCCCATGGTAAAAGTTCGTCCGCCCGAAACCATTGCCAACATGGCCATTTGCCTGATCAAACAAAACGACTATTTGCTCTTTAAACAATTGAAGTCGCTTGGGGAAGATTTTTTGAAAAATGGCGGTATGCGCGAACGTATGACCCGAATGCGCATCGAAGGACGGAAAAAATAAAGCTGGCAATAGTTAAAAATAAGGTAATAAGGTTGCCGACAATAAATGGACATCATTTCTACTATGGTTTAGGAAAAAGACTAATTTTTTCTGGCTTCGATTGGGAAGGCAAACCCTTATTTCCTTTTTCGACCGTAATACAATTTTACCACAACTAAAGAATCAACCTTTTTGCCATGCTTCCGTACGATAGGTCATGAATCAAGAATAAAAAAAGCTCCCGAAGGCCAATCTGCCTTCGGGAGCTTTTCTGTACATGAATAGCTGGGTGAAGTTTTGTTTTTCATGCGGTGGTATTTCATTAAAGTTCCTCCGGGATGATGCACCGAATGCATCACCGTGTTATTGTTCTGCTGATACATTCAGACGTCTTTATAAAAAATCACAAAAAAAAGGGCAATTTGTTGTGACACAAAAAGCCCTTAAGAAATCCAAGGGATTGGATTGGGGGGGATTTGGGAACGATTTTATTGAATAAGACGTATTTCAACGCGTCTGTTTCTTGCTCTGCCTTCGGATGTGGCGTTGGTATCTCTTGGACGTAATTCGCCATATCCTACAAAAGTCATTCGTTTGGGGTCGATACCTTTATCGACAAAATATTGTCTTAGAGCGTATGCCCGGCTTTCCGACAAAATCTGATTGTCAGCCTCACTACCTACATCATCAGTATGTCCTTCGATGGCGAATTTTGAATCGGGATACGCTTGCATGAGCTTAACAATTTCGTCAAGTTCTTTAAAGGATTTCTGTTTGATGACATATTTATTTGTTTCAAATTCAACGACATCAGTAAAACTACTCATCTGTTTTTCTATTTCCTGTACCTTGACCTCAGACAATTTGGTGGTGGGGCAACCGTCGAATTCTACAAGGCCGGAAATATCGGGGCATTTATCCAGGTGATCCGGAACGCCGTCGCCATCGGTATCAGGGCAGCCATCAAACATTGCCAGTCCGGTAACATCGGGGCATTTATCCAGGTGATCCGGAACGTCGTCGCCATCGGTATCGGGGCAGCCATCAAACATTGCCAGTCCGGTAACATCGGGGCATTTATCCAGGTGATCCGGAATGCCGTCGCCATCGGTATCAGGGCAGCCATCAAACATAGCCAGCCCGGGAAAATCGGGACATTTATCCAGGTGATCCGGAACATTGTCGCCATCAGTATCCGGGCAACCGCTAAAAACTTTTAGACCGGGCACTGCCGGGCACTCATCCAGATGGTCAGGAACGCCGTCGCCATCAGTATCCGGGCAACCGTCGAATTCTGCAAGGCCGGGGGTGTTGGGACACAGGTCTTTTTTATCGACAATAGCATCGCCATCCCTATCAGCTCTTTTGCCAAATCGGGTAACTACACCAAATGAATAATGGAAATAGTCGTTAAATTCGAAAACATAATCGTAGGATGCTTCAGCATTTACACCAAGCCAGTCGGTAAACCAGATATTTACGCCAACACCGGTTGATTGCGCCAGGTAGGTTTTTTCGTTTAGATTCGTGCCGTTTACTCCTAAGAAAATGTACGGGTCGATCATAGCATCATCTTTCAACAGGTAGCCGTTGGCAAACTTATATGCAAACTGACCCTGAAGCCGCCACATATTGTTTGTTTCGATAGGCCCTTCTATACCTGGCCAATCGTTTAGTTTGTCTTTGTCTAATTTTATTATCGAAAACTCTGCATCAAAAACTATCTCTTTGCTAAGCAATCTGGCGACTTTAAACTGTGAAGCAATGGTTTTTCCCATCCAATTGGCATCGGTTAACTGTTCGTTGACAGGCAAGTTTACAGCATGGAAATCAGCATAGTTGGTACTTACGCCAACCAGCCAGGGTCTCGTCTTATTTTGTGACTGTGCCGCAAACGTTGCAGCAACAAACACCAGAATGAGTAAAATGATCTTTTTCATAATTTTTTGTTTTTTAATTTGTGAATATATTTTCACCATGCAAAAGTCTTTCATTTCCCAGGGACAAGTGTTACACCTAATACGAAAAGAGTTACATCATTCACACATTAGAAAAAATGCACCTTTATTCTGTCAGGTAAAGGGTAATCTTGGTAATGTGTGATATATGTAATAATTAGATTTTTAGGTGTAATGGCTCTCCTTTACTTCATACCTACTTTTGCATAAACATAAAAACTATAATTATTATGAAAACACATGTAAGATTAATCGGGACATTCCTTGTTTTAATAATGGCCCTGGGCAGCCTTCATAGCCAGGGATTGCAAGCATCATTATTTGATGATGTAAACAAATCGATGCAGATGGCAAAAAATGCTCAGGCAGATGTGCTATCTCCACGTGCCTTTGGCGATGCAATGGATGAGTACAACGATGCCAAAGAGGAATACGACAAAAATGGCGACCTTGCGGATATCAGAGAAAAAATTGCAGAAGCCAATAGCAAATTTCGGGAAGCAACTGAAAACACAAAAGTAAGTGCTGTTATGTTTTCGAGTGCCTTGTCGGCTCGTATAGATGCGATAAGTGCGGAAGCAGAAAAGTATGTTAACGAAATGTGGAAAGAGGCAGAAGAGGAAATGAAAGAGGCCGCGGAGAAACTGGAAAAAGGCGATGCCAACAAGGCAGAAGAAAAGGCAATAGAAGCTACAAGCTTGTACAGAAAAGCTGAATTGGAATCCATAAAAGCCAACTACTTAAACAATGCAAAAAAACTATTGGAAAAAGCGGATGACGACAAGGTTTACAAAGAGGCTCCAAAAACCATTGCAGAAGCCCAAAGCCTGGTTGCCCAAGCAGAGAAGGAATTGTTGGAAAACAGGTATGACACCGATGACGCAAGATATTTGGCCAAAGAAGCCGAATATAAAGCTCTGCTCGCGATAAATATTGCCAAAGAGGAAGAGATACTGGAGGATAAGGATTTTGAAACCGAAGATTATCTCCTCATGAGCTATGACCCCCTTATAAGAATAGGTGAGAGCTTAAACCTCAAAGTAAAATTTGATAAAGGAGTTGATATTCCGGTTTCAGAAATCATAAACACAATTAATGAGGATAAGCTGCTCATTACAAATCTGGAATCAGCACTCGTTAGCCAACAACTGACAAATGAAAACCTTGAGGCCTTGCTGAGAGAACAACAAAAAATTCTTGATAAAATGAAGGGCACCTTAACTGAGGAAGCATTGATAGCACAGAGCCGGCTGAAGAGGCTGGAGGACATCAACGCAAAATTTGAGCAAGTACAACAAATATTCGACAAAGAGGAGGCACAGGTATTCCGTCAAAAAGATGATGTAATCATACGGATGATAGGCGTGAACTTCGATGTGGGTAAGTCTCAGATTAAGCAAGAAGATTATGCGCTGCTAACCAAGTTGCAAAAAGCCATGAACCTGTTCAGCGATGCCTCGATTGTAATAGAAGGCCACACCGATTCACAAGGCGGCGACGACCTTAACCTTAAATTATCGCAAGAGCGTGCCGATGCTGTGCTAAGTTACCTTAATGCAAATACTACCGTTGACAGGCAAAGATTTAGCACCATAGGCTTTGGCGAAAGCAGACCGGTAGCCAATAACGAAACCATTGCTGGCAGGAAAGTGAACCGCCGCATCGATGTTGTGATAAAACCAAACTTCCAGGAAACCAAATAAGTGCTGAATAGAACTGAGATAAATGGTTTTATTCATCAAACAAGTAAAATTACCTGAAGGAAATATTCAGGTAATTTTATTACAATATTTCAGGCTCTTCGCGAAGAAAAATAAAAACCTGGGATATTCAACAATAGAAGCACAAACCATTAAAAACAATGAGTAATGAACAAAGCAATAGAAGGCAAAGCCAAATCAGATAAGAAAGCCCCTGCTAAAATTTTAATGGGAAAACAAGGCAAAACGACAAAGCATCCTATTAATAATGCAGCGAATGCAGAGCATGAAAAGTCAAAAACATTTATCATCGTGGAAATTATTGAATATGTCCCCAATTCGGTTGTGATTAAAACAATCATAAAAAAAACTACAGGAAATGTTACCGTATCATCGTTCGATACCGGGGAAGCACTCACCGAAAAAACCTCGCCCTTCGATACATTTATTCAGGTGATTGATGGAAAGGCTGAGATTGTCATTGATGGAAATTCCAATTTGCTCGACACCGGACAATCGATCATTATTCCTGCACATGCACGCAATGTTATCAAAGCCAACGAGCGGTTCAAAATAATTTCTACGGTCATCAAAAGCGGGTATGACGAAGTTAGTTAGCGTATTGCAATAAGTCGTTTTAGCTTTTCAAAATTAATACACCAAAAGTAAACGATGATAAAAACATAAATACCATTTCAGATCAATTTTGGAATCCAGATACCAATAAAAAAAACGGGGCGAATCCGAAAAGCCAGATGAGTCGGATTAATAAATAATAACTGATATAATGAAAACAAAGATCATTTTAACAACAATTGCTTTATTCATGTTTTCCGGCTTTGCATTTGGTCAAAGCCCTTTACCCATTGGTAAAGCTCAACTTAATTTAGGAATTGGCTTTTCAAATTGGGGCGTCCCGTTTTATGTTGGATTAGATTATAGTGTTCATAAGGACATTACGTTGGGCGGTGAATTTTCTTATCGTTCTTACAATGAGGATTGGAAAAACCATGACTACCATCACAATGTAATGGGGTTTTCGGGGAATGGAAATTACCACTTTAACACTTTGCTTAATATTCCACAAAATTGGGATTTTTATGCAGGACTAAATCTGGGATTTTTTGTATGGTCATCTCCGGGCGACTACGACGGAGATCACAGTTCAGGAATAGGATTAGGTGCCCAGGTTGGTGGCAGGTACTATTTATCCGACAAAGTTGGCCTCAACCTTGAATTTGGTGGTGGTAATGCTTTTTCCGGTGGCAAATTTGGCATATCAATTAAACTTTAATTTTCCCAAATTTCTGACTCCCCGTTCGGCTTACTGAATTAGAATTGTAAAGAACTACCCCTAAAAAAAACCCACCCATGCGCTGGGTTGTTCCGGCATCAGTAACACCGCGAATGCTATTATTCGCGGTGTTATTTTTTTTTAAACTATCTTTTTAAGATTTCTATGTTTATCAGATAGAGTTTACCAATAAGAAATTCGGTTTGTTGTATCTTTGTAGCCATCAACACTTTTACAAAAATGGAAAACGATAGCGTAAACGAACCGCTGGCAACTTACAGCCCGCCGCTCAATTTTAATCAGGTCTGGCAGCTTTTTCAGGAAACTGATAAAAAGTTCCAGGAGACTGATAAACAGTTCAAAGAAACAGATCAAAAAATCAAGGAGTTGTCAGCTCTGTTCACCTCGCAATGGGGAAAACTCATCGAGTCGTTGGTAGAAGGTGATTTGGTGAATTTGCTAAACCAACGGGGCATCCGGGTGGAAAGCACGCTGCAGCGAAGAAAAGGAAACTTCAATGGCGAAAATTTTGAATTCGATATCATCGCCATCAATAGTCATGAAATTGTAATTGTTGAAGTGAAAACCACCTTACGGGTTAACGATGTTGAAGATTTTCATAAAAAAGTTTGGAAGGCAAAACGCTACATGCCCGAATATGCCGATAAAAAGATTTATGGAGGAGTGGCATTCATCACTGCCGATAGTGCCAGCGACCGGATGGCCGAAAAAATTGGTTTCTTCGTCATTAGAGCTACCGGCAACTCCTCCTCTATCATCAATACAAAAGATTTTAAGCCCAAGGCTTTCTAGTCAAGCCCTCATCATTTCCATAATAAAATATTTCTGTGTTTTTGATTTTAAATTCAGCAATAGCCCATTGGCTGCATTGATTTATCTTTTAGTTTTCAAATAAGTCAATCACATTTAAATTAGGATTAGCAAAATGAAAAAAATATCAGAATCATTAACAGGAGTTGTATTGTTTATCTTAGGGATGGCTCTATTAGTTGGTGGCATCTATCTATTAAAGGATAAAGTTGCATTTTTCAATAATTCCATTCAGACGGAAGGCACAATCGTTGATGTAGAATCCAGCACACGTAAAAACAATACGTATTACCATCCTGTGATATCATTTCAAGCTCTGGACGGCAATACTTATACTATCTTATCAGAAACCGGTACAACTAGCGCATTTGACTATACCAAGGGCGACAAACTAATGGTAAGATACATTGAAGAAAATCCCCAAATGGCTAAGCAAGATAGTTTGATGGGCTTATGGGGCTTGCCCATGGCTTTGCTGGTGGCAGGTATTGTGATATTATTGGCGGGAGGCAGTACTGTTTACAACTACTTCAATAAAATCAAACTTAGGAAAGAATTGCCAGCTTCCGGAAAACTCCTTCAACTGGCAGGGCGGGTAGAATCGAGAAGTTCGAAAAACAAAACCGAATTTGTGATAATATCAGATTGGCTCAATCCGGCAGATTCTAAAATTTACGCTTTCACCAGCGATAAAATATCATTCGACCCCACATCCTATATCACTGGCAGATTGATGAACGTCTGGATAGCCCCGGCAAGTCCTAAAAAGAAACATTATATCGACATTTCTTTTTTACCAGAAAAAGCTTAAAATATTTATTAATGAAATTCAACGATCTGATATTACAGCGCTACAGCGTGAGGCGCTTCAAACCCGCACTCGTAGCACGCGAGGAGCTGATGAAGTGCATTGAGGCGGCGCGCCTGGCTCCCTCGGCAAGCAACTCGCAGCCGTGGCATTTTGTAATTGCCGACGAACCCGTGCTGGTGCAGCAGTTGGCTAAGGCTACCTTCAGCTCGTTGGTAGCTTTTAATAAATTTGTACACCAGGCACCGGTTATCGTGGCGCTGGTGATAGAAAAACCGAAAGTAATCACACAGATTGGCGCCGTGATCAAGAAAAGGGATTTCCCGCTGATCGACACCGGCATTGCTGCCGAACATTTCTGCCTGCAGGCCACCGAGCTAGGCCTGGGCACCTGCATGCTCGGCTGGTTCGATCAAAAAAAAATAAAACAACTGCTGGCTATTCCAAAAAACAAAACCATCGGTTTGCTGATAGCCGTAGGGTATCCTGAACGTGCCGAACCTCCTGTTAAAAAACGAAAATCACTCGCCGATATTCACTCATTTAATGGCTACAAAAAAACGTAACACGCTGGCGCAGTTGGCGAACTGGCGTAGAAATCTTTGAGCAATTACGTATTTAAATAGCTGTATGTAATAAATTTTGTTTCCCTTTGCGCCCTATTCATTCATCAAATAAATTTTCAAAATGGAGTATAAAAGTATTCCCGACATGATCCGGCAACAGGCCTCGCGATACCAAAACAGAGACGCCATGCGCTATTTTAATACAGCCGGCGCCATCGAATCCAAAAGCTGGAACAAGATGACGGAAGAATTTACCCGACTCTCACAGGTATTGCTCGAACAAGGATTTAGCGTAAGCGACAATATCGGCATTTTTAGCCAAAATCGTCCTGAATGGACAATCACCGACCTGGCTATCCTGAATATTCGCGCCGTGGTGGTTCCGTTTTTTGCTACTGCTTCGCGCGAGCAATGCAAATATATCATCGACGAAACGGGCATGCAAATGCTCTTTGCCGGCGACCAACAACAACTCGACATAGCGCTTTGGCTGCTCGACAATACCGCAACTTTAAAAACAGTAATCGTTTACAACGATACACTTACGCTCGCCGATCCGCGATGTATCAGTTATAGCAAATACACCAGCGGCAAGATGTGCGCACCGGCACTTCTCGATGCACAACAGCAACAGGCCACTGTGGCCGACCTGGCTACAATTATTTACACTTCGGGCACCACCGGTGAGCCGAAAGGTGTGATGCTTTCGCACGACAATTTCCTTTACTCTTTCTCGATTCACGACGAGCGCCTCGACCTTACCGACAAAGATGTTTCCATGACCTTTCTGCCACTCAGCCACATCTTCGAGCGCACCTGGACACTGCTGATCTTTTACAACGGCTGCACTAACTTTTATCTGCAAAACCCAAAAGAAGTTATTCAATCGCTGCCAAAGGCGCAGCCTACGCTGATGTGTACCGTGCCGCGCTTTTTCGAAAAAACCTACGACGGCATTCAGGATGAGTACCACCGCTGGTCGGCTACAAAACGCACGATCTTTAGGTGGGCGATAGCCAAAGGCAATCAGAGGATCGACTATAAAAAAAATAACAAACCGCTGCCATTCATCATCAATCTTCAATACAAAATTGCCGACCGCCTGGTTCTGAAAAAGCTGCGGCAAATTTTTGGCGGCAACATGCGCTCTATGCCCTGCTCCGGCGCAAGTCTGCCCATTCATCTGCTAAGGTTTTTTAGTGCCACCGGTGTATTTATCAATTACGGCTACGGCGCCACCGAAACTACAGCCTCCGTTTCCTGCTTCAAAACCGACCGGTACGAGTTTGAATCGTGTGGCAGCATCATGCCCGGAATAGAGGTGAAACTTGGCGCTGAAGACGAAATAATGGTTCGTGGCCGCACGGTATTTTCAGGTTACTACAAAAAACCCGATGCTACAGCCGAATCCCTTACCGATGGCTGGTATCACACCGGCGACGAAGGGGCTTTTACCGCCAATGGAAACCTGGTGATGCGCGACCGTCTGAAAGACCTGATGAAGACTTCGATCGGAAAATATGTGTCGCCACAAAAGATAGAGACGCTGCTGAATCAGGAGCCTTTGTTTGAGCAGGTAGTGGTATTTGGCGACAACCGCAAATACATTACCGCCCTCATCATACCTGTAATGGAACGCATGGTGGCGCTTGCGCAAAAATGGGAGATAAAATTTTCCGACCACAAAAATCTGCTGCAGCATGAAAAAATACGTGCACATGTATTGCAAAGAATTGAAACGCTGCAAAGCGAATTGGCCAATTACGAAAAGATAAGAGAATTTACACTGCTTAGCGAGCCTTTCAGCATCGAAAGCAACACTCTCACCAGCACACTTAAAACCCGGCGCCGTGCCATAGAGATGCAATATGCCACCATTATTGCCGGCATGTATCACCCGCACCAAACAACCGGAGAGCTGATTTAGAAGTGACGTAGTATTTGAAAATTAATTATCGTTGACTTATTAGAGGAAAGCTACAGTTGGCAATTATAATACCGGCGGCATAGAATCGCTCTCCGCATCTTCTTCCTCTCGATCTGCCTGAAATTTAAAGCCCAACCGCTTGCCGGTACGGATTTTCATATTGTCGAGAGTGGTTTGAATCTGCTGAACAGTAAGGAGCTTCACCTCCTCGTAGGGAGGCGTAAGCAAATCGAAATTGAGTGTGTAGGTCACTGCCGAAGTAATAAGGTTGCGCGCAGCTTCTTCACTCATCAGGGCTTTATCAAAACTTCGATACAACTGCCCCAACTCACGCTTGCCTTCGATAAAATAATGGGTGTCTTTGTTAATAAAAACACGCCCGATAAGATAGCCAAGATCGTTGATGCGCTTGTATTTGAACGAGTCGCCCAGGAAATTATAGATGTTGATAATGCCGCAATAGCTCCTATCGGAGTCTTCTTTGATGTACGGCAGCTTCATCACTTCATGGTCGCGCGAGAACTCAAACACGTTGGTGTGCATCATAAAGATCAGGATGTCGCCGGCAAATTTCAGCTCCACCTCAAACTCGCCTCTGTTTTTGTATTCAAAGGTTACGTTGCTGCTTTTGTAAAGTTTCGAATCCTGAAACTCTTTGGCCAACTGCTTAATGATGCTTTTAAAAATCGCAAACGTTTGGTAAGTGTTATTGTAAACACTTTGTTTGAGGGTATTTTTGGCAATAATAGCTTGAAATAAATCCGAGGTCAGTTGGTCAGGTTCCATGTTTTGAATTTTTAAACATCAACAAATAAAAGCAATTATTCAAAAGTGAAGGTAAACATGAACATTTTGGAGCGTAGCGACTCGATGCTATTGGTATAAAGATTTCCTTCGCGAAGCAGCATATCGCGTCCGCCATACGACATGGTAAGTTCTACTCCCAGCTTAAACCAGTTCATATAAAACTCGACACCGCCACCCAAAACGCCATAGGTGTCGGTGCGGAATAGCTTAGGCTCGTAGTTGTTTTCTTCGGTTTTGTTGGCCTGCGATGCCAGGTCGAAACTAAACTTGACGCCTCCGGTAACGTAGGCTCTGAAGTTGTTAATACGCTTGGATTTGTATTTGAGCAAAAAAGGAAACTCAATAAATGTTGATTGTATTTTTTGTATGAGCACCACACGTATGGTATCGGTGTCCTGAAAAAGCCGGGTATCGTAACTCAGGTCGCGCCGCCCAAAAGCCAGCGACGGGATAAAACGAAGATTAAAATATTCGCCCAGACGCAAATCTCCCACAATTCCCACCGTAAAGCCCACATTGGGAAGCGGCAAAATGCCATACACCTGCGCAGAATCTACATTGCCATAGCCCAGATCCGATTCAGGCAGTTCACGACCTTTAAAATAAAGCTGTTGCAGATTGTCAACCGGATCAACGACAAAATCCATCTGATTGCCCGAAATGATGAATCCGAAATGCAACTGCTCGTAGTCGTAGAGTTTAAGGTTTGGAATCTTGTTGACTTGCGCTTGCACACCGGCACCAAAAAATAGGGTAACGAAAATAATTAGTAAAACCCGCAGAACCTTATGATGCTTCAAATGATGCGTTTTTTTTAAATTTAGTGTTCAAACGGGAGTAGCGTGCTTTTATTTTCGGGCTGAATAAATTGAAGCGATGCCCAGCGTCAGGGGGCGAATGCGTGGTTCGGTAAAGCCTGCTTGCGTGAGATACTGCGTAAAACTGGTGCCTGACGGGAAATAGCCCACCGAATTGGGCAGATAGCTGTAGGCATTTTTGTCTTTGGAAACCCAGCGCCCGACAGTGGGCAGGATGCGCGTAAAATAAAACTGATAGAGCTGCTTCACCGGAAAAGTCTTTGGTTTAGAAAATTCCAATATCACCACCAATCCATCTCTTTTGAGCACACGGTGCATCTCGGCCAGTCCTTTGGGCAGGTCTTCGAAGTTGCGCACGCCAAAGGCGATCATCACCACATCAAAAGTATTATCATCAAACGGCAGTGCCTCGCCATCGCCCTGAAGCAATGTGATACGTTTCAGCAGGTTTTTCTTCTCCAGCTTCTTCTGTTGAAATTTAAGCATCTCGGCCGAGAGATCAACAGCGGTAATATGTGTATCGGGCAGCGCGGCAGCAGCAATGGCCAGATCGCCGGTGCCGGTGGCCAAATCGAGTATATGCTGGTGCGGCCGGTGCCGTATTATATTTATCACCCGCCGCCGCCATAGCTTGTCGATGCCTGCCGACAACAGATGGTTCAGCAGGTCGTAGCTTGGCGCAATATTATCAAACATCTTCTGCACCTGGTCTTTCTGCGCAATAGTGGCTTTGGCAGGCGTTGTGTCGGAGGGTGGTTGTGCGTGTGTCGGGTTGTTTTTTTTCATACTACCACGTTGCTTCATTCATTTTCGTCCACTCTTGCAGCAGTTTCTCTTTACGCACCGGCACCACGCCCACGTGCTCACACACCTGTCCGCCAGCCAGGTTGCTCAATGCGGCAATGTCTTTATCAGCCATGCCGGCTGCAAGCCCCAGCGTGGCAATGCTAATCACTGTATCGCCGGCGCCTGAAACATCGGCAATGGAACGGCGGTGGGCAGGCAAATGATGGTCGGTAAAGGTTTCGTCATCGTTGCGGCGGCTGACGAAGATGCCATCTTCCGAAAGCGTTATCATCACCAAATCGACCTGCTGCTGCTGATGAATCTTGCGGGCTGCCAGCCTTAGCGCCACGTTGTCGTGGCGCGCCACATCCATACCAAGTCCTTCATTTAGCTCTTTTAGGTTGGGTTTAAAAAGTGTAATATTTTTGTAAGCATCAAAATTGCGACGCTTGGGATCGGCAGCCACCGGAATCCTAAGATTTGAAGCCAGTGCAGCAACTTTATCTATCAAGCCGGGAGTAATAACGCCTTTGTCGTAATCCTGAAAAATGATGGCATCCACATGCTGTTCGCTGATAGCCACCTCCACCAAATGCAGAAACGTCTGCATGTCGCTTTCCGACAATGGCTCCGTGCACTCCTCATCCACACGCAGCAGTTGTACATTGTTGCCCATGATTCGGAATTTTGTGGTGGTAATTCTGTTGCTGCTTCGCAGGATAGCTCCCGTGAAAAGATCGTTTTCCTGCATCAGGTGCATAAACTCCTGCGATTTGTCATCCTGGCCCGTTACCGAACACAGCACCGGACGTGCGCCCATGGCTTTGATATTAAGGGCTACGTTGGCTGCGCCACCCAGATGTACCGAGCGCTTGCTGACGGCCACAACCGGCACCGGAGCTTCGGGCGAAATACGATCGACCGACCCGAAAATATACGAATCGATCATCACGTCGCCAATGATCATAATGGTTTTGGTGGTAAAAGAATCGAAAAGTTCTAAAAACTCATTTCTACTCATCATTGATGTTTAAAAATTTGCGTGCAAACATACAATTATCCCCGGAGGAGAAAGCCACCATTGCAGGATCAACTCTCAGCAGTTGCACCTGTAAGCCAGAATGCAAATCCCCCTGAAGAGAGAGGAGTATAGCTCGGCTTGTTGAAGCATGGGCAGAAATCCACAAAGAAGATTTACTTGCAAACTGGAGTCTGTGCCAGGCCGGAGAAAAACCTTTTAACATTGAACCTTTAAAATAAACTTCTATGAAACCTTCTGTGATAAAAGTCGTTCCAAAAGCAGGCTATTTACTTGAGCTGACTTTTGGCAATGGAGAAGTGAGAACATTTGATATGAAACCCTACCTGAACACAGGCTTGTTTAGTGAATTAAAAGAGGTGTCGCTTTTTAATTCAGTGAAGGTTTCCTTTGATTGCATCCAGTGGACTAACGAACTCGATTTCGACCCGGAAGTACTGTATGATTTAAGCTACAAACTTTGATTAGATCATCCTTTCCATCTCCCGGAAGTGCAAACAACGATCGAAGCGAGAAAATGGTAATCCCAATGTTTTTTCTTTATTTAGCACAAAAAAGGGGCAACTGCCCCTCTATATTTATTAACATAAAAATCTTAAATCTGTCTGACCTAATGCAATTTAGCAAGCGCTGAAGCAATTCGTTCAAAGGCGCGCTGGATTTCGGATGTCTTAGTAGCATACGAAATACGGATGCACTCGTCGCAGCCAAAAGCCTCGCCGGGAACCAGCGCTACATATACCGTGTCGAGCAAATACATGCACAAATCCATTCCGTTATTAATAATGCGCGTTCCATCGGTTTTGCCGTAGTAAGACGACACATCGGGAAATACATAAAAAGCACCCTCCGGCACGTTGGTCTTCACACCGGGAATCTTTTTGAGTAAACCCAGCACCAGATCGCGACGCTCACGAAATGCTTTTTTCATTTTACACACCTCATCCATTGCGCACGCACCTTCTTTCAAGGCTATGAGTGCAGCCATCTGCGATATCGACGAAGGTCCCGAAGTATATTGCCCCTGCAGCGTGTTCATGGCCTGAGCGATATCAAGCGGCGCTCCGGCATAACCAATACGCCACCCCGTCATGGCAAAACCTTTTGATACCCCGTTGATGGTAATAACACGGTCTTTTATAAAGTCGAACTGCGCCATGCTTTCGTGTGCGCCACTGAAATTGATCTCTTCATAAATTTCATCGCTGATGATATAAAGGTCTTTTTTTTCGGCCAGCACTTCTGCCAAAGCACGCAGCTCGTCGCGCGTAAAAATGGTTCCTGAGGGATTGCACGGAGAGCTATACAAGAATAGGCGCGTGCGGTCGGTTATCTTCTCGCGCACCGCCTGTGGGTTAACTTTAAAATCATTTTCCAGCGTGGACGGGATAATCACCGGCACACCATCGGCCATCTTCACCATTTCAGGATACGAAACCCAGTAAGGCGCCGGTATCAGCACTTCATCACCGGGATTTACCAAACACAAAATGGCGTTGGCAATAGATTGCTTGGCACCGCCCGAAACAATGATTTGCTCCGGTTTGTAGGTGATGTTGTTATCTTTTTTGAATTTTGCGGCAATCGCTGCACGCAACTCTTTATAACCAGCCACCGGCGAATAATGTGTGATATTATTCTGAATAGCTTCAATGGCAGCCTCCTTGATGCACATTGGCGTGTCAAAATCAGGCTCGCCGATACTCAAACTTATTACATCTTTTCCAGCCTCTTTCAACTCCCGCCCCCGGCGAGTCATCGCCAATGTAGCCGATTCTGATAGCGACAATACACGATTTGACAAATGATTTCCACTCATAGCTATATTTTGTAAAAAACACCAATTAGACGGGCAAAAGTAAATAATTAACAATCCCTGTGCAGGTGCCGGATGTGATAATTTCTAACGTTGCGAAAGAATACCTGCTGGGTGCACAGCCGTCAAGCCAAACTCCCCACGATAAGATACGCCAGCCTTGAAACCTAAAACAGCACCATGTGGCTGGAAATATTTATTTTTGGATCAGTTTTTATCATTAATAACCCAAACATTAACATCATGAAAATTTCAACACGCAACGTGCTCAAAGGCACCATTACACACATCGAGCATGGAGCAGTTAATACCGAAGTCACCATACAACTGCCCGGTGGACAGGAAATCGTGTCGATCATCACCAAAACATCAGCGCAAAATCTGGAGCTGAAAAAAGACCTGGAGGTGTATGGCCTCATCAAAGCTTCCAATGTGATGATTGCCATCGACTAAACCAAGCGCCTCAAACCCTCGATTAGCGCCTTGCGCCACGCACCCTGCTTCGTTTTCATCTTTAACAACTTTTTTATGAAAAAGAATTTTTTGCTTGTCCTGATTACCTTTTTCGCAACTATAGCTTCAGCGGCAGACCTCACTATCATCGTAACGTCGCTCCCACCCGACACACCTCCTGACGAAGGAGTTTTTGTTGCAGGAAACTTCAACGGCTGGAACCCCGGTGATGCAAATTATCAACTCGCCACCAACAGCAATGGAGAGCCGCAGGTCATTATTTCCGCTTCCGGACAAATCGCTTTTAAATTTACGCGTGGCTCGTGGGAAACTGTAGAGGGCAACGAAAATGGCGGCTTCCTGCCCGACCGCACCTTTATGATGGGAAGCGCCGACACGCTTGAAGTTACAATTCTGAGCTGGGAAGATCAGGGTGGCACCGTGCATACTGCTGCCGAAAATGTGGTGGTGATGGACGAGGAGTTTTATATGCCACAGTTCAACCGCCACCGCCGCATCTGGCTGTACCTCCCGCCCGGCTACGACACATCAGGCAAAAGCTATCCGGTGCTCTACATGCACGACGGCCAAAATCTTTTTGACATAGCCACCGCTTTTGCCGGCGAATGGGAAGTGGACGAGGCGCTAAACCAGTTAGCAGCCGACGGTAAGCAAGTACCAATAGTAGTTGGTATCGACAATGGCGGCAGCTACCGCATTGATGAATACACGCCCTGGGCAAATCCGCAATATGGCGGCGGAGCGGGTGATTTGTATGCGCATTTTATCGTCGAAACGCTCAAACCCTACATCGACCAGCACTACCGCACCCTGCCCGACCGTGACAATACCGGTGTGATGGGCAGCTCGCTGGGCGGGCTTATTTCTCATTACATCGGCCTGAAATATCAAAATGTTTTTAGCAAGGCTGGGATTTTCTCACCTTCCTATTGGTTCAACGATTCGGTGTATGATTTCAGTTATCTCGCCGGGGCGCAGCATCCTATGCGACTTTACATTATGGGCGGCACTGCCGAGAGTGGCGGCCTGGTGCAGCAACTGAATAAGATGAAAGATACGCTGGTAGCGGCAGGATTTCGTCCCGATCAGTTGATGCTGAAGGTGGTGGAAGGTGGCCAACATAACGAGGCTTTGTGGCGCTCCCAGTTTTCGGCAGCTTATCAGTGGCTATTTCCGGAATACTCCAGCGCCATTTATGAGAGCCTAAATCCGCACAAACCGACTCTACAGGTAATGGCAAACAACGTTATGTTTACCGATCCCACCGGAGCCACCGATACTTTCGATCTGATGGTTTACTCGCTGTCCGGGCAACTTCTGCTCACCCGGAAAATGGCTACAGAAAAAATCTATCGGCTTCCGCAAATAGCTCCGGGAATTTATCTGGTGAGGGCCGTTTACAATGATGGCATCATCAGCCGAAAGGCATTTTTGTATTAGTATGAATTCTCAATAGTTTCATTTTTATTTATTTTTTTGGCTTTGATATTACTTATTGTGTGTAGCTCATCTTCAATAACCCCGCCCTTCAGGGCTGGGGCAGACATCTCCGTCAGAAACCCACGGGCTTTAGCCCGCAACACTTTTACATCAGTATCTTTCCATGAACTCATAATAACATGCTCTTTATTTGGGATAGAGCTTACTGAAATACTATTGCCTTTTACCCCGGCCTTAAGGCCGGGGTTAGTGAACAGCCTGGCCACAAAATTTTATATCAGAGCCATTTTTTTCAATCAAATGATTCAGGTACTCTGATTTGAAATCAAACTCGGCAGGAATACATATTCCGGAGGACATACTTTCTACAAAAGGAGAAATCTCAATTTCGGATTCATTGTTTAAGTCTTCTAATTGAGCTTCAGAAACCCCACAAAAAAAGGCCGGTTCCACAGTGGAACCGGCCTTATTATTAATTATTAAAACCAAATCAAAAAAAGGATTTACTTGCTAATGATGATGGCTCGCTGGTGCGTCAGGCCGGCATTGCCAACAAACTGAAGCATGTAAGCGCCTGTGCCTAAACCTTCGAGGTTGAGTTGCTGATTTAGGCTGTTAATAGTTTTTACTTCACGAACCAATTGGCCGAAGCTGTTGAACAAACGCACACTTTCTATACCTTCCACCAGGTCGATGTTGAGCCGGGTGGTGGCGGGAACGGGATAAACGCGGATGGCCTGCATTGGGTTTTCATCCAAACCTACCATTACGTCGAGTGTAACCGGAACCACGGTGTAAGGCGTGTCTTTGTCGTTGCTTTCGATAATGATATTGGCAGCATACATTCCCTGCATCAGGGTGGTGGTGGTAAAATTAACTGCTACCTCCTGCATATCTTCGGCGGGAACGGTGCCAGCAGCGGGATCGAGGCTGAGCCATTCGCCGGGAGAAAGCTGCACCAGGCCGCGGATGTTTAGGTTGGCGTTCAGACCGGCATCAGAGAGATGCTCCCATGTTTCGCCATCCATCGACACCCAGTCGCCATTAGGATCGGCAGGGCCGCCGTCGAGACCTGCAACCCACATTCCGGCATCATGGATATAATTGATTCCGATCCAGATATCGGTACCTTCCAGCGCCAACGGAGTATCCAGAGTAATTGTATTCCACTCGAGGGGGGCTGCATCAAAAGGCTGAACATGCAGCACCTGGCCAGGAGTGGTAGTGGTGCCGGGCCCCCAAATGATGAGTGTAGCTTCGTTGGGCATATCATTAACGTATGTATCCACTGATTGCAGCGTGGCGCCGGCAAAAGCATAAACCATATCCGATGGAAAGCGTGCCGCAGCAAACATGCTTCCACCTGCGACAAGTCCTACAGCTTCGGCATTTTCGCCATCGTAATGCAGCAGAAAGTTGTCGTCGCGGGCATTGTCGTGCATAGCAGCATCACCCTTGATGGGAACAGATTGCAGAGTAAGATCGCGGCTGCGCTGGCTTTTGCCAACAGGAACAGCGGTGGGTTGGTTGCTCTGCCCGGCCATCAGATAATTGATATAGGTTTCGTATTCGAGCGGAGCGTTGCCGGTATTTTCGATTTCCATGAGTTGGGTAGAAGATGCTCCGGGTAATAATGCTTCCATTATATTTTCGGGAAGAACGCTGATGTTGGGCAGCTCGGCGCCAAAGTCGATGAGGAAAGTTACATAATCGCCCTCAGGATTGATGCCTGCACCGATGAATTTATTCCCGTCGGGAGTAACGCCATTGATGCTATAGAATAACCAATCAGAAGCTTCGGCCATTCCGCGGCTTAATGCATAGTCGTTGAAGGTAACCATTTCGCCATCAGGCAACCTTGCAAACGCACGACGCATATCAGGAAAAGGTGGCCAGCCTTCGGCGGTAAAACCCAACACAGTACCATCATCCATTACTGCCACAGGGGAGATCATTCCGTCATTAAGCGTATTTTCGAAAAATACTGCGCCTGTTTGCTGGCTCCAGATAAATCCGGATTCGCCGGCATTACCTACCACATATTCTCCTGTTGACGAAGCCGCGAAAGCTTCACCGTATTCTTCAGGAGCAATTTCAATGAGTTGGTCATCAACCCAGATCACCGGCGAGCGCGAAGCTTCAGGCAAATCAGCCCAGCCATATACCACGCTTCCATCGTTGCTGATGCCATTGGGTCGGTTTCCGCCGGGCGCCAGCGCACCAATATCCTCATAACCATCCGTGGCCGTCCATTTAAATGCTTTGTACAATCCTCCCGGGAAATATTGCATCCCTACCATAATAGAACCATCAGCCGACATTCCCCAGCAGGAATTATAGTCGGAACCCGTTGGTTGGCCAGCGTCGGGATTGAGCGGCAGAAACAACCATTGTTCAGTCTGGTAATGCCAAAAGCCGCTCATTTGCGTGTTGTATTCAGGATTGTTGTTGGTACCACCTACGGTACCATCTTCGGCAACAGCCTGCACCGTTTGATCCTCGCCGGTTATTGCTTTCAGACCAAACTCTTTAGACCACAATAAACCACTGCCATCAAAAGAGGTAATAACGATAAATTCGCCATTTTCGCTGATATCAGTTGGGAAAGTATAATCATTTAATAGTGTGATAACTTCGTAGTTTGCAGCTTCTAAAACCGTGTAGTTTATCGGAACGATTACTTCAGGAAACTCGGTATCGTTGGAGCTAATGGTGATTGTTGCGCTGTAATCACCCAGTGAAAGGTCTTCGGGATCGAAGGTAAGGATGTGTCCCAGAGCACCACCTGTACCCAGGTCGCCGGTGAGCGGGTAAATGGTAAGCCAACCTTCGGTGCCGCCATTATAAGAAAAATCGATAGAATAAATCAGGTTGTCGATGCCACCATTGCTGATGTTGAGTGTTTTTGTAAGAATGGAATTGATGGGACCAGTGGCATTAACCTGGGTCGGAGCTACCACGATATGTGGCGCAGTATCAAACTCGTCGCCAACATACACATCATCTACAGCCCAGGCGTGGGCATAGTCGCCCTGATAACGGAAAGCCAGATAGGCCGTTTGACCGGCATAAGGAGCCAGATTGATCAATACCTGTTCCCATTCGGCGGCAACCTGATCGGGTGTCCAAAGCTCGACAAAATCGCCGTCGGCCGGGTTGCCGCTACCAGTGCTTATTAGCACGCTGTTATTGCCATAATAGTCTGGATCGACTGTGTAATTCCAGAAAGTAAAAACGATAGTACCCGAGGCTGGAAATTCCATAGCGGGCGTTACCAAATAACCATCTTGTGCGCCATTTGCAAAGTTATGATAGGCACTTTTGGCACCGTCAGGGCTATGGTTAAAATCGGCAGAGCCTATCCAAGTTTCGCCGTCGCCATCTATATCGAAAACCTGCCAGGATGCGGGTGGAAAGGTTGCACCTTCAAAGTCTTCTTCGACAGGGAAAAGACGCATACCTTGTGCATTTGCCGTAGTAATCATCAGCATAGGCAGGAGCAACAGCATAAGGCTGACCAGCCTGAATTGTGAGAAAATTGTAGTTCGTGTTTGCATTGTTTTAATTGTTTTGAATTATGAATTATGAATTTTTGATTAGTTAAATTAGTAAAGGTGTAATGGTTTCTATTTTGTCTTTTTATCATCCATATCCTTTTCGAAATGACGCAGCAATTTCAGGAGTGCTTTTCTTTCAGATTGTTTCCGATCCAAAAGCGCCTTCAGTTCGTCTTCGATTTCCTTCTCCGTTTCCTTGTTGGATTTGTTGTTTGCCATCATGAATAATTTTGAGCTGCAAGATTACTACGCGCATAGTTTACCACCAAAAAATCCATCGCCACTTTGTAGCTACAATGCCCAAAACCCAGCCATACATCAACAATACAAATACGCTTACATTACTGCCTGCGAGTACCTTAGGGTTTGGAAGCACAGGTCGTTGTTTGTTGTTCGTTGTTCGTTGTTTGTTGTTTGTTGTTCGTTGTTTGTTGTTCGTTGTTTGTTGTTTGTTGTTTGTTGTTTGTTGTTTGTTTGACGTTTCGAGGTCCCTTCGGACGCTCGAAAGTCTGTGGGGGGGTAGCAACTTTCTATCGTCCGATGAAGGAGGAGATAGAAAAGGTTAGGTTCGTTCGTTGACGTTTCGAGGTTCTTCGGACGCTCGAAAGTCTGTGGGGGGGGTAGCAACTTTCTACGGTCCGATGAAGGAGGAGATAGAAAGGTTAGTTTCGTTTGTTGACGTTTCGAGGTCCTTCGGACGCTCGAAAGTCTGTGGGGGGGGTAGCAACTTTCTACGGTCCGATGAAGGAGGAGATAGAAAGGTTAATCTTGTTTGCCGACTTCATCAGAGCGCGGCGAGATATTCTACAAGTCCTGTATCGGAGTTGGTGAGGTTGAGTTTTTTGCGCAGGCGGGTTCTGGCCACGTCGATGGTGCGGGGCGACTGACCGGTGATGAGCGAAATTTCTTTGGAACTCATATTTAGCTTTAGGAAGGCACACAGGCGCCGCTCGTTGGGTGTGAGGCTGGCGTCGATTTCGTTGAGCTTTTGGTAGAAATCATTGTGCACCTGTTCGAAACGTACCTCAAATTCCTGCCACACGGAAGTGTCGTGCGTACGCTCCAGATCGCGGATGGTTTGTAACAGCCATCGCTGATCGGGTCGCTGGCTCGTTGCCATCTGCTTTTGCAGCTTCTGTACAATTTCGTAAATAAGTTCGTTTTTCTGTATCTGATACATCACATTGGTGGTCAGCTCTTTTTTCTTGATTTCAAGCTCTTTTTCAAGATTATTTTTTTCAAGCTCCATTTTCTGTGCGTTCAACTGGATGTTCTCGGCTTCGAGTCGCAGGCGTTTGTTGCGGCTGTGCGAAAGAAAATAGAGCAGGCTGATGATGGCCAAAACCAAGAGCAGGATAAACCCGATAAAAAGGTAGCGCTGCTCTTTGCGTTGCTGTTTCAATCTCATCAGGCGGCGACTTTCTTCGTATTTGCTGGTAATTTCATACTGGGTGAGTGCATTGGCTGCTTCTGCCCGATTGAGCTTTTCGTTTACATCGGAGTAAGCCATATAGTATTTCAGCGCCGAGTCGGCATTACTCTGCCGCTGGTAAACCTCGAAAAGTTTTATCGCCACCTCAGTTAGTAAACTCATATTTCCAACCTGAACAGCCAACCGGTAACCTTCATTAAGATGATCGATGGCAGTACGCTCGTCGTTGATGGTCATATAATATTCGGCCAGGGTGCGATGCGATTGTCCCATGCCTACCAGATCGTTGGCTGATTGGCGCAAACGGAAAGATTCGATGAGATATTCGTAGCTTTTATCGGAATGACCCTGGGCGATAAAAAGTGCACCCAGGTTGTTGAGCAGGATGCCCAGAACCTCCGGATCGCTCCCAGCCTGTCGAGCCATCAGAATTCCTTTTTCATAATAATTTTTGGCTAATTCAGGCTCCTGAAGGTTTTGACAAGCAATGCCCAGATTGTTATAGATAATCAGCATTTCGTTGTGGGGCGAAGCAGACTGCATAGAATCGGCCAGGTGTTCGAAAAAAATGAGCGCTTTTTCAAAATACGTTCTCGATTGCTGGTATTGCTCCAATTGCAGATACACAGCTCCCAGATTAATGCGTCCGTAGGCCACACCTTTTTCGTTGCCAAGCCGGCTATTTATTTCGATGTATCGCAAAAAATATTGTGTGGAAAGCTCGAGCAAGCCGTTGGTGAAGTAAACATTGCCCAGATTGAGGCAGGCATGTGCCAGAAGTTTTTGGTCAGCGGCTTTTTCTGCAATATCCATTGCCTGCTGCGCCACTTGCAATGCCTGTTGCACATCAGAGATCATAAGCATCTTGGATAGCTCCACATATTCGTGCACGCGTGCCGAATCGCCCGGCGCCATCAAAGCTATGTAACGCAACGAGTCGATTTTGGTGGTGTCTTGTGCCTGCAATTGGCAATCGAAAATTACCAAAGCAACGATTAACATGGCAATACGAAAAGTCATTATTTGCTTCACCTTATCTGTTTCTATCGCCAAAGATAAATTAGTTTTTGAAGCTTGTTTATTCCACAGGCAGCGGGCGCACAAAACCCTCTTCGAGCGAGATGAAGGTTTCGGTGGCTACAATCTCCGGGATGGACTGGATTTGCTCGACGATGATGTTTTTGAGCTGCTCATTGTTACGAGCCAGAATTTTTACCAACAGCGAATATTTGCCGGTGATATGGTGGCACTCGACGATTTCAGGGATTTGTTTTATTTTCTGAAAAACCTCCTCATGTGTGCTTGTAGCAGTAAGGTTGACTTGTAAGCCGATGAAAGCGCAGGTGAGATAGCCAAAGCCGCTGCGCGAAATGGTTACCTGCGCGCCGGTGATGACGCCGGCTTCGGTCATTTTTTGCACCCGCTGATGGATGGCTGCTCCCGACACTTTGCAATGGCGCGCTACCTGGAGATACGGCATCCGGGCGTCGGCGGTGAGTAGCGCCAGAATGCGCCGGTCGAGGCTGTCGAGTTTGAAATTTTCGGTCATAAAACTGTTCGTTGTTTGTTGTTCGTTGTTTGTTTCCCGAATCGCAAAGCTCTCGGGATTTCCCCGATGGGTCGGGGCAGGCAGCTACGCTCAAGTTTGTTGCTTGGTGTTTGTTGTTTGGTGTTCGGTGTTTGTTTGTTTAAACTGAAATCTACATTCTAAAAATCAATTAGCAAACTTACAGTTTTTTATGATGTTCATGTTTTTGATTACAGTTTTTAAAATCAACAGAGAAACAACCTTTAATCCGGTGCATTTTCTATAGTTTTGCTTCGACATTTCAAAATTTAATCATCATAAAAAATATACAATTATGAAATTTGATCCGGCAAGTAAAATTCAGGATTTATTACAGTTTGGCGAGTATGGCGATGTAAATCCATCCGTCACCGATTCGGCAACATTCACTTTTATGCAGGCCAAGACCATGCTCGACACTTTTCATGGCGAGGCCGAAGGGTGTTTCCTTTACTCACGCCACTGGAACCCCAGCAATAAATATCTGGCTGATGCGCTGGCCGCCATGGAAGGCACCGAAGCAGCCTGGGTTACAGCATCGGGCATGGGCGCCATCACTTCCGCAATTTTGCAACTTTGCAACGCCGGCGACCACATTGTGGCAAGCCGCACCACCTACGGAGGCACTTTTGCTTTTCTGAACAACTACGTGGAGAAATTCAACATCGGGGTGACTTTCGTAAATATTACCGATCTGAAAGAAGTGGAAGCCGCCATCAAACCCAACACGCGCATCGTTTATACCGAAACTGTTACCAACCCGCTGCTCGAAGTTTCGGATGTGCGGCGTCTGGCCGACATAGCACACAAGCATAACGCAAAGTTGCTGGTTGATAACACCTTTACCCCGATGATGATTACCCCGGCGCAACTGGGCGCCGACGTGGTGTTGTACAGCCTCACCAAATTTGTTAATGGTAAAAACGATTGCGTAGCCGGTGCCATCTGCGGAAGCAAAGAGTTTATTGCCTCGCTCATCGACGTGAACAGCGGCACTGCGATGCTTTTGGGCCCTGTGCTCGATCCGTTTCGCTCGTCGTCAATTTTGAAAAACCTGCACACACTGCATATCCGCATGCAACAGCACAGCCGCAACGCCATGTATCTGGCCGAGAAGCTGGAAGAAATTGGAATTACGGTGAACTATCCCGGCCTCAAAAAACATTCCGGCCACGCCTTGTTGAAATCGATTATGAACGAAAAATATGGTTTTGGAGGCATGCTCTCATTCGATGCCGGCACCGCCGACAAAGCCGCCGAAGTAATGGAGATGATGGAAAGCGAAGGGGTTGGCTATCTGGCGGTGAGCCTCGGCTATTTTAAAACATTGTTTAGCAACTCAGGCAAAAGCACCTCATCAGAAGTCCCCGAAGAGAAACAAAAAGAAATGGGTCTTTCCGAAGGTCTCATCCGTTTTTCCGTAGGATTGGACAGCGAGATCGACCGCACTTTCGACATGATCAAAAAATGCCTGAAGCAGGCTGGAATGATCAAATAACTGGCTGAATAAAAGGCTTTCGGGTTGTTAAAGTTAAAAATCCGGATTCCTGCCAATATCATAAAGTGCGGATAAATACACAAATCCCGGAGCACAACTGCAACCGGGATTTTGTTCTAAATCAAGTTAGTACATACGTAATCTTAATCACCAAAAAAAATAAATCCCGGCGCACACATGCAGCCGGGATTCTCTATTCACTCAATCAACTAATCAATCACTCAACTTAACTTTACATATTGTCGTTGTCATGGTCTCGGTTATCATCGTCACCATCGGTTAAATCGCGCAAATCGTTTTTAAAGTTTTGCCATCCTTCATTAAAGTCGGCTTTAAACTCCTCCCAATCGCTTTCGGTCCATTTATCCAAACGATCTTCGAGCTGTTGGGTTTCGCGTTTCATATTGTTGATGGCGCGCTGGGTTTTGTCGTCGATGGCTTCTCCACGGTCTTCCATACGATCTTCAAAATCATCGATACGTTCTTCTATTTTGTCCAATGATTCCTTCATGCGCTCCTGGAAATCGTCGGGTTTGTCACGCAGAGTTGCCTGCACATTGGCTTCGAGACGATTGATGTCGGCACGCAAATTTTCCAAGTCTTGTTGCCGATCCTGATTCATTTGCTCCATAGTATTGTCGTTGTATTCGTCGCGCTGCTGGGCATTGTTGCATGCTGTGGCGACAAAAAATAGTGACAACAAAGCTATCGAAAACATTTTAGTTCGCATATTCATAAAATTAATTTTTAAGTTTGAAATTTAGTCTTTGAAAAGATTACTGTTGTTGTAAGGATTCGGACGTCATCCGCGGATCAGCGAAATCAGGATAGCGATTACGGCTAATACTAACAGGATGTGGATCAGTCCGCCGGCTGTGTAAACAAAGAATCCAAGCAGCCAGCCAATAACCAGGATTACGGCGATAATATAAAGTAGGCTGCGCATGACTATTTAATTTTATTGATTTCGTCAGTCAGCTCCTCCTTGGTTTTGCCGGTTTTCTTTTGCAGGCGTCCGAGCAGTTCGTCTTCTTTGCCTTCGGCATACGTTAGATCATCGTCTGTAAGATTAGCATACTTCTGTTTCAGGTTTCCTTTCACAGTGTTCCAGTTTCCTTTTAATTGTAGTTTGTTCATGGCGTATTACTTTTTAGGTTTAACAATTTATTTATAACAATAAAAGGGAACTTGAGAGTATCGTGCCAAAAGGGATAAAAAAGGAAATCGAAGGAATTTCAAAACTATATCATTGGTTTTCTGATATTTAGTTTAAAATACAAAAATTTATCAACCCAATAGCTTGTGGATACCTTTACCCAGGTTTTGGGTTAAAAAATCAACAAAAGGCAGTTGCAGTTGGCAGCTCGCAGTCCACAGTTCGCAGTTCTCAGTTGGCAGCTCACAGTTCTCAGTTCGCAGTTGGCAGCTCACAGTCCACAGTCCACAGTACACAGTTCGCAGTTCGCAGTTGGCTCTTCTTCCATCTATCCCTGATGAATCCGGGAATTATTGACAGGAAGCCTGCAGAGGTTTCATTCATCAACAATATTAAACGAACACGATCGGGCATCTCAACGGTAAATTCTAATTTCTTTGTTCTAACCACTACCTACTTCCTGCTACCTACTTCCTACTTCCTACTTCCTACTTCCTACTTCCTCCCCGTCAACACATTCTGCTTTTTGATAAGGTTGAGCGCCGAGCCGGCTTTAAACCATTCTATTTGTACCGGACTATAGGTGTGCAGCATCTCCATTTTGTTGGTGGTGCCGTCGAAGTGGTGAACGATGAGTTGCAGCGGACGGCCTTGCTCAAAGGTTTCGAGACCTGTGATGTCGAAAGTATCGTCTTCCATAATTTTACCGTAATCGGTTTTGTCGGCAAAGGTAAGCGCGAGCATCCCTTGCTTTTTTAGGTTGGTTTCGTGTATGCGTGCAAAACTACGCACCACCACAGCTCTAACGCCCAGATGACGCGGCTCCATAGCGGCATGTTCGCGTGAGGAGCCTTCGCCATAATTTTCGTCGCCCACCACAATGGTTCCAATGCCTTGCGCTTTGTAAGCTCTTGCCACCGCCGGCACTGCATCATATGCACCGTTTAGCTGGTTTTTGATAAGATTGGTTTTTCCGGTAAAGGCATTTTCGGCGCCAATAAGCAGGTTGTTGGAAATATTATCCAGGTGACCACGGTAGCGCAGCCAGGGGCCGGCCATCGAAATGTGGTCGGTGGTACATTTGCCTTTGGCTTTTATTAATAATCTTAGACCTTTAATGTCGTGACCTTCCCAGGGTGCAAAAGGCGCAAGCAACTGCAAACGGTCGGAGTCGGGAGCCACCTCAACGCTGATGTTGCTGCCATCGCGAGCAGGTTCCTGGTAGCCATTGTCTTCCACAGCAAAACCTTTAATAGGCAGTTCGATTCCCTGTGGTTCTTTCAGTTTTATTTTTTCTCCTTTTTTATTAATAAGGCTGTCGGTGAGCGGATTAAACTCCAGGGTGCCGGCAATGGCAAAAGCCGTTACAATTTCGGGCGAAGCCACAAAACCGTGCGTGTTGGGGTTGCCGTCGTTGCGTTTGGCAAAGTTGCGATTGAACGACGTCATGATAGAGTTTTTCTCTTTCTTGTCGGCATTGTGGCGTGCCCATTGTCCGATGCAGGGGCCACATGCATTGGCCAGCACCACGCCGCCAATTTTTTCGAAGATGTCGAGGTAGCCGTCGCGTTCTACTGTAAACCGCACCTGCTCGGAACCGGGCGTAACGGTATATTCCGATTTCACTTCCAGATCGTTGTCGAGCGCCTGCTGCGCCACTGAAGCAGCACGGGTAATGTCTTCGTAAGATGAATTGGTACAGGAACCAATTAAGCCTACCTCCAGCGTCAGTGGCCAGTTGTTGTCGCGGGCTGCCTGCGCAAATTCCGATACCGGCGTGGCCAAATCCGGGGTAAAAGGCCCGTTGATGTGCGGCTCCAGTTGGGAAAGATCAATTTCGATAACCTGATCGAAATATTCTCCGGGATCGTTATAAACTTCTTCATCACCGATTAGATGTCCGGCAATTTTATCGGCAGCGTCGGCCACCAGAGCACGTCCGGTAGCACGCAGGTAATCCGACATACGCCGGTCGTAGCCGAATAAAGAAGTGGTTGCTCCAATCTCGGCGCCCATATTACATATCGTGCCCTTGCCTGTGCAGCTCAGATGCTCGGCGCCAGGGCCAAAATATTCAACAATAGCACCTGTTCCGCCTTTTACCGTAAGGATACCAGCAACTTTCAGAATGACGTCTTTGGAGGATGTCCATCCGCTGAGTTTACCCGTTAATTTTACACCGATGATGCGCGGCATCTTCAGCTCCCAGGGCATGCCGGCCATTACATCCACAGCATCGGCGCCGCCTACACCAATGGCTATCATGCCAAGCCCGCCGGCATTCACGGTGTGCGAATCGGTTCCTATCATCATCCCGCCGGGAAAAGCATAGTTTTCGAGCACCACCTGATGGATGATGCCGGCACCCGGCTTCCAGAAACCAATACCATATTTATTGGATATCGACGAAAGAAAATCAAAAACCTCCCGGTTGTTATCTTTAGCAACCTTCAAATCTTCTTTGGCTCCCACGCGCGCCTGTATCAGGTGATCGCAATGCACCGTGCTTGGCACCGCCACTTTGTCGCGCCCGGCCTGCATAAATTGAAGCAGCGCCATCTGGGCGGTAGCATCTTGCATGGCCACGCGGTCGGGGGCAAAATCCACATAGTCGGCGCCACGGTTATATTCTTTTCCCACCTCATCCCACAAATGGGCATAGAGGATTTTTTCGGTGAGCGTAAGCGGACGCTTTAAAAGCTGACGCGCCTTTTGGATTCTTGCAGGAAATTTATTGTAAACGTTTTGGATTAGATCGAGATCGAAAAGCATGTTTTAAAATTTTTATGTGGAACGTTTTGCAAAAGTAGTAAGAATCGCCGCCGGGGCGCTGTTAAGAAATGCTAAAGCTCTGATTTGCCAATCATTTCATACCTTTTTTTTTCTTAATCTATTAATAAATGTGCCCATGTATTGCCCGGCAAAAAAAGCAGTCACCAAAAAAAAATAGGTGCTCCAATGAAAGCCGATATCAAGATAAAATCTCAAAAAAATGATTATTGGCACCGGAATATGGATGGCCAAAAACCACGAAAAACTATACCGGCGCCGGTTGCTGCGCCAAAATCCAAAGGGAATGTTTATAATAAATGTGAGCAAACTTGCCAATAACAGTGAAGTGGTGATTTGCATCTTATGATTTTATCTTATCGCGCAAAAACTGGCCGGTATATGAATTTTCTGATTTGATAATTTCTTCAGGTGTCCCCTCAAAAACGAGATGCCCGCCTTGCTCGCCACCTTCCAGCCCCAGGTCGATAATATGATCAGCCGATTTGATGATTTCAGGGTTGTGCTCTATCACCACAATGGTATGGCCATTTTCGAGCAAAGCGTTAAAAGCTTCGAGCAGTTTGCTGATGTCGTGAAAATGCAATCCGGTGGTGGGTTCATCAAAAAAGAAAAGTGTCGGACTTTCATTGGCACCTTTGGTAAGAAAAGATGCCAGCTTGATGCGCTGTGCCTCGCCACCCGACAGCGTGCTCGACGATTGCCCCAGCTTTAAATATCCCAAACCCACATCCTGCAGTGGCTGCAGGCGGGTCATAATACGTTTTTCGGTAGCCGAAGTTTTCGTGCTTTCGCTGCCAAAAAAATCGACTGCCTGATTGATGGTCATGTCGAGGATATCAGCGATATTTTTGTTTTTAAATTTTACATCCAAAACCTCATCTTTAAAACGCTTGCCACCACAGGCTTCGCACGTAAGGTAGATGTCGGCCATAAACTGCATCTCAATCTTTACCACACCTTCGCCTTCGCACTCTTCGCAGCGGCCACCTTCTACATTAAACGAAAAGAAACCCGGCTTGTAGCCCCGCACCTTGGCCAGTTGCTGGCTTGCGTAAAGCGATCGTATCTCGTCGTAGGCTTTTACGTAGGTAGCCGGGTTAGACCGTGAAGATCGCCCGATGGGATTTTGATCGACAAACTCCACCGCCTCAATGCGTTTCAGATCACCTTGCAACACATCATATTTGCCGGTTTTTTCGGAATACCCTCCCAGATGACGCCGGATGGCAGGAAACAAAATCTGCCGCACCAACGACGACTTTCCTGAACCGCTCACGCCCGTTATCACCGTAAAAACATTCAAAGGTATCTTTACAGAAATGTCTTTGAGATTATTTTCGCGGCAGCCGGTGGCTTCGATATAATCGTTGGACTTTCGTCGAATGGCAGGTACGGGAACCTGCAACATGCCATTCAGATATTTTGCCGTAAGGCCCTGATCGTTTTGCAAAAGCTCGGTGAGGCTCCCCGAAAACACAACTTCTCCCCCATTCACTCCGGCCAACGGCCCAATGTCGATGATTTGATCGGCCTGGCGCATGATGTCTTCATCGTGCTCTACTACTATCACGGTATTACCAAGATGCTTCAATTTTTTGAGCACCTTTATAAGGCGTTGCGTGTCGCGGGGATGCAACCCGATGCTTGGCTCGTCGAGGATGTACATCGATCCTACCAAACTGCTACCCAGCGAAGTGGCCAGGTTGATGCGCTGCGATTCACCGCCCGAAAGCGTCGAAGAAAGCCGGTTGAGCGTAAGATAGCCCAGACCTACATCGCACAGAAATCCAAGCCGGTTTTTTATTTCCAGCAAAAGCCGACGCGCCACCTCCATTTCGTAAGATGAAATATGAATATTTTCAAAAAAAATCGACAGGCTATCCAATGGCATCAGCACCAGGTCGCTAATGGAATGGCCATCCACCATTACATATTGCGCGTCTTTGCGTAATCGTGTACCGCGACATTCCGGACAAATTGTCTTACCACGATACCGTGAGAGCATCACACGATATTGAATTTTGTAGGTCTGTTCCTCGACCTGCCTGAAAAACTCATCAATACCTTCAAAATGTTTGTTGCCGGTCCAGAGTAGATTGCGCTGCTCCTGTGTGAGCTGGCTGTATGGCTTGTGCACCGGAAAGTTGAACTTTGGCGCAGCCATCACGAACCACTCGCGCCATTGCCCCATCTTCTCACCTTTCCAGGCGGCCACAGCTCCTTCATATACCGAGAGACTTTTGTTGGGAATTACCAAATCTTCGTCGATGCCAATGACGCTGCCAAAACCCTCGCAGCGTTTACACGCCCCAAAAGGATTATTAAACGAAAACAGATTCTCCGTCGGTTCCTCGAAAGTAATTCCGTCGAGTTCAAATTTATTGGAAAACTCATGCGAGATAAGCTGGTCGCCGTCATATACTTTTACGTAGCAGTGCCCATTGCCTTCGTAAAAAGCAATCTGCACTGAGTCGGCCACGCGCGAGCGCAGATCATCTTCATCGGTTACCACCAGGCGATCGATCACCACTTCAATCTCCGCCTCAGTTGGTGCGAGTTTTGGGTTTTTAATAATATCTTCTATCCTAACAATTTCTCCATCCACCAACAAACGTGTAAAGCCCTGTTGCAAAAGCACCGTAAGTTGGGCAGGCACCTGTCGGCCTCCGGCGCTGACGATGCAACTTGTGATAAGCAAGCGTGAATCGGCGGGCAAAGCCACCACGAAGTTCACAACATCCGTCACCGAATGGCGCACCACTTCCTGCCCCGACACGGGTGAAATAGTATGCCCGATGCGTGCAAAAAGAAGTTTGAGATATTCGTAAATCTCGGTAGAAGTGCCAACAGTAGAGCGCGGATTGCGCGCATTCACCTTTTGCTCGATGGCAATGGCGGGCGAAATTCCTTTGATGTAATCGACCTCGGGTTTTTGCATTCGCCCCAGAAACTGCCGGGCATAGGAGCTTAGGCTCTCTACGTAGCGCCGCTGCCCGTCGGCATATAAAGTATCGAAAGCAAGCGACGATTTTCCCGATCCTGACAAGCCGGTAATTACTACCATTTGATTTCGCTTGATGGCGACATCAATATTCTTCAGGTTGTGCACACGGGCACCTTTGATAAGGATGAATTTATGAGGGTCTAAGGTTTCGAATTGATCAATTGACATGGAATTTATTTTACTGGTCATGGCATAATTCTTGGGAGCTTTTGCCCCGTAAAAAATGTCGATTTGAAAGGCAACAAAAGTAAAAGAAAATTTGGTGGTGTTATTTTTTGTCTATATTTGCAGCAACTTTTCAAGAAAAAACAATTGATAGACAAACGCAGTATTAACCAAAAATAGGAGAGAGATTATCGAAAAAAAATTACGCTTGTGAAACAAACATAAAAAGGAGATACGTATGAAAGCTCAATTTCCAAGTGATAAGGACTTAATTTGTCAATTTTTGGAAGGTAATCAATACAGTCTTGAAAAGTTAATCCATCGCCACCAAAACCGGGTGTTTGCCTACATTCTTATGGTGGTAAAAGATAAACAGCTTGCTGATGACATTTTTCAGGACACGTTTATCAAAGTAATCAACACCATCAAGTCGGGCGCTTACAAGGAGGAAGGGAAATTTATCCAGTGGGTGATGCGTATCGCTCACAACCTCATCATCGACTATTTCCGCAAGTCGAAGCGCATTCCTATCGTAGAAAATGATAAAGATGATTTCGACATTTTCGACACGGTTCGTTTTACCGATCCCAGCGTCGAAGACAAGATGATCACCGACCAAATCCATGAAGATGTGCGTAAACTGATCGAATATCTTCCTCCCGAACAGAAGGAGGTGCTCTTTATGCGCCACTATTCCGAAATGAGTTTTAAAGACATTGCCGAACAAACCGACGTCAGCATTAACACTGCTTTGGGACGTATGCGCTATGCGCTGATCAATCTGCGTAAGCTCATCAAAGAAAAGAATGTGATACTGACCAAGTAATTCTGCAGGCATGTAATAAAGCGCGCGCACGCTTCGTTTGCTATTTTGTTCACTGAGTCAATCATCAACAAAATAGCCTATGCAGAATCCTTTTACTCTTAACGATTTGATGTTCTTTGCTTACAGCGACCCGGATTTTTCGGGCGACAACAAGTATCGCAACATGATTGAGGCTGATGAAAACCTTTCCAAAACATTCAATACAGTCCTGCGTGTTAAAAGATATGTCGCCAAGCTCAAAGTTAGCCCAAGCCAAAGTGCCATCAACAACATCTTGAACTACTCCAGAGCCTTATCTGTGATAAAAACACAAAGGACCGGAACTTTCAGCCTAATGCTGAATTAATGAACTCTTAACAAAAGAGCAACGATTTTTCAACAAAAGCCACCCATAGCGGGTGGCTTTTCTATTTTTGCACACAAAATAATTGCATTGACAAAAAAAGAGAGATACAAGTACTTTGTCGAATATTTTTCGCAGCACCAGCCAGCACCTGAAACCGAGCTGAAATATTACACGCCCTACCAACTCCTGGTGGCTGTAATACTTTCGGCACAATGCACCGACAAACGCGTTAACATGATCACGCCAGCTTTTTTCGACCGGTTTCCGGATGCTCCGTCGCTTGCCGATGCTCCTTACCAGGAAGTGTATGAGCTAATCAAGAGTTGCTCCTACCCCAACAACAAATCCAAAAATCTGATAGGTATGGCCACTGCGCTCCTACAGGAGTTTGAAGGCATTGTGCCCCCAGATGTGGAGCTACTGCAAAAGCTGCCAGGTGTGGGGCGCAAAACCGCCAATGTAATTGCCTCTGTAGTTTTTGGCCAACCTGCCATGGCCGTCGATACACATGTTTTCAGAGTGGCGGCTCGTATCGGCCTCACCACCCGAAGCAAAACGCCGCTCGACACGGAGAAACAACTCGTGCAGAATATTCCGCAAGAATATATTTCGCGGGCACATCATTGGCTTATCCTGCATGGCCGATACATCTGCCAGGCACGCAAACCCAAATGCGACCAGTGTGGCCTCGCCAGCATTTGCAAACATTATCAGCAACAACAAAAAAAGTAGTTCTTAATAAAACTTAAACCACCAGCCAAGCGGATGATTTCATTAATTTTGTTGCTAAATTTTTAATAAAAACTACTATGGCATTTTTAAATAAAGGCGACAAAGCACCGGATTTCAGTGTAAAAGATCAGGAAGGTAAAATGGTGGCACTGAAAGATTTCCGCGGCCACAAAGTAATACTCTATTTCTATCCAAAAGCTGACACTCCGGGTTGTACCGCCGAAAGCTGCAACCTGCGCGATAACTACGACGATTTGCTTGGCCGCGGTTACAAAATTATTGGCGTAAGCCCCGACACCATAGAAAAACAAAATAAGTTTGCTGAAAAATACAATCTACCATTCTCGCTACTTGCCGACACCGAAATGGATGTTATAAAAGCCTATGGAGCCTGGGGTACCAAAAGTATGTACGGCAAAAGCTACGAAGGCTTGCTGCGCACCACGTATGTGATAGATGAACAAGGTAAGATTGAAAAAGTAATTACATCGGTAAAAACAAAGGATCATGCTGCGCAGATTTTGCAGGCAATGGAGGAAGAATAAAAAATTATAAACACCACAAAAATCAAAATCATGGCTAAAGAAAAAGATGAATTCGACAAGATAAAAGCGGACAAACTGCAAGCACTTCAGCTCACGCTGGGCAACATAGAAAAACACTACGGTAAAGGCGCCATTATGAAGCTGGGCGACGCTCCCATCGAAAATATGGCGACGATTTCTACCGGCTCTATCGGGCTGGATGCTGCACTGGGCGTTGGCGGATTACCCAAAGGAAGAGTAATCGAAATCTATGGCCCCGAGTCGTCGGGAAAAACTACGCTGGCCATCCATGCTGTGGCCGAGGCACAAAAGCTGGGCGGCATTGCAGCTTTCATCGATGCCGAACATGCCTTCGATAGATTTTACAGCGAGAAACTTGGCGTGGACACCAAAAACCTGCTGGTATCACAGCCTGACAATGGCGAACAGGCACTCGAAATAACCGACAACCTAATTCGCTCTGGCGCCATCGATATCATCGTAATCGACTCGGTGGCAGCGCTTACGCCAAAGGCTGAAATAGAAGGCGAAATGGGCGACTCGAAAATGGGTTTGCAGGCCAGGCTCATGTCGCAGGCGCTGCGTAAACTTACTGCCAACATTAGCAAAACCGGTACGATCTGTATTTTTATAAACCAACTGCGCGAAAAAATTGGTGTCATGTTCGGCAACCCCGAAACCACCACCGGCGGCAACGCATTGAAGTTTTATGCTTCTGTCCGTCTGGACATACGCCGCACCGGGCAAATTAAAGATACCGAGACAATTAGCGGTAACCGTGTTCGTGTGAAGGTGGTTAAAAATAAAGTTGCTCCGCCTTTCCGCAGCGCCGAATTCGACCTTATCTATGGAGAAGGCATTTCCAAACTGGGCGAAATTATCGACCTGGGCGCCGAACAAAATATCATCAAAAAAAGTGGCTCATGGTATAGCTATGGCGATACCAAACTTGGACAGGGACGCGATGCGGTGAAAAAACTCCTCGAAGACAACCCCGAGCTTGCCGACGAACTGGAAGCAAAAATCCGTGAGGCTATTAAATAGAACCTAATTCTTTTTGGGTTGGGAATTATTTAATATGAAGACCATCAGGCTAACAACGTGTCAGAATATTCAAGAAGCAGCGCTTATCAAGGGGCATCTCGAAAATGAGGGGATTCCGTGTATCCTCACCAATCAAAACATCACCACCCTGTTACCTCATTTTAATAACATGCTTGGTTCGGGGGTTCAGGTTCTGGTAGATGAAAACGATTTGGAAAAGGCTGCTTCTATCATTTTTCCTGATCAGGATGAGCCGCTTTCTTGTCCGTTCTGCAATTCCACAAATATCAAATATAGTCTTGGAAGCAAAAAACTTTCAAAGATGTTTTTCATTTTAATTTCAGCATTGCATACTATTCCCATAAATAATATTAGCAAAACCTATCATTGTGCAGATTGCAACAGCGATTTTAAAACAGATATTGTATCCTGATTATGATCTTAACGTCATTCAAAAAGTCAGCACTGCCAAAAATTCTAATCTAATAGGAGGTTTCAGATTTAAGACTTTTGCAGAGTCAGCGTTGATGGCGGGATAAGTGTTTATTTAAAAGAGAGAGATGAAACAAAATTTATTAAAAAAAATAGCCATGGTGGCTATCGCAGCTTTGTTTTTTGCTGCAAGCGGATGCAATACCGAAAATTCGCGCCAACAAACCGGCACGTCGGATAAAGTAAATGTCGATACAGTTTTGATGGCATTGAATAAAGCCATTGCTACGAATGCCAACGACGACGCCGTTTATATCAACCGCGCCGACTACTATCTTTCGATAAATAATGTGGATAGTGCTTTGCGCGATATTCTCATCGCCATTAGCATCGACGAGAATAATGCCAACCATTACATCACCTTGTCGGATGCGTATCTTACCTCCGGCAATCCTGACAAATGCCTGGAAGCACTCGATAAGGCGCTTCGTCTGAATCCTGAGAGCCGTGAGGCTTTGCTCAAAAAAGCCCAGCTTTACCTCATCATGCGCGACTACGAAAAAAGCCGCGCTACCCTTACGCAACTGCTCGACCTTGACGGCATCAATCCGCAGGCATATTTTGTAGCAGCCATCGGGCAGCTCGAACAAGGCGATACTACTGCCGCCATCCGCAGTCTGCAGACAGCCTTAGACCAGGATCAGGAATATTTTGAGGCACAGCTTCAGTTAGGAATCATTTTTGCCACCCAAAAAAATCCCATTGCGGTAAGCTACCTAAGCAATGCCATCGGCCTGCACCCCGGCATGATAGAACCCTATTATCAGCTTGGTTTGTTTTTTCAGGAAAACGGAAAAACTGAAAGCGCCATCACTACCTACAAAAACATATTGGAGATAGCCCCCGATTATGTTCCGGCACTTTACAATCTGGGCTACATACATTTGGTGTATCTAAAAGAATTTGCCACCGCAGCCGATTATTTTACGCAGGTTATCATGCTGGCGCCCAACTACACGGAGGCTTATTACAACCGTGGCTTCAGTTACGAGCAAATGGGGAGAACCGACATGGCGCGCACCGACTATAGCACGGCACTAGAAAAAACAAGTAATTACCAAAAAGCTATCGAAGCGCTAAACAGGCTGGATACATTGAAATAGTAATTGCAACTAATGCGGCTGAGCGGCAAAATGGGCAATTTCCTTCATTGGCTCCCGCAGCCGTTGCTCCAACTGAAGGGGTATTTCTTTAAAGTCGATCGCATCAGTAACAGAATGTAAATCTTTGCGGGCTTCTATTTGGCTCCGCAGTTGGGCTTCTATTTGCTGCATGTATTGAATGATTTCGTGCTGTTCGTCGATAAAAATCTTAAGATTCGATTTCAGACTATGCACACCGAGCAGGATCATTTCGACATCAGCAGCAGCTATCCCCTCCTCGACCAACGACAAATATTTGTTGTATTCGTGTGGAAACATAGCAGCAATTTCGACCACCATTTCCGGACTAAACTCTTGTAGCTCTCTGATGTATTTGCTATTGGTATTGATGTATTGATACATGGCGCATTTTATTTTTTGCCAAAAATACAGCTTTATGCATCCGAAAGCAGAAAAAGTTGGTTTTAGGAAGCACTTCTTTTACAGAAACAGCTTAATGGTGGACAACTCTTTTGAGATGAGCCACCTTGCAGCTTCCCTTCGCCTGAAAACAACTGCTGCAGGCTGAGGCCTCTTTTTGGGAAAAAAAACGAACCATTTTTACCACCATTATAATAAAGGTGGCTGCTAAGATGAGATATGTGAGAAATTCCTGTACCATCATTGTCAATGTTTTTAAAATATTAATAACCCAATGCGATAGGTGAAAAACGCCAGCACATAGGCCAGCACCGTGGTGTAGCCGGCCAGGAACAAAGCCCATTTCCAGCCGCCTGTTTCCTTTTTAACCGCCGATACTACAGCTATACACGGGAAGTATATTAGCACAAAAACCAAAAACGCCAACGCCACGGCAGGAGTAAACACAGGCTGGCCTTGGAGCGGGCCGGCGGTGTAGCGCTGGTGCTGAATCTTTTGCGAAAGCGTATGGTTGGTCGTCCCTCCGTCAGAATCCTGGTACAAAACCCCCATGGTGCTTACCACAATTTCTTTGGCTGCTGCCCCGGTGATAAGTGCCACACCCATTTTCCAATCGAAACCCAAAGGCGCTATCACCGGCTGAAACCAGTGACCCAACATGCCTATGTAACTATTTTGTAAACGAAAGGTTGCTTTTTGCTGTTGTAAAAGACCGGTTTCTAATTGCATGGTTTGCTGCAAATGCACCACCTGATCAGCATCTTCGGCGGGATTCACGTCGGCGATTTGATCGTTGTATTCATTTTGCACCTGGGCAATCTGCTGATCGAAAGCCTCCATGCGCTCGCTGTGGAGAGGGAAATAACCGGCAGCCCATATCAGGATCACTGCTATTAATATCACGCCACCCATTTTTTGCAGATATTGCGACCCTTTGTACCACATGTTGCGCACAATGGCTTTGAGCGTGGGCAAACGGTAGGGCGGCAGCTCCATTACAAAAGGCGCTTCCTTGTTTTTAAAAATCACTTTTTTAAAAATAATTGCCACCAGTGCAGCCATTAAAATGCCAAAACCGTAAATGCCAAAAAGTATGGTGCCGGGGTATTGCGGAAAGATGGCGCCGATAATAAGAATGTAAACGGGCAGGCGCGCGCTACACGACATAAAAGGATTGATGAGGATGGTGAGGATGCGGTCGGTGCGCGATTCGATGGTGCGCGTGGCCATGATGGCCGGCACATTGCACCCAAAACCCATCAAAAGCGGAATAAACGAACGCCCATGCAAGCCGATTTTGTGCATGATCCTGTCCATGATAAAAGCAACGCGGGCCATGTAGCCCGTATCTTCCATTAAGGAAATAAAGAAAAACAAGATGAGAATGTTGGGCAGAAATACCAACACACTGCCCACTCCGGAGATGATGCCGTCGGTGAGCAAGTCCTTGAGCATGCCAGGCGTCATGTAGGTACTCACAAATTGATTGAGTGCGCCAAACCCGGCCTCGATCCAAAGCATGGGATATTCGCCCAGGGTGAAGGTGCTGTAAAACATCAGCCACATGAAAAACAAAAATATCGGGAATCCGAAAAGGCGGTGCGTAAGAAAGGTGTCCACCACCTCTGTTTCGGTGCGCGTGTTGCGCCGATGGCGGTTTTCGTGATATGTTTCGCGCAAAGCGCCAGCGATAAAGCCGTATTTGGCATCAGTGACCATCGACTCTGTGTCGTCCTGAAAATCTTTTTCAAGTACAGCTATTTCACGCTCGGCAATGCGGCTGATGACGGCGTAGTTGGGCAACTTGCCCAGTGAGAAGTGCGTCGAATCATCTTTTTCGAGCAGCTTAATAGCATAATACCGCGAGGAGACTTTATCAGTAAGGGATTTATTTTTCCAAATCTCGTCCTGTATTCTGCGGATGCCTCGTTCCATGGGCTTGCCATAATGGATGTGGATGTGCCGCATGATAGGATCGCGGTCTTCGTACACATCTATAACTTTGCGGAAGAGCGTCCGGATGCCTTTGCCTTTGGAGCCAATGGTGGGCACAAACGGAATCCCAAGCATTTTGCCAAGCTCGCGATAATCGAATTTGTCGCCTTTGTTAGTAAGCTCATCGTACATATTGAGCGCCACTACCACCTTGATGTCCATGTCGATGAGCTGAGTGGTAAGATAGAGGTTACGCTCCAGATTGGAAGCGTCGAGAACGTTGATGACGATGTCAGGGAAATGCCCCAGAATATGCTTACGGACGTACAGCTCTTCGGGTGTGTAGGCACTAAGCGAATAGGTTCCAGGCAAATCGACGATATTAAAGGTGTAGCCGTCGAGTTTGAAATGCGCTGTTTTGGCATCGACGGTAACGCCGCCATAGTTGCCCACTTTTTCGCGCGATCGGGAAGCATAATTAAAGATGGTGGTTTTTCCTGAGTTGGGATTTCCAACCAGCGCAATATCAATGGTCTTGCCTTTTTCGAAAGCTTTAAGTTTAAGGGCATCGTCGCTGATAGTTCCCTCATAAGGAAGTCCGTTGCCATTATTTACCTGCGATTCTTTAGCAACCACCGACACCAGGCGTGCCTCACTGCGTCGCAACGATACATCATAATTCATTAGCCGGTATTCGATAGGATCGCGCAGGGGCGCATTGCGGATTACCTCCACCTCCTTGCCTTTCACAAAGCCCATCTCGGTGATGCGTTTGCGAAAAGCACCACGTCCCTTAACTTTTGAGATAAAAGCTTTTTCGCCCTGTTTTAATTCGCTTAAGTTCATTTTGATCCTCGAAGGAAGCCAATAATTTAGAATAAATATAGATTGCAAAATTACCCAAATATCATTCCCAAGCTATATTACAGCCTGATGATGACTTATTTAGAAAGTCGGAGATATTTTAAAATAATGTATTAACAATCAATTAGGTAGCTAAATACTTATTTAGAATAGAGGCCTTTATAGGTAAGGGCTTGTTGAGAAATGTAAGTCGGGAGGGAGATTCGCCACTGAGGTTTATCAAAGGAGATTATTTCTTATTCGCTTTCGCGCAATGAAACATCATCAGCATCTGCCAGGTGCCGGGGGCGGTTTTCGCTATAGATATGATAATGCAGCACCTTGAGCAAGTTTACAATCCTAAAGCCCCAATGAGCCTGAAAAAGCTCACGCATCTCCCACACCGCCACCTTTTTAGCATCGCGTAGTGGTTTTTGAAACAGCAACACGAAGTCCTTCATGTCCTGATAGATATCCGTAAATCCATCAGCAAGGCTGCCTTTTATCAATTCGTTGAGGGGGTTGTCGTTTTCGTTAAACCAATATTCGTCGTTGCTTCCCAGCTTTTCGCGCAAAGCGTTAAAGATGTTTTGCCATTGTTCTTCGGTCACATATTTTTCGTTGGCTTCGTAGTCGTCGGGAGCCACTTCCGGTAATACCGATCCGCGCACATAAAGGAGCGGCAATGCTTTGTGCATATAGTCGAAAATTTCGGTAGTATTGTATTTGTCGATGTCTTCGATAAAGAGGCAATACTTCTGCGCCACGGCCAGAAACTCCAGTACAAAAGGCGAGTAAACAGGTTCTTTTAAAATTTCTTCGTTATCCATAGTAATGTTGTCGGGTTAACAAATTGTCGTTGGTTTGGCTTTGATGTCGGCTCGTTGGGGCTAAAATTCGTTATCCGTTATTCGTTATTCGTTATCCGTTATTCGGTATTCGTTATTCGGTATTCGGTATTCGGTATTCAGTATTCGGTATTCGGTATTCGGTATTCGGATTTCAATTGCATTTCCAGACACACGTCCTCCGAAGGGTTTGGTCTTTCATCACTACATGACTCCTCTTTTATCCTCCTGCGGCAATTGCTTTGTAGCCTTCATTTTTCAGGATTGTCAACACCTTTTCGCGCACATCACCTTGTATAATTATTTCGCCGTCTTTGGCGGAGCCACCAGTGCCACAGCGCGTCTTGAGGAGTTTTGCCAATGATTCCATATCATCGGTTGTCCCCACAAAACCCTTCACCAATGTTACCATCTTGCCTTTGCGCATTTTGCGATCGAGCCACACTTTTAGCTTTTGCTGTGCCGGGGGGAGCGTTTCCTGCTGCACCTCCTCACGGTATTCAAACGAAAAGTCGGGATTGGTGGAGTAAACAACATCGCCGGTGATATTCTTATTTTTTTTAGCCATTACTGAAAATATTCCTTCATCCTGTTAAAAATGTTGCGCTGGCTTTTGGAAGGATTGGGTTTAAAGTTGTCGGATTTGTCGAGTTGTTGCAGCAGCTCGCGTTCTTCGCGGCTAAGGCTTTGTGGTGTCCACACACTGATGTTTACCAGTAAATCGCCGCGGCCGTATTGCTGCAGATGCGGGATTCCTTTTCCTTTAAGCCGGAGTACTTTTCCGGAGTGGGTGCCTGCTTCGATACTCAACTTAGCTTTTCCGTCGAGGGTGGGCACATAGGCAGTTGCCCCAAGTGCAGCTTCGGCATAAGTGATAAAATGATTGTAAATGAGGTTGTCGCCGTCGCGGATAAGCGACTCGTGTTCGGCTTCTTCTATCACCACGATGAGGTCGCCGTTGATGCCGCCGCGCGCACCGGCATTGCCCTTGCCACTTACCGAAAGTTGCATGTCCTGCGCCACACCGGCGGGGATGTCGATACTTACAACTTCTTCGCCGCGCACAATACCGTCGCCATTGCAGGAGGTACATTTGCTGGTAATTACCTGGCCTTCGCCGCCACAGGCCGGGCATGTGCTGGCGGTCTGCATCTGACCCAGAAAAGTATTCGTGACGCGCGTCACTTGTCCGGAGCCATGGCAAGTGCTGCAGGTACTGTAAGAGCTACCGCCTTTGGCGCCACTCCCGGAGCACTCCTCACACTTTTTGTATTTGTTGACTTTTATTTTTTTGTTCACACCATTGGCAATCTCTTCGAGGGATAGCTTAACGCGCACCCTAAGATTGCTGCCCCGATTGACACGACGCCGCCGGCTGCCGTTGCCAAAACCGCCGCTGAAACCGCCAAAGGCGCTGCCAAAGATGTCGCCGAAATTAGAGAAGATGTCTTCCATCGACATATCGTAGCCGCCACCTCCCTGACCGCGCACACCAGCATGACCAAAACGGTCGTAGCGCTGGCGCTTATCACTGTCGTTCAGAATTTCATAAGCTTCGGCAGCTTCTTTAAATTTCTCCTCTGACTGGTGGTCGCCGGGGTTTTTGTCGGGATGATAGCGCAAAGCCATTTTGCGATAAGCCTTTTTTATCTCACCTTCGTTAGCATCGCGCGTTATCTCCAGTATTTCGTAGTAATCTCGTTTTGTCATAAAGTCGTATTTCTTTGCAAAAAAATGCGCTAATTATTCGGATTATTGCCCTATCACTACACGGGCATAGCGGATAACTTTGCCTTTGAGCATATAGCCTTTTTGGATTTCATCCACAACTTTGCCCACCAATTCGGGAGTTGGTGCGGGGATGTTGGTGATGGCTTCATGAAAATCAGTATCGAAAGGTTCGCCTAAGGTTTTCATAGGCTCCAGGCCTTTGCGTATCAGCAGGTTTTTAAGTTTATTGTAAATCAGCCGCGTTCCTTCGAAACTGCTGACAAGTACGGGGTCAGTATCAGCATTGTGCAATTGCATGGCACGATCGAAATCATCAAGCACCGGCAGCAACTCTTTGATCAATTCTCCCGAAGCTGTATCGAGCAATTCGATGCGCTCTTTGCTGGTACGCTTGCGGTAATTGTCGAATTCGGAAAACAGCCGCAGGTACTTGTCGTTGAGTTCGGCGAGGTTGGCTTCCAGCTCGTTGATGCGCGATTCGAGCCGCGTGTGCTCCTGCTTTTTCTTTGCTGTGCGGGTAGATCTCTTTGCATCACCATCCGGCATATCTGTGGCGTCATCCTGACGCTCCTTTAGATTTTCTGGCTGTGAGTTGTCGTATTCGGGGTTTTTTATTTTCTCGTCCATCTTATTTTATTATTAATAATCAATACCTTGACTAAATGTATAAATGAAACCAGCCCCGGCCAATCAAATAATTTGCCACGGGCTGGCTTAACGTCAAAATGTCACACCGGCGCACCGACTATTCCTTCACGAGCTTTCGAAGGTGCTCGGCCAATTGATCGCCGCGCAGATTTTTTGCAATGATCACTCCGTTTTGATCGATAAGGAAATTCATGGGGATGGCGCGGACGTTGTATTTTTTGGCAGCCACCGACCGCCATCCCTGCAAGTCGCTCACCTGTTCGTCCCACAACAAGCCATCGGCTTCTACTGCTTTGCTCCAGTCGTCGTGGGTTTTATCGAAGGAGATACTGTAAATTCTAAAACCGGTAGCATCTTTAAATTTTTTATTGTGGTAATCTGTGTATGTCTGCACCACCACCGGGTTTTCACGGCGACACGGTCGGCACCACGACGCCCAGAAATCGACAAAGACAACGTTGCCACGTAGTTGTGAAATGCTGCGTGGATTGCCATCCAAGTCATTGAGGGTAATGTCGGGCAACGTATTGCCAATTTCCACTCCGGTAGCTGCTTGCGTTTGCGCAGGCACAGGTAATGAAAAGGTGATCAGCCCGCTGATGAGTATCGTTGTGGCTATGAAATATTTTTTCATAATTAGAAAATTCAAAATTTATTCATCAAAAACATTGTAACACCTGCCTATTTTATTACTGTCCTGTTGGGGTTACAATTCAAAATTCAAAATTCAATATTCATTCGTAATTATTTACGCACGTCCCCCGCATGGGCGGGGCAGGCTGTGCGTCTCTACTTCCTAATTAAAAATCCTAAATCTAATTTCTAACATCTAACTTCTGACATCTAACTTCTAAATTCTTTCAATTTCCGCGCCAATTGCACGCAGGCGTCCATCGATGTTTTGGTAGCCGCGGTCGATCTGCTCAATGTTGTCGATGATGCTTTTGCCTTCAGCCGATAGCGCACTGAGCAGCAAGGCTACACCAGCACGTATGTCGGGCGAACTCATACGGATAGCGCGCAGCTTGTATTGCCGGGCGAGGCCAATAACGGTGGCGCGGTGCGGGTCGCACAAAATAATACGAGCGCCCATGTCGATGAGTTTGTCAACGAAAAACAGACGGCTTTCAAACATTTTCTGATGGATCAACACGCTGCCTTTGGCTTGTATGGCCACCACCAGCGCAATACTAATCAGGTCGGGAGTAAAGCCGGGCCACGGAGCATCAGAGATGGTCATGATGGAGCCATCCATAAAAGTTTCGATCTCGTAACTCTCCTGTTCGGGAATTTCGATGCTGTCGGCATTGAGTTGCATACGGATGCCGAGCCTTCCAAAAACGTCGGGGATGATGCCCAGATCGGCCGGGTTGACGCCGGTAATTTTTATGTTGGATTGGGTGAGTGCTGCCAGCCCGATAAAACTACCCACCTCGATCATGTCGGGCAAGAGCTTATGGCTGCAGCCGGATAAAACTTCTACACCGTGTACAATCAGCAGATTGCTGCCAATACCTTCGATTCGGGCACCCATGCTGTTGAGCATTTTACAGAGCTGCACCACATAAGGCTCGCAGGCGGCGTTGAAAATGGTGGTGGTGCCATGCGCCAGGGTGGCAGCCATGAGTACGTTGGCGGTGCCGGTAACGGAGGCTTCGTCGAGGAGCATGTAGGTACCTTCCAGACGCTCCGCTACCACGCTGTAGTAGTTCTTCTGAAAGTTATAATCGAATTTGGCACCCAGCTTTTGTAACCCAATAAAGTGCGTGTCGAGCCGACGACGGCCTATTTTGTCGCCACCAGGCTGCGGAATAAATGCCTTACCGAAGCGTGCAAGCAGCGGACCGATAATCATGATACTGCCGCGCAACTCCGCACTTTTTTTACGAAACTTATCCGTAAGCAAAATATCGAGATGAATATCTGAGGCGGTAAAGCGCCAGGTTGACTCGTCGGTTTTTTCCACCACCACGCCAAGCAACTTCAGCAGGTCGATTAGCTTTATCACATCACGTATCTCCGGAATGTTGCTAATGGTAACAGGTTGGCTCGTGAGTAAAACAGCACAAATCACCTGAAGCGCCTCGTTTTTGGCACCCTGGGGTGTAATCTGTCCACTGAGCCTTTTGCCTCCGCAAATTTCAAAAGAACTCATATCAATAATTTTTGGGTGTTAATAATTCTTCGGACGGTTTTGCTTCCTCTGTGGCTTGCTGGTACTATGCTGTGGACGTGGCTGGTAAGGCTTTGTAGATTTTTTACGTGGCTTGGTACCCAGTAATTCGTTGGTAGTGGTAAAATGATAATCGCTGTCGAGCTGTAGTTTGCCTTGCGACAATTCATCAAAATGCTTTTTAATCAACTCATCGTCCACCGAATCGCGGTTCCAGGTGAGATATGATTTTTTTAGGTGGTTGGCAATACTTTTTACCAAGTCGCTTTTGTCGTCGCCATCAGGATATTTGGCAACCTCTGTGATAATGTTTTCGATATTTTTACCATAATAACTAAAACGCATATTCTTGCGCGGGTAGTCCAGCTTTTGAGGCAACTTGGTCAGGACTTCGCGGTCGGGCATGGGATACGGGCTGTCCACATCAAGCCTGAAACGGGAAACGATATACAGATGATCCCACAAGCGCTGCCGCAGCTCGGGCGAGTCTTTTACCTGCGAATGAATGTTGGCCATAATGTCCACAACGGCATGTGCCAGTTGGGTGCGCTTGGCGCGGTCTTCGGTTTTTACCACAATTTCAACAATTTTTTGCAGATTACGTCCATATTCCGGGATGATGATTTTTTCGCGTTGACTGTTGTATTCCATTAATGTATGTTATTGATTTTTTTGAAAAGCATTTCTTTATTAATAAACGAGCGCTTAAGATGAACTATCAGGTGCCTGCCACTTCAGCTTTGAGTCGTTCGGCATTTTCGGCAAGTTGCAATTGATCGATGATTTCCTGAATATTTCCATCAACAAAAGATTGCAAGTTGTACATGGTGAAGTTGATGCGGTGGTCGGTAACGCGCCCTTGCGGATAGTTGTAGGTTCTGATCTTTGCCGAACGGTCGCCGGTAGAAACCATTGTTTTGCGTTTGGAAGATATTTCCTCCAGATATTTCTGATATTCCATTTCAAATATCCTCGAACGCAGCACCGATAGGGCTTTCTGATAATTCTTCATCTGCGATTTTTGATCCTGGCACGTGGCCACTATTCCGGTAGGAATGTGTGTAAGGCGTACCGCTGAATAGGTAGTGTTGACGCTTTGTCCGCCGGGGCCTGAAGAACAGTAAAGGTCTTTGCGGATGTCGGCAGGTTTCAGGTCGATGTCGAACTCGTCGGCTTCGGGAAGCACTACTACCGAAGCGGCCGAAGTATGCACGCGTCCCTGGGTTTCGGTTTGCGGCACACGTTGCACCCGGTGCACGCCCGACTCGTATTTCATCTGGCCATACACATTGTCGCCAATTACGTTGAAGATGATCTCTTTAAAACCACCTACCGTGCCTTCTGTCACGTCCACGCCTTCGAGTTTCCAGTTTTTGTTTTCACAAAATTTGAGGTACATCCTGTAAAGGTCGCCGGCAAAGATGCTGGCTTCATCGCCACCAGAGCCGGCACGTATTTCGACGATGGCATTTTTGCCGTCCTGCGGGTCGGCGGGAATGAGCATCAGGCGCACTTCTTCTTCGAGCTCTTCTCTGCGTTGAAGCAAATCGTTGAGTTCTTCTTTGGCCATAGCCCTAAACTCTTCGTCTTTCTCGTTTTTTAATACATCGCGCGCCGATTCGATATTTCGTTCAATGTTCACCAGAGTTTCATAACCCCCCACCACCGGTTGGAGTTCTTTATAACTTTTGTTGAGCTGAATAAACTTCTTCATATCGGCCATAGCCGATGGTTCATTCATCTGTTTCTCTATTTCTTTCCAGCGATTTTTGATCGCTTCCAGTTTGTCAAGCATATTAGTTGCGGGTACTTTCTATTATTAAAATGAAGCGGGCAAAGATAACACAATTATGCCAACGCTCATGGGCTGCAAGGTATTGCAAATCACTATAAAAGCACTGGTTATGAGGAAATTTTGCGTACGAAAAGTTGTGTATTGATATAACGTGTAACGCGCACCGGGGTGTCTTTGTCGATAAATCCTGACTCTGCCGTGGCGTCGAATATTTGTTCGTCGATAAGCACTTTGCCCGCCGGACGCAAAACGGTGCGTGCCACGCCCTGGCGGCCGAGCATATCGGTGTAGCTGCTTTGCGCAGAAGTAAATCCTGCTGACTTATCCTGCGTAGATGAGAGCGCCAGCCCGCCAAATATTCTGCTGGTAAAGAGCTTTCGGCTAAAATAAATACTCGCAACCAGTGCCCCAAAAGTAGCAATGATCACGGTGAAGAGCGCTACCACGATGTCGTCGATATGGAGCAGCGAAAAATCGAATCCCACGTTGCCAAGCATGCTCAGCACCAAACCGGCTACTACCAGGGCTATCCCGGAAATGCCGGCGACGCCAAAGCCCGGCAGGGCAAATATTTCTACCGCTATCAGAACAACACCGATTACAAAGAGCAGGATTTCCCAATGCGCCGCCAGTCCTTCAACATAAAGCGGGGCAAAATAAAGCAGCGCGGCCAAAATGGAGGCAGCGATGGGAAAACCGATGCCAGGAGTTTGCAATTCGAAATAGATACCCCCGATAATGATCATGATGAGCAGCCCAGAAATCATTGGATTCACCAGGAAGCGAATAATACGATCGGTGAACGACAGTTCGTAGCGGATAATCTTATAATCGGTGATGCCGGCATTGGTGAGCACTTCGGGGACGCTGTTGGCGGTGCCTTCACAAAATCCATATTTGATGGCTTCGGAAGCGGTAAAAGTGATCACTTTCCCGGAGTCGGAGATGCCGGGAATGCTGATGCGCGGATCGACCATGCCTTCGGCAATCAGCGGGTTACGGCCACTGGCTTCGGCAGTAGAACGCATCATGGAGCGCATGTACGACTGGTACTTATCGGGCAGCGCCTCGCCGGTTTGGTTTACCACGGTAGCAGCGCCGATGTTGGCGCCAGGCCGCATATAAATGCTGTCGGCAGCAATGGAAATCAGCGCGCCGGCAGAAGCGGCGTTGTTATCGATAAAAACCCACACCGGTATTTTGGATTGAAGGATGGCTGTGCGAATGCTATCGGCAGTGGCAAGAGCACCACCATAGGTGTTCATGTGTATCAGGATGATGTCGGCGGCAGTATCGTGTGCGGCCTGCAATGAATTACGCGTGAGATGCCAGGCCGGTTCAGCGATTTCTTCTTTAAGCTCAAAAACGTAAACACGCGTTGGCCTGACGGTGTCATCAGCCGATTGCGCAACTACCGATGCTCCTTGAAAAATGAAGAATAAAATCAAAAATGAGATTGCGCCCAACAGTCGGACATTATGGTTTGCTTTCATTTTTTTATGACAATAAATTGATTATTTTTTTAACTATTTTACTGCTGTCGCCCTGCCGGGATCGATCGGAATAACGCTCCTTTGGTGCTAAAATTCTAAATTCATCTCTCCCCTCTAACTTCTCCCCTCTAACTTCTCCCCTCTAACTTCTCCCCTCTAACTTCTCCCCTCTAACTTCTCCCCTCTAACTTCTTGTTTTCTAATTCAGGTGCATTCTGCGATAGAGGCGTTTCCAACGTCGGCGTATCCAGTAGTTGCGCTGCCAATATTTTCCCCACCGTATGTTAGTCCACATGCGCTCATGCAAATAGTAGATAAATATCTTAGCACTAAACTCCACCATGGTTACGTACCAGGCTGCTTCGAGCACTTCATCGACGGTTTTGTCGGTAGCATTTTTAAAAATAATAAAGGTTACCAAAAATGTGGTAGCCGAAGCGATGAACCGCCAGCTCACCGCTTTGAGGAAACTACGCGTGGGGCTGTCTTTGATTTGTCGCAGGGAATCGTCTGCCGGAACATTGGTTTGAATTACGCGCTTGGCTGTCATTTCCATTATTATGTATCAAGAGGTTTTTCTCCGGCGGTTTTCCCGCAACCATTAAAAATTCTTTATTCTTTGTCCTTCTCCTTTGCGGGAAAATACTTCCCGACAATCTGCATCAGCTCTTCGTGAATTTTGCCATTTGAAGCCACGAGTTCGGCGCCAAAAATATAATTATTTCCGCTATCGAAATCCGTGATTCTGCCTCCCGCCTGCTGCACGATGAGCGCTCCGGCAGCAACATCCCAGGGTTTGAGGCCGTATTCATAAAAAGCATCAAACCGGCCACACGCCATCCAAGCCAGGTCGGCGGCTGCCGAACCCAGGCGACGCACACCATGCGAATTGCGCAAAAAATGTTCAAACATCCGCAGGTAGGGTTGCAACTTTCCGTAATCGGTGTATGGAAACCCGGTAACCAAAAGGCTGTCGGCAACTTTGGCAGCATCGCTTACGCGGATAATTTTACCATCGCGGTAAGCGGCGCTGCCTTTCCATGCGTAGTAGCATTCGTCGAGATTAATCTCATACACCACTCCTATCACCACCTCCTGATGCTCCATCAGCGCAATGCTCACCGAAAATATAGGCACGCCATGAATAAAGTTGGTGGTGCCGTCGAGCGGGTCAATCACCCAGTTGTAAATGTCGGCCCGACGACTGGCAGTATTTTCTTCGGCAATAAAACCGGCGTCGGGAAGCAAGCCTGACAATGCCTCAACGATCATCTTTTCGGCAGTTTTGTCAACGTACGAAACGAAATCGTGTAGCCCTTTAGTCTCAACCGACTGCATCGAAAAGCTCTCGCGTTGCTGGCGGATGTAGGCTCCGGCTTTGCGGGCGATGCCAATGGTCTTGTGGGTCAGGTTTTCAAAATTAACAACAAAATTCATAATTATATTTTCAATGGATTATTAACTGTTTGGCAATTTACTGCTAAATCCCAGATTCCAAAATAACAAGCCCTGGAGAATTTCCAAGTTCCAAATAAACAAGTTTTGGGGAAATTCCAAGTTCCAAATAAACAAGTTTTGGGGAAATTCCAAGTTCCAAATAAACAAGTTCCAAATAAATCCTAATAACCAGATTTCGACAAGCTCAACCAGCGACGGTTTTGAGAATTTGGAATTTGGGATTTATTTGTGATTTGTCTTTTGTCATTTGGGATTTGATTTTTTGCGATTTCTTTCCATCGGATGCAAATATCTGAAATAAAACAAACCGAAGCCACCCACCACAATCAGCATTACAGCAATAATCTGTGCCTGCGACACCTCGAAGCCAGCTACCTGATAGCGAATATTAACACGCACAAATTCGATAATAAAACGTGCTATGCCATTTAGCACCAGATAGAGCGAAAATAACATTCCGGCAACAGTGAAACGTTTTCGGAGCGCCCACAGCACCCCAAAGAAAGTAATAGCGATCAACGTTTCGTAAAGGGAAGTAGGAAAAACCGGCTGCCCCAATTCATAACAATAGGTTCCATTACAATCCATCAGTGGCAGGCCTTCTTTGATGACGTTGTGCGGAAAGGTGGAACTCCACATAAAATCGGGCAACCAGGTAAGCCACGCTGGTTTGGTGAGCGTATTCACGATTCCCCAGCAGCCGTCGCCGGAAAGTTGGCAGCCAATGCGCCCTATGCCGTAAGCAAGCATCAAAGCAGGAGCCACCGCATCGGCCATTACCGGCCACCGGATATTGTGGCGCTCGCCATAAATGCCTACAGCAAAAGCCGCTACGAGCAATCCTCCATAAAAAGTTAATCCACTAAAGGAAAATAGTGTGCCGAGCGGGTCGCGGAAGAGTTGATCGAGATGCTCGACGACATCAAATATTTTGGCTCCGGCAATACCGGCTACAGCAGCTACCAAAACGATGGCCGGTGTAAGATCGCGCGCCCGCAATTCTTTTTCATCATCCGGGTTTGCACTTTCCGCTTTTTTCCCTTTCCGGTAAATCATCCACAATACCGGCACCATTACCACCAAACCGCCAATATAAAATCCCTTGGCGGAAAATATAAAACCCTGGGGATTGGCAGTAAACTCGTCATAATTAAAAATGATTCCCGTAAGCTTGAATCCGATGATAAAATACAAGATTCCGGAAATGAGATACTCGACGGCCACAGGCTTCTTCCTGGTCACCATCTGGCTGTTTTTCAACTTTATTTGGCCGGATTTTTCTTTCCGATCCAGCTCAAGCCAAAGTATAAACCCCCCTGCTACGAAGGCCAGTGCAACAAAAAAGCCATACGTCTGAACGGGCAGGTTTAGGTCGATTCCGGTGAGATCATTTATGAGATCAGTAATGCGTGGGTAGGCTCTCAAAACAACTTTTAAATTTGGGCGTTATTAAAAATTAGAAGATATTGCGCAGGTGTTAAAAAAGCAAAAATAGATTTTCCCTATAATTCATTGTTATAATTTTGTTGAGCAAATCGATAAATCATTACCAAAAAATCTATGCTCAGAAGATTCAGAAATAAGTTGAAAACATTGTCGGATCAGGATTTCCTCGATAGGCTGACCCATCATGATGTTTATCCGCGCAAATATTTCGCGGCAATGGAGCAGGAAGCGCGCAGTCGGTTTTTCAGCAACCGTCATTTCAATGGCGAAAACGATGAGTATGTGCATCCCGATACGCTTCAGCCTACCCTTACCACCCGACGTAATATTGTTACCGGCACAATAATGATTGTGGGAGCCGCAGCATTAACAATTGTGCTTCTGTTCGCACTTCGCACTACCGATCTTTCGTCGCTTACTACAGCCACAACCAATCGCACCAACACATCAATAAACAAACCTGCCTCGCCATCGCCCGACAAAAACACAATAGCTGCGATTGATGATGATGCCGAAACGAACACGGCTTCTGAACTTGCTAATACTGATTTATCCGACCAGCCATTTTCCGATGAGAAATCTGCCGCTTCTGCCGATGCGGTTTCTCCGACACCTGCCGTAATCAGCCACAAGAAATATCTCACTTGGGAGGCTTCCTATCGGCCACTTTACGTAATTCCCGAAAAGAAAGTTGTGCCCGCTGCAACTGCTGCCGAAACTGAAGCAATTATTCCTGATGAAATTAGGGACAACCAGTTGCTGGCGCAAAATTCGGAGCCGGAAACAGAATCTGCTGCTGCTATAGAAGCTGCCCCGAAAGTTGCCGACCAGCCCAAAGAGGAATTTGCCAAACCAGAACCTAAGCTGGAAAAGGATATCCCGGTAGCTGAAGAAAAGCCAAACACAGCGGACAATCCTGCAACCGCCAAAGAACCAATAAGCGATTACAGCACTGTGTCGCAGCTTTCGGTTCCGCTGTTGCGAAAATTTATACCTTTTATCAACGACTGGGCTTATAAACAAACTTTGCAGCCAGGCATCAAAGATTATTATGTCGAAAACAACTCCCTGGTACATCTGGTGCTCACGCGTGAATATTCAGATTCGGTAGCGGCATTTCAGCAACAAAAAGCTGCGCAGATGATGACGCGCTATTATAGCGCACTCAAAACTTCACTGGGCGAGGACTTTCCGCGCGTTCCCATCGAAATTAAATTTGTGAAATACAACACCGATTTATAGCCGGGCGCTACTCCCACCTTCCCGAAAAACGTTGCAGTAAAATTCCTCCTACTATCAGAGCCAACCCGGCAATGGTCGAAAGCATAATGGTTTCGCCCACAGCATATCGTATCCAAATCAACGACAGGAAAGGCGAAAGAAAAACCAGATTGGAAATTTTGGCTGTAGTGCTGCAATATTGAAGCGCTTTGAGCCACAGCACAAAGGTGATTCCCATTTCAAACAAGCCAATATAAACGCTGCCGGCCAAACCGCGTGCATCCGGCAAACGGAAGCCTTTGGTGAGGAGTAGATAAATAAAGACATAAAGCAATCCGAAGCTGAAGTTGAGAAAGAGTTTGATGATCTCTTCCTTTTTATCCCTGACATTAAAAATCCAATACAGCGACCAAAAAACGGCGCTGCCGGCGGCAAGCAACACACCAATACCACTGCTAAAATGCAGACTTAGCAGCCGCCCGCCGGTGGCAATCACGAGCGTGCCTGCAAAGCTTATCAGGATTGCCAGCATACTTACCCAGCCAATGCGCTGATGGAGCAGCGGCACCGAAAGCAACACCAGCACCACCGGCCAGATGTAGTTGAGGGTTCCGGCTTCCTGTGCGGGCAAAAGTTCGTAGGCACGAATCAACACAAGGTAGTATAAAAAGGGATTGAGGAATCCGAGTATAGCCGCCAGCCGTATATCTTGCCAACGTAGATACCGCATTTTTTTGAGGCGTCCGGTAACAGCCATTGCCGTAAGGAAAAAGACAAAGGAAACGACAACAGCATAAAAAAGTAAGTCGGCAAAGGCGATGTATCGCAAGGTAATCTTAAAAGCCGAGCCAATAGTGGACCATAGCACCACCGTGATGAGCGCATAAGTAATGGCCTTCTTCTGGTTTTTCATGTAATAAAGGTTGGATCAGTTGGCGGCTTCGATGATTTCGCTCAGTTCGAGCCAGCGGTCGCTGGCTTCGTCAATCCGGCGCATAATTTCAGCAATTCCCTCCGACCATTTGATCAGCTCATCCGGCGTGCCGTTGCCGCTGTTAAGGTTGTCGAGAATTGCCGCGCGCTCGAGTTCGAGAAGATCAATTTTTTCGGTGAGCGCTTCGTATTCTTTTACCTGCTTGTAAGTAGGCTTTTGCAAATCAGATTTGCTACGCGTTTCGGTGCGTGGAGCGGCGTTGCGCGGAACCGATTTCTGCTGCTTCTCATGTAATCTTCTCAAACGGGCATACTCCGAATAGTTGCCGTAGTAATCGCGAATGCGTCCATCGCCTTCAAAAGCAAAAATATGATCCACCACATGATCCATAAAATAGCGGTCGTGCGACACGATCATCAGACAACCCTCGTAACCCATCAGAAATTCTTCAAGTTTATTCAGCGTATCGATGTCGAGATCGTTGGTAGGCTCGTCGAGAATCAGAAAGTTGGGCTTGCGCAGCAACGTGGTGAGCAGATATAGTTTGCGTCGCTCTCCTCCGCTCAGGCTCGAATAATAGTTGTAATGGATGTCGGTTTTAAAATTGAAATACGAAAGAAACTGCGTCGGCGTCATGCTCCCCTTTTTAAACTCGACCTGCTCGGCAATATCTTTCACAATGTCGATGATACGCTTGTCTTCTTTCATGGGCAGGCCCTCCTGGCGGAAATAACCAATTTCGAGGGTTTTGCCTTTCACCACGCGTCCTTTGTCGGGTTTCACCTCTTCCATGATTATTTGCAGCAGCGTACTTTTCCCGACGCCATTAGCACCAATTATCCCGATGCGGTCGCCTTTCTTGAAGATGTACGAAAAATCGTTGAGCAACTTCTTGGTGTCGTAGGCTTTTTCGATGTTGTTGAGTTCCAAAATTTTTCCACCCAGGCGCTGCATGTCCACGTCGAAGCCGCGCGTTTGCTCGCCCAGGCTCGTCTTGGCTATTTCTTCGATACGGTAGAAATTGTCTTCGCGGGCTTTGGCTTTGGTAGCGCGGGCTTGCGGCATTCGGCGCATCCAATCAAGCTCCATTTTGTAGTTGGCGCGAGCTTTTAGGATTTCGGTTTTTTCGTTGGCCAAACGCTCTTCGCGCTTTTCGAGGAAATAGGTGTAGTTGCCGCGGTATTTGTACAAAGTCTGATTGTCGATTTCCAAAATCTCATTGCAAACCTGATCCAGGAAATAGCGGTCGTGGGTTACCAGCAACAGCGCCAGGTTTTGGCGATTCAGGTAGTTTTCTATCCATTCGATGGTAGTTACGTCGAGGTGGTTGGTAGGCTCGTCGAGTATCACCAGATCGGCATCGTCGATAAGCGCCTTGGCCAGCGCCACCTTTTTGCGCATGCCACCCGAAAGTTGCCCGATACTTTGCTGCAGGTCCACAATGTCGAATTTGCTCAGAATTTCTTTTATCCGCGCTTCGTAATTCCAGGCATGCAGCTCGTCCATCTGACCCGTGATATGCTGAGCGGTTTCTTTATCAAAATTATGGCCTGACGAAAGCATTGTGTATTGCTGCAAAAGCGCCATCATCTTGTTGCCGGTGGCAAAGAGATATTGCATAATGGTATGGCTCTCGTCCATTTCCGGATTTTGGGGTAAATAGGAAATCCGCACGTCGTTGCCGACGGTCACCAGGCCGCTATCGGGCGGTTCGGCGCCGGTGAGGATGCGCAGCAGGCTGGTCTTACCAGTGCCATTTCGTGCTATCAGCGCCAGTTTTTGCCCCGATGAGATTCCAAAGGAGATGTTCTCGAAAAGCAATTTCTCGCCAAACGATTTGGTAACATTATCGACCGTGAGCAGATTCATGCGCAGAAATTATAAATTTGGGTGCAAAATAACGAAATTAAGAGGGAAGAGAATAGAAGTTAGAAGTAAGAAATTGGATTTGGGATTTGGGATTTGGGATTTGGGATTTGGGATTTGGGATTTGGGATTTCAATTGTAGAGACGCACAGCCTGCCCCGCCCATGCGGGGGACGTGCGTCTTGAAATGACGATTTAGATGTGCCCAATGATTTTTTCACGATCCTTTTCATCAAAAAATAGGGATGCAATGTTTATGAATTAAAAAAAACCATATTTTCGCAGGCATTAAATATTCACAATTAACACTATGAACAACAAGACAATTTTGGAAACCGTGGGAACAATCACCAAAAAGGAGGTGCTTTCCACCGTCGAACATGATACCGACAAAGCACTGGTTCTCGAAACAATGAAGCCTTACCCAGGCTATCACGGCACCACCATTCCTGACCAACTGAACCCCACTTCGCTGTTTTTGGTTACCGACCGCAAATATACCGGCGAAAAAGTGATTCGTGCCACCATGGGGGTAAAGCGGGAATTTACCGATACTTTTGATGCCGTACCCGGTCAGATTACTGTATTCAATAATCTCACCCCCTGCATCCGCGTCAAAGACATTAGCGGCTACGACAAAATTGACGAGCTGATACGGCTGTATCGCAAAAACGGCATCGACTTTATGAAGTCGCGCAATATGGATCCGTTTTATGGTTTGATAAAAATCCGCAAATATTTCACCCTGGAACTCATCGAACCCGAAATGTACCACGACACCCGCACCACACAGATGATTTATTTTGTTATTCCGTCGTTGGTTAGCTGGGATGTTTTTGAGAGCATTACCCACAACCTGAAAATCAGCGATGAGTATAATAATTTCGATGCTGCTTTGGGCGTCTTTTTCACACCAAAGGGAGTGATCGACAACATCAGGCTTTACCGCGAAGAAAACGACATGGACAACATCAGGCTGGTTCGCAATCGCTATCTGCAGGAGCTGAAGCGGGTATTGTAATTAAGTCTGACCTTGAGCATCGCTGCAACCAACGCTAATCCGGTTAAGATAATGATTATGGCTAAAGCCAAAAAAATTATTATTTTTGACGCAAAACCACGGTAATCGAATAAAATGTTTAAAACCATCGACAGCTTGCTTCAGGAACTGTTTGAATTAACAGGAATTCCTGTGGCTTACGCTGATATTTTTATCCCAGGGGTGATGCTGATTGCCATCCTCCTATTGAGCTACCTGCTCTTTGTAATTACACGTAAAATACTACTTACCATCGTTACGCGTATCGTCATGCGTACCCAATCACACTGGGACGACGCACTGATGGAGCATCGCGTATTTGCACGCGCAGCTTATCTGGTACTTGCTTATGTGCTTTACAAGCTCATTCCTTATGCACTCGACGACTATCCTGATCTGTCTAGTTTTCTACTGCTGGCGCTTCGCATCTATAGCCTCGTTGTAGTTATGCTTGTGCTCACAGCACTCCTCGATGCAATCCTGAGCATTTACACTACCTATGGCGTGTCCCGCTCCAAGCCGATAAAAGGCTACATTCAGTTAGGAAAAATCCTGATCTATATTTTCATCACCATTTGGGTTATTTCCGTTCTTATTGGCCAAAACCCCCTGATACTCATTGGCGGGCTGGGCGCATTTTCGGCCATACTTCTGCTGATTTTTAAAGATACCATACTGGGGTTGGTGGCCGGCGTGCAACTTAGCGCCAACGATATGCTGCGCCCCGGCGACTGGATAACCATGCAAAAATACGACACCGACGGCACGGTAACCGACATCACACTTACCACCATTAAAGTTCAAAACTGGGATAAGACCATTTCTACCATCCCCGCCTATTCGCTGTTTACAGAATCCTTTAAAAACTGGCGTGGTATGGAAGAATCGGGTGGCAGGCGCATAAAACGCTCCATCAATATCGACATCAACAGCATCCGCTTTTGTACGCGGGAAATGCTGGAAAAATACAAGCAGATTCGCTATATCAATGAGTATGTCCAAAGCAAAGAGGTCGAAATACAACAATACAATCTGGAACGCAATATCGACACCAGAGTTATGGTAAACGGACGGCGACAAACCAACATTGGTGTATTTAGGGCTTACCTGAGCGCTTTCCTGATGAATCATCCCGACGTGCACAAAGAGATGACTTTCCTGATACGCCATCTGCAACCTACCGAAAAAGGACTGCCCATCGAGATTTATGTTTTCAGTAAAGTGCAGGCCTGGTCGGAATATGAAGCCATTCAGGCAGATATTTTCGATCACATCCTGGCCATCATTCCTGAATTCGATTTGAAAGTATTCCAATATCCAACCAATACCTACACGCCGGCAATTAGTAATTGAACCATTTTTTTAAAATAAAAAACCAAACCCTTGACCAACTTTTAAAATCTGACCCTGATCTGTTGTACTTAAAAACTAAAAACTCATAATCCCATGCCCTACAACGAAGTAGAACAACTAAGAAAATCGGGAAAACTTGACGAAGCTTATCAACAGGCACAACGCCACTTGCAACAGGTTCAACAATTAGAATCACTTCCCGATGAAGCAATCGATACTTTCGACCCCGATGCGTCGCCGAAACCCGAAACCATTCTGACGCTAAACAAGCGCGCCATGGGATGGGTGCTGCACGATTTGATGAAAAATCATAGCAGCGCCACCGATTTGGACATTTTTATGGATTACCTCCGGCAATTTGTGGAGCTGGACCTGGGCGAGAACGAAAAGATGGTAACCAACCAACTGGTATGGCCTATCGGCACCGCAGCATTTGAGTTTACCAAAGAGGCTGATTTCGATGTTGCGAAAATGGAAATGTTGGCTACATTAACCATGAAGCTGCATTTCAGCCGACCCGGCAAAGGATACTCCTTTATTTTTAAAGCTTTTCATAAAGCCTTACGCGATTCGCCGCTCTACCTTGATTTTGTTGAGTGGTGGGACATAAGGTATTTTACACGCGACGACACCAAGATAGTAAAGAGCGACGACAATATGGTGCGCATGGCCATAGCCGAACAAGGGTGCAACCGCTACGCCAAGCATTTGCTAAAAGCGCTTCGCACAGCCACCGACACCGAGCGTGCCGATGAAATCAAAGCCCGGATGAAGCGTTACCTGCCGGTGCTCGATGAGATGATGAAGTACAACAAATTCTTCCGCATGTTGCCCTATTATAAGGTGCGGCTGCTATTGGCGCTGGGACACTATGAACAGGTTTTTGCCACGCTTACTTTTTACGCCCGCACCCGCCCCACCGATTTTTGGGTGTGGGAGCTGCTGTCGGAAGCCTACACCGGCGACACCGATAAGCAGATTGCCTGCCTTAGTGCTGCGCTGCTTTGCAAAGTGAAACTCGACAAACTGATATCCATACGCGAACGCCTCACCACGCTACTTATCGAAGCAGGCTTTTACGACGAAGCCAAGACCGAGATAGCAATGATACTCAAGCTCTGTTTCCAGAATAAATGGGAGATACCACAAAGCGTTACCGAATGGGGCGACGAGAGCTGGTACCAGCAGGCTTTTGTTAAAGACAACAACCTAAGCATGTATCAAAGCTACCGCCCCGGCGCCGAAGAGTTGATATTTGATGACATACCGCAACGAAAAATCGTGATTGAGGCCGTGAACCAAGCCAAGAAAATCCTCAACTTCTTGGCCAGCGATCGCTCACGCGGATTTTTCAAGTACGAGAAGTTTATTACAAAAGTAGAGGTGGGAGATATTTTTTTGGTAAGAATGAAAGAAACCAAGATTGCCGGGCGCTACAACGTTTTTAATATTCGCCGCTTACGCGAAAAAACTATCCCCGGCATCCTGCAAACCTTCTCAGGCGAAGTTACCATTCCCGAAGGAAAACCCTACGGCTTTGCTAACAGCATGTATATTACACCTGCGCTTTGCGACGAGTACAATCTTCAGGATGGCGACATTATTTCAGGACTTGCCATAATTTCGTACAACAAAAAACACGAAGCGTGGGGATGGAAGATAGTTTCGATAGACTGATAACTCATTTTTTATTAACAAAAAAATGCCTATTCGTTTTGATACATTTTTATAAAATCTATTCTTCAATCATTAACCAAATTAATACAATGAAACAATTCCAACTTTTGCTGCTGCTTGCAGCCGTGGGTATGATGTTCGCTTGCCAGAGCGAAAAGTACAAAGTTACCACCCATACCGATTCTAACGACTACACCTACACCACGGTGGCCGACGATCCGCTGCAAACACGGGTTTACACCCTCGACAATGGATTAACGGTTTATCTTTCGGCCAATCCCGACGAGCCACGCATTTCTACACTCATCGGTGTACGCGCCGGCTCTACCAGCGATCCCATCGAAACTACCGGCCTTGCGCACTACTTTGAGCACATGATGTTTAAAGGCACCAACCAGATAGGAACCATCAACTGGGCACAAGAAGAGCCACTGCTCAAAGAGATCGAAAATCTTTTTGAAGATCATAAAAATGCTTCAGATGCCGAGGCGAAAAAACGTATTTACAAAAGCATCGACAGCCTTTCGGCAATAGCCGCCACTTTTGTAGCCACCAACGAGTACGACAAAATGGTGTCGAGCATCGGCGCCAAAAATACCAATGCCGGCACCAGCTATGACTATACTGTTTACATCAACGATATTCCGGCCAACGAACTACAAAAATGGCTTTCGCTCGAGAGCGAACGTTTCAGCGACATCGTGCTGCGTTTGTTTCATACCGAACTGGAAACGGTGTATGAAGAATTTAATATGTACCAGGATCGCGACCGCAGCCGCGCCAACGCGGTGATGATGGAGGCACTCTTCCCCAACCACCCGTATGGCCGCGACGTAATCGGTCTGCCCGAACACCTGAAAAACCCGTCGATGAAAAACATTTACGAGTTTGCCCACACCTGGTACGTGCCCAACAATATGGCGGTGGCGCTTGCCGGCGATCTCGACTTCGACGCCACCATCAAAATGATTGATGAAACTTTTGGTAAAATACCTTCCAAAGAACTGCCCGAAGTAGTGCAGCCCATAGAGGTGCCGCTGGAAGGCCCTATTGTAAAAGAAGTGACCGGCCCCGATGCCGAAAGCATTATGCTTGCCTTCCGCTTCGACGGCGACTACAGCTACGATAACAAAATAGTGACCATGATAAGTCAGTTGCTGAGCAATGGCCAGGCCGGACTTATCGACCTGAATCTGGTGCAGCAGCAAAAAGTGCTCAACGCATACAGTTTCGCCCAGTTTCTTAAAGACTACGGAATGCACGTCTTTGCTGCCTCACCGCGCCAGGGACAATCGCTCGAAGAAGTAAAAGACCTGATGCTGGAGCAACTCGACATGATAAAAAAAGGCGAATTTGACGATTGGATGCTCGAAGCCCTTGTAAACGATATGCGCCTGAACGAGATCAGAAGCAACGAAAGCAACTTTAGCAGGGTTTATACTTACGTGGATAGTTATGTAAAAGGCATCAGCATCGACGAGCGCCTCCGCTTTGTGGATGCGATGGAGAAAATTACAAAAGAAGAAATTGTAAATTTTGCCAACACCCATTACAACGATAATTATGTGGTGGTGTACAAACGCTACGGCGTCAGCGATAACATTGCGCGTGTGGAAAAACCGGCGCTTACGCCAATTCCTATTAATAAAGAATTTCAATCGGAGTTCTACAAGGAGTTCGCCAGCCAGCAGCCGGAAGACATCGCACCGGTATTTGTTGATTTTGAAAAACAGATAGAGAATTCGGAACTTATCCCCGGCGTGGAGATGTTTTACATCAAAAATAAAAACAATGACATTTTTTCGCTCAACTACATCATCGACATGGGCAAGAATCACAACCGGCTTTTCCCTTTGGCTGTCAATTATCTACCCTATCTGGGCACGGACAAATATACCGCAGCAGAGCTTCAGCGCGAGTTTTTCCGTCTGGGACTCTCCTTTGGTGTAAGTACCGGCGACGATCGTTCGTATGTGTATATTACCGGGCTGAGCAAATCGTACGTGGAAGCCATCGAGCTGCTCGAACATGTGCTTAAACATGCCAAACCTGACCAGCAGGCTTATTCTGATTATGTGGACGGATTGCTGAAAAAGCAAAGCGACAGCAAGAAAAACAAAAACGCCATCCTGTGGGGCGGCTTGCTCAACTATGGCATCTATGGCCAGAATTCTTCGTTCCGTAATGTAATTCCTACCGAAGAACTGAAGAGCATCAATCCGGCCACACTCACCGACATGATTGCTGAGATGACCAATTTTGAGCATAAGATTTTCTATTACGGTCCGGCCAGTTTTAACTATGCACACAAGGAACTCGAAAACCTGCACTCGCTGCCCGAAGCGGTGACTCCCCTGCCCGAAGAAGCCAACTATGCCCAGACCGACAACACCGAAAACAAAGTTTACATTGTGGATTACGACATGGTACAGGCCAACGTGGTGCTGGTGAGCAAGAGCAGCCCATTCGACAAAAACCTCATTGCCCCCTCCCAACTTTTTGGCGAATATTTTGGCGGCGGCCTCTCCTCCATTGTCTTTCAGGAAATACGCGAATCGCGCGCCCTGGCTTACAGCGCTTTTAGTGCCTTTTCCGTTCCGAGCGACCCGCGCCGCAACAACATCGTATATGGTTTTGTGGGCACACAGGCCGATAAACTCGAAATGGCCACCACCGCCATGCTCGACCTGATGAACCAAATGCCTGTAGCCGAGAAACAATTTGAGCTGGCCAAAGAATCGATCATCAAAAAAATTAATACCGAGCGCATTATCAAAGATGGTGTATTCTGGACTTACCTCAGCAACCAGGACAAAGGCATCGACTACGACATACGCCGCGACGTGTATGATTATGCCAACACTGTAACCATCGACAGTTTCCAAAAAGACTTCTTCGACAAGCTAATCAGCGGGCATCATTACAACTTCATGATTCTGGCCAACAAAAACAGCCTCGACTGGGATGCGCTTTCGCGAATTGCCAACCCCGAAGTGCTGACGCTGGAGGAGGTTTTTAATTATTAATAAAGAAATGACGATAAAGAAAAACCCGGTCAACGCGTCCGGGTTTTTTATTTTACGAAAGTACAATACGCTTTTTCTTATTTTACTTTAAAGGCTAAAAGTAAAATAACGGATTTTTTATTTTACTTTCGCACCATAAAATGATTTGAGGTTCGATTATGCAAAATCCAAAAACTATCTCATGATCGAAATAGAAAATTTCGTCGCAGGACACTATGAAAAGTACACGGGCTATCAATATTTTGTTCCAGCAAAAATAGATGATGAATGGAGCTGGAATGAACCGATAGTTAATCAACTAATCGAAAAAGCTGCACTTAGATTGGGAGAGCTTAATTCGTATGCGCGGCTCGTACCCGATATCGATTTGTTTATCCGGCTGCATGTAGCCAAAGAGGCAGTGGTTTCGAGCCGGATAGAAGGAACGCAAACCAGCATTGATGAAGCCTTGCTACCCATCGAGGAAATTATCCCCGAAAGACGCCACGACTGGCAGGAGGTGAATAATTACATTCGGGCGCTTAATCAAGCAATTGAAGGGTTAGCCCGGCTTCCCATTTCATCACGGTTGATCAGGGATACACACCAAATACTCCTGGAGAGTGTGCGAGGTCAACATAAACAGCCCGGTGAGTATCGAAAAAGTCAGAACTGGATAGGTGGGATGTCTCTGAATGATGCTGTTTTTATTCCACCCCGACATCATTTAATTGATGAGTTGATGGGTGATCTGGAAAACTTCCTCAACAACGAGGAGATACATGTCCCTGCACTGGTGCGTATCGCAATTATTCACTATCAGTTCGAAACGATACATCCATTTTTGGATGGGAATGGACGAATTGGACGCCTGCTCATCACCTTATTCTTAATGAGCCAGGGAATTCTCGATAAGCCGATACTTTACCCCTCCTTATTTTTCGATAAAAACAGGCTGCTGTATTATGATAAATTGAGCATCGTGCGCACACAAAATGATATGTTGCAATGGATAAAGTTTTTTCTGACCGGCATTGAGCAAACTGCTTCAATGGCTGTGGTAAAACTTATCGGGATTATCAAACTAAAAGAAATGGTCGAAAAGGAAATCAATGCCTCTTTTGGACGACGTAGCCACTCAGCCATTACATTATTGCAAACACTTTTTCGTAATCCGTTTACTACTGTGGAGCAGGCAAGTAAAGCATGTAATCTTAGCTACAAGGCTGCTGGCAACCTGGTTGCCATGATGCAACAAAAAAATTATCTCAAAGAAATGACCGGTCAAAGCAGAAACCGCCTATTTGCCTTTCAGGATTATCTCGACATCTTTAATGGTGAATAAATCACGCTGTTTCCTAAATTTTCTTCTCCACCTTTTATTTACCGATTGTCTTTTAATTTTCGTGTGAATTCGATAAACAAGCCGTCCGCGAATTTCCGCCAATTCAGCTAATTTTCGCTAATTATTTTAAAAATAAAAAAAACAGACCCCTGCCGCGACTTTCTATCAGGCTGACATAGAAACGTCAAAAGGAATCAGTCTTTTAATTTTCGTGTGAATTCGCCTGATTCGCGTGAATTCGTGGATAAACAAGCCGTCCGCGAATTTCCGCTAATTATTTTAAAAATAAAAAAACAGACCCCTGCTGCGACTTTCTATCAGGCTGACATAGAAACTTCAAAAGGAATCAGTCTTTTAATTTTCGTGTGAATTCGACTGATTCGGGTGAATTCGTGGATAAACAAGCCGTCCGCGAATTTCCGCCAATTAAACGAATTATCGCTAGTTCCCTTATCATGAAAATTCGCCAAATTCGTGTGAATTCGCGGAGGGTTTTGGTTTTATACTTTAAAGATACAAACAGCGATAGGCCGCAGGTGCGCTAACCTTCACTTTAAATTTTTTGTCTTTCTCCACCACAAAAGTCTCGAAAGGCTTGTAGGTTTTCCATTCGTTCTGGCCAGGCAGTTGCACCACCAGCTCGCCCGAAGTTACGGTCATGTGTTCGATGGTGTTGGTACCAAATTCATATTCGCCAGCAGCCATCACGCCGGTGGTGATTTTCCCGTCGGAATTTTCAAAACCAATAGATTTTACTTTTCCATCGTAGTATTCGTTTACTTTCAGCATAGCTCGTTTTTTTTGTATTAATAAATAAAATAGTGATGGCAAAGATAGGCGCATTTCTTCATTAGCCCGGCTTTCAAAAGCTGTCCGTGTAAAAACAATCGCAACCCAAGTGGAGGCTAAACGCCTTATGTGTTTATTATCTTTGTCTTTTTTTTAAAAATGAATTTTCAGATGAAATATTTTTTCCTGGCTACTCTTTTCAACTTCATCACGCTGTTGTCGCTTCCGGCGCAAAATCTTATTCAATACGCAAATCCTATGGCGGGCACGCAACGCATGGGGCACACCTTTCCGGGCGCGGCTGTTCCGTTTGGTGCGGTGCAGCTCAGCCCCGATACCGATACCATCCAATACGACGATAACGGCCAGTACAACCGCCGCGCTTACGAATATTGCGCCGGCTACCAGTACGACGATTCCACCATCGTCGGCTTCAGCCATACGCATTTCAGTGGCACGGGGCATTCCGATTTGGGCGACCTGCTCGTGATGCCTACCGTGGGCGCCCTGCAGCTAAATCCCGGCACCGAAGCCAATCCTGAATCGGGCTACCGAAGCCGGTTTTCGCATCTGAACGAAAAAGCTGAACCGGCATTTTACAGCGTCCTGCTCTACGACTATCAGGTGCAGGCCGAACTTACCGCCACCACACGCGTAGGATTCCATCGCTACACTTTTCCAAAAACTGATCAGGCACACATCATCCTCGACCTGCGACATGGCATTTATAATTATGAAGGAAAAAATGTATGGACTTTTGTGCGCGTTGAAAACGACTCTATGATTACCGGCTACCGCCAAACCAATGGCTGGGCGCGCACCCGCACGGTTTATTTTGCGATGGCGTTCAGCAAAAAGTTTATAAAATACGGCCACAAGAAATACGACAAGTCCATTTACCGCGGCTTCTGGCGCAAATTCGACGAAGAGCATAATTTTCCCGAAATGGCCGGCCACGACATCACAGCTTATTTCGATTTTGATATGACCGACGGCGCGCCGCTACTCGTCAAGGTAGCGCTATCACCGGTGAGCATGCGGGGAGCTTTGGCAAATATGGAGGCAGAAGTTCCGGGATGGGATTTTGATGCTACAAAAAAACAAAGCCAGGAGTTGTGGAATAAGGAGCTGTCGCGTATTCAGGTCGAAACACTTACCGAAGCCGATAAGCGCGTTTTTTACACCGCGCTCTATCATGCTTTTCTTACGCCCATCATTTACGAAGATGTGGATGGGCAATATCGTGGTCTCGATCAAAACGTGCATACCTCTGACGGATTTACCAACTACACTATTTTCTCGTTGTGGGATACTTACCGTGCTTTGCATCCGCTCTTCAACCTGATACAACCTGCACGAAACGCCGACATGGTGAGCAGCCTGCTGGCACATCAGCAGCAAAGCCCGCACAAGATGCTTCCGGTGTGGTCGCATTACGCCAACGAAAACTGGTGTATGATCGGTTACCACAGCGTTTCGGTAATTGCCGACGCGGTGGCCAAAGGCGTTTACACAAAAAATCTTCCTGGTGCGCTTGCGGCCTGCATTGCCACAGCTACCTACGAAAAATATGACGGCATCGGCGATTACATGCAACTGGGTTATGTGCCCGAAGATAAAAATGGAAGCTCCGTGAGCAAAACTTTGGAATATGCCTACGACGACTGGTGTATTGCTCAACTGGCGCTTGCGTCAGACGATAATGACGCTTACGCTAAATATAGCCGGCGTGCTGCGAATTACCAAAATGCGTTTGACAGCGCTTCGCGATTTATGCGGCCACGGCTCTCCAATGGTTCCTTTCGTCCCGACTTCGATCCGCTCGACACCCACGGCCAGGGTTTTATAGAAGGCAATGCCTGGAATTACGGACTATATGTGCCGCAAAACCCCGAATGGCTTGTGCAGAAATTTGGCGGCGCCACAGCCTTTGCCGCCATGCTCGATTCGCTTTACACCCTGCAGCTTTCCGACGCGCACATTGCCGCCAACGAAGACATCACCCGCGATGGCATCATCGGGTTGTATGTGCATGGCAACGAGCCGGGACATCACATTCCGTATCTTTACAACTTTACAGATCAGCCCTGGAAAACCCAGGAGCGTGTGCGCATAATTTGCCAAACCATGTATGCCGACGCTCCCGACGGCCTCTGCGGCAACGACGACTGCGGGCAGATGTCGGCCTGGTATATTTTCTCAGCGCTGGGTTTTTATCCGCTTTGTCCCGGCTCCGACGCGTATGAGATCGGCAGCCCGCTGGTTACAGAAGCTATCGTGCAGGTGGGTGATGGGAAAACTTTAAAAATCATTGCCGAAAACCAAAGCCCCGAAAATGTGTATGTAAAAGAGGTGTGGCTCAACGGCCAGAAAATCGATGATCATAAACTCCATCATCAGCAACTGGTAGCAGGTGGCACCTTAAAATTTGTGATGTCGAAGAAGCCAGGAAAAAGATAGTTGGAAGTTATCGTTCTTGCTTTATCACGTAAACCCAGGCGTAAACGCCTGGGCTACGTAGTCAAAAGTTTATGCGTACACCGTAAATCCATCACTCCGCCTCAATCACAATCTCATCAGCGAAAATCCATGCGGGATCGCCGGCGCCTTTGTGCCACGCGGGGCATTGCCCGATGTTGTGCGCCACCACTTTTATGTACCGGGCTTTTGCTCCATCGGCCTTTGCGGCAAAGTCGGCGGTTTGTGGTTCCGTTTCGGTGGCTTCCACCGTTGTTTCTACTTTGGCTATCAAACGCCAACTCCTGCCATCCGTTGAAGAATAGAAATCCACTTGCTCTGGCATAAAAATCCATGCGTTGATGTCCTGCAGGAAACCCATTGAAATGGATTGGATGTTTTGTGTTTTCCCCAAATCTACAACCGCCTCCAAATCTACTCCCTCATAGCCTTGCCACCGTCCGGTGCGGAAATCGGCGCCACTGCGCTGGAAGTCGATCAGCGCCATATCACCCCCGGCGTTGTACTGGTTGGCGTAAGCCGACTTGAGGGTGATGGTGCGCCCTTTGGCAATCTTCATCATGCCGGAAATCATTTCGTGACTTTTTATTTCTCCTTGTGCTTCTGCGTGCGCCCGCAGGATGGTATTTTCACTTACGTTAAAAGGCATCTCGTATTTCTTCATCACACCAGCGGTGTCGGTGCTGAAATAAATAACGGCGGTAGTGTCGGCACAGCCCAGCGCCACCTGCTGCGAATCGTAAAATACATAGGTACCTTCGGTCACAAAAGGCACCGGCGTAATCAGCAGGGTTTCGATTGCAGAAACAGGAATTTCGTTATCACTGCTTCCCCAGGCTTTGTTGGGCGCAGCGCCCATTTCAAAACGCAGATAGCCGCCTTCCATGATCTGCTGGTGCGTAAGGTAACTGTTGGGCAGCACCTCTCCATTGAGGGTAGCGGTTTGGATATAAATGTTTTCATCCGAAAAATTGGCGCTCTCAATAACCAAACTTTTCCCATTTTCGAGATGCAGCGTGATGCCGGCAAATGCCGGGCTTCCGATGGCATACACATTAGCGCCGGGCGTTACGGGATAAAAACCCATGGCGCTTAGCACGTACCAGGCCGACATCTGGCCACAGTCTTCGTTGCCACACAGGCCATCGGGTTGATGGGTATAAAGCTCACGCATAATTTTGCGCACCAGCGCCTGTGTCTTCCACGGCTGGCCGCAGTAGTTATAAAGGTATGCCGCATGGTGGCTTGGCTCATTGCCGTGGGCGTACTGACCAATCAGCCCGGTAATGTCCGACTGCTGCCGTCCGGTGGTAGCTTCGGGCGCCGTGAAAAGGCTATCGAGTTGTGTTGCCAGCACCTCCGCACCTCCCATGAGATGCATCAATCCGCTGATGTCCTGTGGGGCGTAAAAACTATATTGCCACGAGTTGGCCTCGGTATAGTTAAAGTTGACTTCGTGGGCATCGAACGGCGAAAACCACATGCCGTTTAGCTTGGCGCGCATAAATTTTGTCTGCGGATCGTACACATTTTTGTAGTTCTGTGCCCGTTTTATAAAGGTTTCGAAAACCTCCTGCTTGCCCAATCCTTTCGCCAATTGTGAGATGCACCAGTCGTCGTAAGCATATTCCAGCGTTTTCGATACCGACTCTGACTCCTCGTCCGAAGGGATGTATCCCAGCTCTTTGTACCATTTCAATCCAAACTGATCCTGCATAGCACTTTTAACACAAGCTTCCAGCGCCAGCTCTGTGTCGTAATCACGGATTCCTTTCGCGTAAGCATCCACAATCACGGGCACGGCATGGTAGCCAATCATGCAGTTGGTTTCGTTGGCCGCCAACTCCCACACCGGAAGCAACCCGCCTTGCTGGTATTGCAGCAGCATGGTACGCACGAAATCATTGGTACGCTTCTCATCCAGCAGGGTAAGCAGTGGGTGCGCCGCACGATAGGTATCCCAAAGCGAAAACACCGTGTAATAATTGGCGCCATCGGCAGTCTGGTGAATTTCGTTATCGTGTCCGCGGAAAGTGCCATCCACATCGCTGTATAGATTGGGATTGAGCAGCGCGTGGTAAAGTGCGGTATAAAACACCTTTAGACTTTCCACCGACGAATTATCAGTGTCCACCTCTATTTTTTTCAGTTCATTATGCCAAAGGTTATTTGCCTTACGGCGAATTTTCTCAAAGTTCCAGCCGGGAATTTCCTCCTCACGATTCATGCGCGCATTTTCAGCGCTCACTGCCGAAATGCCCACTTTTACTTTTACCTGCTCGTCCAACTCGGTAGCAAAGGTGAGCCAGGCTTTTACGTTTTCACCCTCCACTTTTTTTTGCAACGACTGCTCATCGCCATCTTTCAGCAAACCATAGCGCTTGAAAGGTTTAGAAAATTCAGCATTAAAAAAAACGTATTGGCTCTCCGCCCATCCGCTGGTGCGACGCAGCCCTTGTATTTCGGTGTCGCTGATTATTTCTATCCAAAGCTCTATAATTTTGTCGGTGGTAACGCCTTCGGTAAGATCGATGATGATGTTGGCCTGGTCGGTTGCCGGAAAGGTATAACGATGGAAACCTGCACGGGGCGTGACGGTAAGCTCTACGCCGATATTGTAATCGTCGAGCATTACGCTATAATATCCTGCGGCGGCAATTTCGGTTTCGTGCCGGAAGCGCGAGCGATAACCCGTTTCAGGATTTTCTTCCGTTCCCGGTTCGGAAATGATGGCGCCAGTGGTTGGCATCAGGCGGATGTCGCCATAATCGCCCACGCCAGTCCCGCTCAGATGCGTATGACTAAAACCCATGATGGTGCTGTCGGAATAATGATAGCCCGAGCAGCCGTCCCAGCTATCTTTGCGTGTGTCGGGGCTCAGTTGCACCATTCCGAAAGGCACGGCAGCGCCCGGATAAACATGACCGTGGGCGTCGGTTCCAATGAGCGGATCGACGTAACGGGTAAGCCTCTCTTTTTTTTCGCTACAACCCACAATCAACAGCAAGGCTATTGCAAATAGAAAAAAGTAGTTTTTATTTTTTAATGAGAAATCTTTTTGAGATGGTGCTTTCATTGTTTTTTTGTTTTAAAAATTTATTGTTAATGAATTCGTCATAGCATTCTACTTTTTGGGCTAAAGCCCACTGAAACTTTTTTGCCTTTATCCCCGACCCAAAGGCCAGGGCTTTGGCTGCAAATTTATACCGGAGTCAAGTTTTAAAATAGCTCATGGCCGGAATCATTTTGTTTTCGCTGCCGATGGCCAAAGCATAATCAAAACCAGGGCGAAGGCTGTAGCCGCCGGTTTCACCATTTTTATTTACAGCGATAAATCCTACCTGAGTATCGGTGAGATCAATCTTGCTGTTGGCTATCCGGGTAACGGCCTCCTGGCAGGCTTGCTGCGGCGAACGTCCATTGCGCATCAGCTCCACCACCAGAAAGCTGCCCACGGTTCGCATCACCAACTCGCCAACGCCTGTGGCAGTGGCGCCGCCTACTTCGTTATCCACATACAATCCCGCGCCGATAATAGGACTGTCGCCCACGCGGCCGTTCATTTTAAAAGCCATGCCGCTGGTGGTACATGCACCCGAAAGATTGCCTGCCGCATCAATCACAATTTGCCCGATGGTATCGTGGTTTTCGATGTTGGGCACCGGGCGATATTTGCTCTCCTTTTTCCACTCCTCCCAATCCTTGCGCGAAGCATCGGTGAGCAAATCGGTTTTTTGAAATCCGTTTTCCAAGGCAAATTGCAGTGCGCCCTCTCCCACCAGCATTACATGCGGCGTTTTCTCCATCACCAGGCGTGCCACCGAAATGGGATGAACGATATGTTGCAAGTAAGCCACGGCGCCGCAGTTGCCTTGTTCGTCGATGATGGAGGCGTCGAGGGTTACATGTCCGTCGCAATCGGGGCGCCCGCCGATGCCCACGGTTTGGTTTTCGGGATCGGCTTCGGCAGTTTTTACGCCGGCCTCTACCGCGTTGAGCGCACGGACGCCCTGCTGCATCATCTCCATGGCCACGCGATTGGCTTCCAGCCCGTGCCACCAGGTGCTGATGGAGAGCGGGCGAACTGCAGCTCCCGATCCTGAAGGAATAGGAACAGATTGTGAAACTGCTGTTTGTTGTAAAAGAGATGAAGCTGCAACCACGCCGGAAGCAGCGATGGTGGTTTTGGTAATGAAATTCCTTCTGTTCATCTATGTTTTTTTAAATAAATGACGGTATGTGTTCCAATTTTAAGATAAAATTCCAAATTCTAAAAAACAATTTCCAAATAAATCTCAATTTCCAAAAATCAATATGAAACCCAATCCGGCTTTTGAGATTTATTTGTCATTTACAAACTGGATTTTGGAGCTTCTCTAATCAACTCGCCGTTATTTTACCAGTGATTGCCCGGGTGACAGCAATCAAATCTTCGGGAGCCATTTGCAATTGCAGTCCGCGCATCCCGGCGCTGACACATATCTTTGAGTGATTGCTAATTTCATTATGAATAAATATCGGAAAATCTTTTTTAAGTCCTAATGGCGACACGCCGCCACGGATGTAACCTGTTGCATCGTGCACCTCTCTGAGCGGCAGCATCTGGCATTTTTTGTTGCCACTCATCGTAGCCAGCGCTTTTAGGTCTATTTCGGCATCACCGGGAATAACGGCAATAAGATTTCCTGTTTTGTCGCCATACAGCACCAGTGTTTTATAAACGGTTTCTACCGGCAAGCCAACTTTGGCCGCTACGGCGGGTGCACTCAGATCGGTTTCATCCACCGGATATTCCAGCAGTTGATACGCTATCTTGTGCTGGTCGAGAATACGTGCGGCGTTGGTCTTTTTCACTTTTCAAAAGCAGGCTGTTGCCCTTTCTTTTTCCCGATAAGGGCTACATAAAGAATATAAAAAATGCAGAGCATCGGTACGATAAAGCTGAGCATAATGCCGATGTTATCAGCTACCAAACCCATTAGTGGCGGGATAAAGGCGCCCCCTACAATTGCCGTAACCATCAGCCCCGAAAGTTCGTTGCTTCGACTGGGCAACCAATCGACGGTAATGGAAAAGATGAGTGGGAAAATATTAGCAAAACTCATCCCTATCACAATGATGCTGATGATGGCGGCAATTTGGTTTTCGATAAATAAACCAGCCAGCCCTACGAGCGAGAGCAGTAGCGTGATGGTAAGGAAGGTGCGCGGGGTGATCCAGTTGAGGATGACGCCACCCAGGAAACGGCCAATCATCAGCGAAACAAAGAAAAGCCCTGTACCTGCAATTCCCATGGTAGCCAGATCGATGCCATAGCGGCTTTCGAGAAAAATGGGCAGGCTGGCGCTCATCGACACCTCGGCGCCTACGTAAACAAATATTGCCATCACCATAAGAAAGATGTACGGATTGCCCATGAGCCGGAATGAAGACTTAAAGGTGGCTGCCGAGGTTGCTTCTGTGAGCGGGCGCGGAATGCGCATCATCGCAAGAATGACAAGTGTAAGCAACAAGAAGGCGCTGTAAATCGGGAAGAGGATTTTCCAATCCATGTTCCAGTAAGCTACTGCCAGCAGCGGGATGAGCGCGCCGGAGAGGGAGCCGATAGCTTTTACAAACTGTCCCAGCGATAGGTTTCGTGAATATTTACCTTCTGGCGATACATCGCGCATAATGGGGTTGCCGGCCACCTGCAGTGTGGCAGCTCCCGCGCCAAGTAATAAAATGGAAAGCAGCAACAAGTTAAAAGTACTAAAGTTGCCAATAATGGGCAATACAAGCCCGACCAGCGCCAAAATAAGTCCCAGCATCAGAATAAATTTCTTGCCTTTGCGGTCCTGGTAAATTCCCATAGGCAGCGAAAGCAGCCCAAACATCACGAAGCCCATAAATGGTATGAGCTGCGCCATGGCATTGGATAATTGAAATTCTTCTTTTACAAGTCCTGTGAGCGGCCCGGCAACGTCGCCAAAGCCCATACAGAAAAATGCCAGAAAGATGGGCGTGGCCGCCAGTGCGTTAGGTGTTCGATTCATGCGCGTTGGTTTTTGGTAGTGATTTTTTGATTTGAAAATTAGTAGTTGGATATTGAAATTATTAAAACTCAAGTTCAGCAAGCACCGGCAAATGATCCGATGGGTAAACACCGTGGCTGTGGGTGGCAATTACCACATGATAAAGTACCCGGATGGGCTTGCTTACAAAAATAAAGTCGATGGTGTTGCCGGGCTTTCCTTCGAGCTGCCATCCGGCAAAAGTAAAGTCAGGGCCAAGCGGCGGATATTTCGCCAACTGCCGGCTGTCGGTCATCACCATTTTATTATTTTGGCTGGTAATAATTGTGATGGGTTCGGTACCGGACGTAGTATTGAAATCGCCGGTGAGGATGATGCGGCTGCCCGCGGGAAGTATCGAGAGCTTTGCCGTAACAATGTTTGCCGCTTCGATGCGCGCCTGCTCACCAATGTGATCGAAGTGCGTGTTGAAAACATAGAACTTTTTCTCTGTGGTGCTCTCCTGCAATTCTACCCACGACACTATGCGTGGCAGCGCTGCCGACGGACTTTTGCTTCCGGGAACATCGGGCGTGTCGGAGAGCCAACTGGTGCCACTCGAAAGCAAACTGAATTTATTACTGTTGTAAAAGATGGGATTGTGTTCGCCGCCTGCCGGGCCGCCATCTTCGCGTGCCGGCCCGTAATAGCTATATTCCGGAAAGGCTTTCGCCAGGTCAGCAATTTGATTGGCCAACGCCTCCTGCACACAAAAGATATCGGCACCATTAAAACGCAAAAGCGTAGCCACTTTTTCTTTGCGAAAAGGCCAGGCGTTGAGGCTGTCGATGGGCGTGTCGAGGCGGATGTTGTAGCTCACCACGCGGATGGTAGCCGCTATTGGGCCGCTGACAGATTGCCCCTGAACATTTAAATTCATCAACACCATAATAAACGCTAACAGCAGCAGACGAAGAATATTTCGCATTTTTAGCAAAATTTGGTTAACCTTCCGATACCTTTTCTTGGTGCGGACAAAGTTATAGTTTTTGCCTTACGGCGGTTTTGATAATTTTGCAAACAAAAACAACTGGTGATATTTCCCGAAAATTTTGAAGAGAAGATAGGTTTTGATCAGATTCGCAACATGCTGCGCGGGCATTGCGTAAGCGCCATGGGCGAGGAATATGTGGATAACATCCGGTTTGAAACCCGTTACGAAACCATCCGCTTGCAGTTGGAACAAACCGAAGAGTTCAGGCAATTGCTGCTTTTTGGGAAGACCTTTCCGACCCAAAACTATTTTAACCTTGTCCCCGACCTGCAGCGTATCAGCCTGCCGGGATCGCATCTGCTGCAGGAAACGCTTTTTGATTTGAAATCGTCGTTACAAACGCTGCTCGAAATCATCACTTATCTGCGTGAACTCGACGAAAAAAAGTTTCCCCGACTGAAGGCGCTAGTGCGCGATATTACCATCGAAAACGAACTTCTACACGCCATCCATCGCATTATGGACGACCGCGGCGGAATAAAGGATTCGGCCAGCGAAAAGTTGAGGGAAATACGCCAGCGCTTGCTGCGCCTTGCCGGCGAGGCAGACAAAAGCATCCGCAACATCCTGATACAGGCGCGCAAAAATGGCTGGGTAAACCCCAATGACGAAGTGACTATTCGTAACGGACGTATGGTGATTCCGGTTCCGGCCACGCACAAGCGCAAGATCAGAGGTTTTATCCACGACGAATCGGCTACCGGACAAACGGTTTATATCGAACCCGCCGAGGCACTCGAAACCAACAACGAGATAAAAGAACTCGAAAATGCCGAGCAACGCGAGATCACCAAAATCCTCATTGCCTTCACCGACTACCTGCGTCCACAAGCGCCCGAAGTTATTCGTTCCTATTATTTTATGGGTGAAGTCGATTTTATAAGAGCGCGCGCCTCGCTGGCGCTGGTGCTGCAGGCAGGGCTGCCCATCCTCAACGACTTTCCTGTGGTTTCGTGGCGCGACGTGCGCCATCCGTTGCTTTTTCTGGCACTTCGAAAACAAAAAAAGAACGTCGTTCCCCTGGATATCGACCTCAACAACGACCAGCGCATCCTGGTGATTTCCGGACCCAACGCTGGCGGCAAGTCGGTATGCCTGAAAACGGTGGGACTGTTGCAGTATATGGTGCAGTGCGGCTTACTGGTTCCCATGCGGGAGACTTCGGAAGTGGGCGTTTTTAAAGATTTATTTATCGATATCGGCGATGAGCAATCACTCGAAAACGATTTGAGCACCTATACCTCGCACCTGCGCAACATGAAATATTTTTCGATTAAAGCTGGCAACCGCAGCCTGTTTTTGATAGATGAACTGGGAACCGGGACGGAGCCGCAGGTGGGAGGCGCCATTGCTGAGGCTGTACTCGAACACCTCAACAGCAAAGGCGCTTTTGGTGTGGTAACCACCCATTACACTAACCTGAAGTTGCTGGCCGACAAAACACCCGGACTGGTGAACGGCGCCATGCTTTTCGACACCAAACAAATGCAGCCACTCTTCCAATTGCAAATGGGCAATCCGGGCAGCTCTTTTGCTTTTGAGATGGCACGCAAGACCGGATTCCCGTGGTATATTTTGCGCAGCGCCGAAAAAAAGGCCGGCAAACCTCAGGTGAAATTCGACCGGCAACTGCAGCAGCTTGAAGTAGAGAAAAGGCAGGTTGCCGACAAACAAAAGGAGCTGGAAGCGCTCGGAAAAAAGGCTGCCGAATCGCTGAACAAATACACCACGCTGCTCGAAACGCTCGAAAGCAACAAAGCACAATTGCTTGCCAAAGCGCGCAAAGAGGCAGCGCAGATCATCGACGGCAGCAACAAACTTATCGAGAATACCATCCGGGAAATAAAGGAAGCCCAGGCGGAAAAGGAACAAACGCGCCTGATTAGGCAGCGAATGCAGGAGCAAGGTGATAAAGTGCAGGCACAAGTTGCACCGGCTCCGGAAACCCAACCGCCGTCCAAACCAAAAAAAGTAAAACCCCCGGCAAAGGAAAGTCGTATCCTGGTAGGCAACCGGGTACGCATACCTCCGCAGGTCACTGTGGGCGAAGTGATCGAAATTGCCGGCACCGAAGCCGTAGTGAGTTTTGGTAGTGTAATGATGCGGGTTCCGATGACACAACTGGTAAATGTGGGCGAAGAAGAATACCACCAAAAAGTTTTGATGCGCCGCAAGTCGTATGGAAATATTGTGAATGACCTCAACAACAAAATGACCAACTTTAAACTTACCCTCGACCTGCGCGGCAAACGTGCGGAAGAAGCTATCGCTGAACTGCAAAAGTATCTCGACGACGCCATGCTGCTTTCCATCAAAGAAGTGAGTATATTGCATGGCAAAGGCAATGGCATCCTGCGCGACATCATCCGTGAGCAATTGCGTGGTCATCCGGAGGTAAAACAATACCACGATGAGAAAATAGAAATGGGCGGCAGCGGAATTACATTAGTGATACTAAAGTGATTTATCCGGCGTTTTTAAACGCAAACATTTTTCGCTAATGTCTGTTTGGAGGGTTTAATTAAAAAAGAAAAATCATGACTGAAGATAATAAGAAAACTTTTAAAGAGCGCTTTTTTGCAATCCTGCCATTGCCGGCACTTATCGGTCTGATAGCCGGAGCTGTGGGCGGCTGGATTTATTACACCGAGATAGGCTGCACGAGCGGCACCTGCGCCATCACTTCCAATCCGTACATGAGCATCATTTGGGGAGCTTTGATGGGATATTTGCTTGGGGATATTTTTACAAAAAAGAAAACCGCCCCCCAAACGCCTGCTGAAAAAGAGTCTTAACCATTCGCTTGTTTCAACAATTCTTTTTGTTTTCGTGATAAGCCGGCAACGACGAGCTGGTACGAGTCGTCGATCCATTGTTCCACCTGGCGGCGGCCTGGTGCCCGACCAACGATGACGCTATTCCAGTGCTTTTTGTTGAAATGCCAGGCAGGAACCACCGCATCAGGATACTGTTCGCGCAGGCGAATGGCTTCCTCCGGATCGCATTTGAGCGCTATCTTGCAACCCAGTTCATCCAAAGGAACCAAAGCAAACATTTTCTCACAAACTTTAAATACCAGCGTCACCTCATCAAAAGGGGTACTCTCGGTCACGCATGGCTTTTTCAGGCAATAGTCGCGGATTTCTTCTACATTCATCATAACATTCTAATTTTAATTACCTGCCATTTTTTGACTTTTAAAAAATCGTTTTTGCGAAACTATATTTTTTTGCAGTACTTTTGTAACACTTTTACAAACTAATCGTCGAAACGGATACTGGCACAAATATTGAAACTAAAAACAACGAATTTTAAATTTTGAAACTATGAAAAACGTATTACTTTCCACACTATTTTTAATGGCATTTGTTTTAGGAGTTTTTGCTCAGCAGATGCAAATCCAACACCAAGGTCAGGTAATCGCTTCAGGCAGCACCATTACCATTCCTGGCGATCCGTCGCAACCTGAGTTGGTGGCCGAACTATCTATCAAAAATCTTTCAACCACCGATACAATGATGGTTAAATGCCGCAAAATTGTGGTGGACACCATTTCGGGTACCAGCAACTACTTTTGCTGGGCCGCATGTTTTCCGAGTTTTGTATATCTCTCACCTACGGTAATACCCATTTTTCCTAACACGATTACCAATGAGTTTAGCGGACATTACGAACCCAGGGAGCACAGTGGTATCACCAAAATGTGCTACAGCTTTTTTGATACACGCAATGTAAATGACTCTGTGTATGTTTATGTTGATTTCTTTGCATCGGGTATTGGAATCGATGATGAACCTTCTCTGCAAAATGTTTCCATTTCCAATCCTTATCCCAACCCCGCTTCATCGCGCGTTAATTTCGATTACCAACTTCCGGCCAATGCACGTCAGGCTGTTATCAGTGTGCACTCGTTGTTGGGAAGCAAGGTGAAAGAAATCCGCATTTCGGGGACGAATGGAAAAGCTACCTTCGACGTCAACGATCTGAAAGAAGGAATTTATTTCTATTCCATCGTGGTGGATAATAATATCATCGCCACCAAGCGTCTGGTTGTTTCGCGATAAGCCAGCAGTAAACAATATTTTAACAAAGAAACCCTCTGTCGTCCGGCAGGGGGTTTTTTGTTGGCCGGAAACAATTAATATTTAAGGATTTACGGAGCCGGTTTATCATTATAAGCACGGATGATCATACAGAAAATCCGGCGGAATGGAGAATAATTGTTGTGGAATATAAAAAAAGGACAGCATCCCTTGCTGTCCTTTTTTTTAATTGCTGTGCCTTTGCGTAGATTTATTTCAGGTGAAATGCTTTTTTTACCCGATCGACGTAATCTAATTTCTCCCATCCAAAAAATTCTACTTTTTTAAAATGGCGCTCCTTGCCGTCGATGGTTTTGGTGATGGTATCGTTGTCGGTATAAAAAACTTCTACTTCGCGTGTAAACGGATCACGACCAAAGTGGCCGTAGGAAGCCGTTGGCTGGTAGATAGGGTTTTTTAGTTTGAAGCGCTTGTTGATAGCATAAGGGCGCATATCAAAAATTTCGCTGGCGATCTTTGAAATCCCGCTGTCCTTCATCATCTTTCCATCATCGTGTTTAACACGCGCTGTGCCGAAGGTGTTTACATAAAGCCCCACCGGTTCAGCAACGCCGATGGCATACGCCACCTGCACCAGCACCTCGCGGGCTACGCCGGCAGCCACCAGATTTTTGGCCATGTGGCGGGCGGCATATGCTGCCGAACGATCCACCTTAGAGGGGTCTTTACCCGAAAAAGCGCCGCCACCATGTGGAGCTTTGCCGCCATAGGTGTCCACAATGATCTTGCGCCCGGTAAGGCCAGTGTCGCCGTGTGGGCCGCCAATCACAAATTTCCCGGTAGGGTTTACGTGCAGTTTGTAATCGTCTTTAAACAAATGACTATAGCGCGGCACCTTCTTGATGGCGCGGGGGATAAGAATCTCCAGAACGTCTTTTTTGATTTTTGCAGCCATCGCCTCATCGGTATCAAATTCGTCGTGTTGTGTGGAAACTACGATGGTATCGATGCGGATGGGCTGGTTGTCGTCGTCGTATTCTATGGTCACCTGCGACTTGGCGTCGGGAGCGAGATAAGTCATTTGTTCGCCTTTTTTGCGAATGGCCGCCAACTCTTGCAGCAGTATCTGCGAAAGCTCAAGCGTGAGGGGCATAAAGTTGTCCATCTCGTCGGTAGCATAGCCGAACATCATGCCCTGGTCGCCGGCGCCCTGGTCTTCTTCGCGTGCACGCATCACGCCGCGGTTGATGTCGCCCGACTGATCGTGTATGGCCGAGATCACCCCGCAGGAGTTGCCATCAAAACGATAGCTCTGCTTAGTGTAGCCAATATCGTTGATTACCTTGCGTGCAATTTCCTGCACATCTATGTATCCTTCGGTACGCACTTCGCCGCTTAGCAGCGTCAAGCCTGTTGTAACAAGTGTTTCGCAGGCCACCTTCGACTCTTTGTCGCGGGCCAGAAAAGCATCTACCAATGCATCCGAAATCTGGTCGGCTACCTTGTCGGGATGACCTTCGGAAACCGATTCTGATGTGAATAAGTAACTCATCGTTGAAGTTTTAAAGTTGTTAATTAAAAAAATGTGTGGGAAAGCAGGCTGATTGGCGGATGGTAAAACGTACTGTTTTAGCATTTTTTTAAATGGTTGCAATCAATCAAATCTTTCCATTTTAATCGTTACCGGCATGTCGTCTTCCGGATTTGCGGGCAAAAGTAATTTTATATTTTAAATCGCAGGGTGTTAATTTTTGGTAAGCGATTGAAAAACCTGCTCCAGCGAATCGTCCTTTTTTTGTAACGAGAGCACGGTGAGCTGTTCCCGCACAGCCAAGTGGAAAAGATCGGGACGCACGTCGCGGCTCGCTGCTGAGGTGACGATCCAGCGGTTTTCGTTGTCGGGTTCTGCTTTGTGTATTCCCTCAATTTTCATCAGCTTTTCGGCGTCGATGGGTCTGTCAAATTCTATCACCAGCACCTGCTCGGCTTTTTGGGGATTTTGCAGGTTGGCAGTGGTGTCGTCGGCCACTATTTTTCCGTTGTTGATGATGATTACACGCTGGCAGAGCTGCGTTACCTCCTGCATAATGTGGGTGGAGAGCATTACGGTTTTGCGGCTGCCAATCTGCTGAATGAGCTGACGTATCTCGAGCAGTTGGTTGGGGTCGAGGCCGCTGGTGGGTTCGTCGAGGATAAGAATTTCGGGGTCGTGGATGAGCGCCTGCGCCAGACCGACGCGCTGCCGGTAGCCTTTGGAGAGCGCACCAATTCTTTTGCGGTATTCAGGGGTGATGCCGGTAAGCTCAATCATTTCATCGACGCGCTGTTTCGTCTTTTTTATTTTATAAATGTTCGCTACAAACTCCAGATATTCTTTCACGTACATCTCGTGATACAGCGGATTGTTTTCGGGAAGGTAGCCCACGAGCCGCCGCACTTCGATGCTGTTTTCCAACACATCCATGCCGTTGATGGTGGCAGTGCCCGACGAAGCAGGGATAAATCCGGTGAGGATTTTCATCATCGTGGATTTGCCGGCGCCATTAGGCCCCAAAAGCCCGACGATATTTCCCGGTTCGATGGAAAAAGAAACATCATCCAGCGCTTTTTGCTCGCCGTAATATTTGGTGATGTTGTTAACGGAAATCGACATAGGTGTTGATGATTTTGTGTTTCTGCTTCGTTTTCACAAAAAACAGGCAAACAGGGGTTTTATTGTAATCAAAAAGAAATGCCCTCGGAAAGTGCGGAGGCGGAATTTCAAATTTCAAAAGACAAAAAACAAATAAATTTCAAAATAGAAAATGCAAAAATCAAAACAAATTCCAAATACTGGATTTCAAAATACCCTTTAATACCAAAATCTTAAAATGTAAAAACGCCCAAATTGGACGTCTCTACAATTCATTCGTACTTTTGATGTCGCCCCGTTGGGGCTTAATCGGGATGAGGCTTCGATTTTACGAGCGCTGAACATCCGACTTATGCTGTCGCCCCTTTGGGACTATCATTCATAATTCGTAATTACCTGAGAAAACAATCTCTGAAAACTGCCTTCTGAGAACTGCTTTCTGAAGACTGCCTACTTACTTCCTGCCTACTGAAGCCTGCCTTCTGAGGACTGCCTTCTGAGAACTGCCTACTCTCTTCCTGCCTACTGAAGACTGCCTACTTTCTTCCTGCCTACTGAAGACTGCCTACTGCCGACTTTCTTCTTAGCTATTCAGCATCACCGGCATCACAAGCATCAGGATTTCTTCGTTGATTTGCGGCTCGTCTTCTACCGGGATGATAAGGCCGGCACGGTTGGGTTGCGACATCTTCAGCAGCACCTCTTTGGTGTCAGCGTTGTTGAGCATCTCCTGCATAAATTTGGAGTTGAAACCGATTTCGAGGTCTTCGCCGTCGTAATTGCAACTTATGGTTTCTACAGCTTCGTTGCTATAATCGATATCTTCCGCCGAGAGTTCGAGTAGCTGCCCCGAAATCTTGAAACGTATCTGGTGGGTGCTTTGGTTGGCAAACAGCGACACACGTTTGATGGTGTTGAGCAGCAACGAGCGGCTAATCTGCAGCTTGTTGGGATTTTCCTGAGGTATTACCGCCGGGTAGTTGGGGTATTTGCCTACGATGAGCTTACACAGCAACTGGATATTGCCAAAAGCAAAAAAGGCATTCTTGTCGTTGTATTCCACTTTTACATCCAGCTCCTCATTCCCCAGGATATTTTTGATCTGGTTGAGAGGCTTGGTGGGCAGGATAATCGAGTCGTAGTTGTTGGTGGTGACGTCTTTGCGGGCGTAGCGGACGAGTTTGTGGGCATCGGTGGCAACCAGCGCCATACCTTCTTCGGTAAGTTCCATGAGTACCCCCGACATCACCGGGCGAATCTCATCGTTGCCGGCAGCAAATACCGTTTTACTGATGGCTTCCGAAAAGATGGTGGATTTGATGGTAAAGCTGCTACCTTCTTCCACCGTGGGCGTTTCGGGAAACTCGTCGCCATTATGGCCACTGAGTTTGTATTTACCACCGCCGGCAGTCATTTCGATGGCAAAAGTTTCGTTATTGGTGGCGAAAGTAATAGGGACGTCCGCCATGGTTTTTAGCGCGTCGAGCAGAAGTTTTGAGGGCACGGCAATGCGCCCTTCTTCTTCGCTCATGGTAAGTTTCAGGCTCACCGTCATGGTAGTTTCCAGGTCGGAAGCCGTGACGTGCAGGATGGTTTCGCGAATTTCAAAAAGGAAATCGTCGAGAATTGGCAGCGTATTATTGGAGCTTGCCACCCCACTGATCGACTGGAGATTTTTCAGCAGATAATTGCTGGATACGATAAATTTCATTTTCTATGTTGATTTTGATGATTACTCTTGTTTTAAACACTGTTCGATATAATATTCATAGCCCACCTGTATGCCCAGCTCGGCGGCCTTTTGCCAGTCGGTGCAGGCTTTGTCCATTTGTCCGGTTACTTCGTAGGTGATGCCGCGGTTGAGATAAGCAAAACCGTAGTCGGGCCGCAGCCCAATGGCCTTGTCGTAGTCGTCGATGGCGGCCTGGTAATCGTTTAACTTAAAATATGCGTTTCCGCGATTGTTGTAAGCAAACACATAATCGGGATTGATGTTGATGGCGGCAGTAAAATCATCGGCAGCCTGCTGGTATTGCTCCATCTGAAAAAGCACATTGCCACGGTTGTTGTAAGCATAAAAAAACTGTGGATTGTGCCCGATGGCCAAAGAATATTGCACCACGGCTTCAGGAAACCTGCCAAGTCCCATCAGTGCGCGGCCTTTGTAAAACCAGGCTTTGTCGTTGGGCTGCAGCGAGAGCACGATGTCGAAATCGGCGATGGCCTCTTCAAAGTCGGCCTGGTTTAGTTTTATAAATCCGCTGTTGAAATAGGCATCCACAAAAGAGGAATCGCGTGCAATGGCTTCTTTAAACTTTTCTAAAGCACCGGACAAGTCGCTGTCGTAATAACGGCGCAGCCCTTCGTTATAAAGCATTGCGCTGGAGTCGTTGAATCCGGCACCAGAATTATTTTGTCCGGGCAAAGCATCTATATCAATACTTTCAGGATCATTGTCATCGGCAGTAGCCGGAGCGATGCTATCGTTGAGATACAATTGGTCGATTTCTTCAATCTTCAACGCCGGATATTTCCTTTCGGGCGCCAGCTCAAGGGCTTGTGCATAATGATCTCTGGCGTTTTTGTAGGCTTTTATGCTGTAATAATAGTCGGCTGTCGAAACCAGTTTGTCGTAAGATTTACTTTCGGGAGCGGAGGCTGGTTTTACATCCTGATCGAGCAAGCTAAGCTGTGCTTCGGGGTATCTTTTGGACGGGTCGGCCTGTTGCGCCATCAGGTAGTATTCGCGTGCGTTGGCTTTATCGTTGGCACGAAAAGCCTGGTCGGCACGGTCGATCCAATAAAAATAATCCTGTGCCGGTTCGGTGGGCTTTGGTGCAGGCTCCATTTCGTTTGTCGTGGATGGAATTTTTATTGCCGTTTCTTCACTTGCTGCAGCCGGAGCCTCCTCTTTCGTTTCAGGCTTACTGGTTTCTCTGGGAATCTGCCCGCCCTCCTCCGACAGTTTCCGCGCCAACGACATATCCGCGAAAGCGCCTTCCAGATCGCCCAGCTCGGTGCGGGCAGCGCCACGGTTAAGATAATACTGCCGCTGCGGTGTCAAAACAATAGCCCGATCGTAGGCGGCTATTGCGGCTTCATAATTTTTTTTATTAAAATAAACTGCCCCCAGATAACCATAAGCCTCTCCGCTTGAAGAATCGACCACCACCGCCTGCTGCAAAAGTGACAGCGCCTCATCAGTCTGCCCTCCGGCTATTCGTTGGTTGGCCTGACCGATATAATGCTGCGCCAGCAATGCACTTACATCCTGATAAAGCTGTTGGGCTTTTTTATCAAAACCTGTTGTATCCACAGCTTTATACTCCTCAGTAGCTTTGCTGGTTTGGCTGGTGGCCAAATAAGATTTTACGATGTACAGTGCGGCGCCGCTTTCGGGCTGCAACTGCTGCGCACGATCGAAATTGTTGATAGCGGCAGCATAGTCGGCGTTGTCATAAAAAATCAATCCTTTTTGTAAATACGCTTTCGCTAAATCGGGATTGAGCAGGATGGCTTCGTTAAAGCTGTCGAAAGCTTCGTCAGGTTTTTTTTGCGAAAGCAAAGTCATTCCTTGCTCATAATATTGGAGAGCCAGCTCCGACTGCACCGAAAGGGCGTCTGAATTATCGGTGTTGGTCTCGATGCCGGCAAGCGAAAGGTCGCGGCGGGCAGCTTCGGTATTTCCAAGTTTGATCAAGGTTTCGGCGCGTTGCAAATAAAGCGGCTGCGATGGCTCCAGCAAAATGGCAGTGTCGAGATAGGCGCGCGCTTGTGAATAATTTTCCTGTTGGTAATAAATGTCGCCGGATTTGGCGAAAGCCACAGCATAATGAGGGTCGATGGCAATAGCTTTATGCAATAATTTGAGGGCTTCATCGGTGTTGCCGGCGCTGTCAGCAATAGCTGCCTGGTGGGTAAGGCGCACCGCCAGTTGCCGATAGGCAGCCGCCTCGTCGCTTATCTGGCTCCAGAGCAGCGATGTGATAAATAAAAAACCGATAAAAAAAATGCTTCGTTTCATTGCCTGGCAAAATTAATGAAATGAGGCAAAGCGCATCGTTTTAAATTATTAAAATGTTATCAACGGATTGAAAATCGAACTCTTCTTGTTTTGTTTAGATGGCAACTTTGTATTGCACTCCCCATTCTTTAGACTAAAAAAAATCTTTTTAAGGTTACCTGATTCGTAATAAGGTTTCTATTTTGTCAACCGAAGCTATACTCAGAGCGGCATGTGGCTCGGTGCTCCCCATTTATTACAAAATAATGCCTGTCCCGATTATCGGGAGGGTTTGAGGGATGCGGTGTTTTTACATGTGATTCACGGTGCAATCGCGGGGTGCAATTAATTAGTGTTTGTCCATAAAGTCACACTTTTTGTAGCCCAGGCATTTATTTCTGGTAACAATCGATATGAAAAATGTTTCCTCCGCCCTCGCTGGGATTGCCTTCGGCAATCCCAGCGAGGGCGGAGTTTTGCCATCCCTTCATTTCAATCCCAGGCATAAATGCCTGGGCTATGAATTTCAAAAATGCCTGGGCTTATGCATATCCTCAATAAACCTTACTTTAAAGACAGGCACTAATTAGACTATCTTACTAATTAAATTTTATGATACTATTTTCGTAAAATTAAATTAAAATAGTATCATTGCAAAATATTTGTAATACTATGGACACTCCAACAGATAATAATAAAAACCGCCAGGCACTACTCGATGCTGCCCGAACGCTTTTTTGGAAGCACGGCATCCGGCGCGTCACGATACAAGAAATCTGCTCGGAAGCCGACGTTAGCAAAATGACTTTCTATCGGCAGTTTGCCAACAAAAATGAAATCGCCGCGCAGGTGCTCCGCGATATTCTGGAGAAAGGCATGGAAGATTATCATCGCATCATGCAGCAGGAAATCACTTTTACTGAAAAGATGCAGCAGGTGATTATGCTCAAACATGACGCTACCAACAATATCAGCGATGAATTTATAAAAGACATTTATCAGCAAAACCAAACGGAGCTTCGCGCAATGATCGAAACCTATCAGCACGAAATTTCGGCTGAAGTACGTAATGATTTTGCGCAAGCGCAGCAAAACGGCTTTATCCGGCAGGATGTGACAATTGATTTTATCATGTACCTGATGGATCGCCTTACGCAAATGATCCTCGACGAAAAACTGCTTGCTATTTGCAACGATTCACAGCAGGCAATTATGGAAGTGACGCGATTTTTCTTTTACGGTATTCTTAAGCAGCCATCTGCATGAAATTCCTGCACATGATATATATGGTGTTGATGCTGGTGATAACGTTGCCAGTTGTCGGACAAAACTCCCTGGAATTTCGTGGTCAGCTTTCGGCGTATGGCGCTTACAATCCCGACAGCGATTTGGATGTATTGCTTGGCGGACGCTACATCCCTGAGCTTACTTACAGCCATAACTTGCGCAACAATAACAGCCTCGATTTTATGGCTTCGGCCAATATTTACGGTTCGGTGCTCACGCGTCCTTTCGATGCCAACACCGCCGATGGCGACGTGCAGCCTTACCGTATCTGGGCGCGCTACACCGGAAAGCAATACGAGATAAGAGCCGGATTACAAAAAATCAACTTTGGCTCGGCGTCGGTGTTGCGCCCCTTGCAATGGTTCGACGAAATCGACCCGCGCGATCCGTTGCAGCTTACCAATGGCGTGTATGCACTGCTGGGCAGATATTATTTTATGAACAACGCCAACATCTGGCTGTGGATGCTTTATGGCAACGAGAAAACACGCGGCTTTGAGGTGGTGCCCTCCAACGAAAATATTCCTGAATTTGGGGGGCGCTTTCAATATCCCGTGCCGGCGGGTGAGTTGGCTTTATCCTACCACCACCGCACCGCCGACACACGCGATGTCATAGGCCTGCCTGCTTACGAAAAAGTCCCCGAAAACCGAATAGGGCTTGATGGCAAATGGGATGTGGAAGTGGGGCTTTGGTTTGAGGCTGTGTATGTAGTCAAAGCCAAAGATATGGGACAGCTTACCCATCAGCATTATCTTACGCTGGGTACCGATTATACTTTTGGTGTGGGCAACGGGATCAACGTGGTGGCCGAACACATGCTGGCCAGTTTCGACGAAAAAGCTTTTACTTTCGATGGTGCTGTTTCCAACACTTCGGCGGCCACCATTATGTATCCGCTCACACTCAACGACAACATCAGCAGCGTTTTTTACTATAGCTGGGAAGAGGAGGCGTTTTCTGCTTTCGTTAGTTACGAGCATCAGTTCAGGCGATTGGTGGGATATGTGATGGCTTATTACAATACAGAAACCACCCAGCTACTGCAACAAAACGAGCTGCTTTACAACCTCACAGGCCCCGGCTTGCGGTTGATGGTGGTTTTTAATCATTAATAAATGAATCATACCAATGAAACTTGCTTTTCGACTGGCTTACAAAAATATCATGGGCGCCGGGCTGCGCACCTGGCTCAACGTAGGTATTCTCTCTTTTGTTTTTGTCCTTATCATCTTCTATCGCGCTTTTTTGATAGGATGGCAGGAACAGGGCATACAAAATAGTGTGGCATGGGAATATGGCTACGGGCAACTGCAAAACAGTGATTATGATCCCGCCGATCCTTTTACGCTTGATGATGGGCATGGAATTTTGCCAGACGATCAGCAGCAAAATCTTGTTCCGCTCTTATTACGGCAAGCGTCCATTTATCCGCAGGGTCGCATGATGCCAATTGTTTTGAAAGGTATCGGTGTAGATCAGGAATTATTAAAACTTCCGACACAAAAGCTCCGGGAGAGCGCCGCCGCTATTCCGGCCATCGTTGGTACGCGCATGGCGGAGGCAGCTAATCTGAAAGAGGGTGATCAGGTGTTGTTGCGGTGGCGCGACAAAGAAGGAACCTTTGATGCTGCCAACGTAACCATAGCAGGGATATTTAGCACGCAGGTACCCGGTGTGGATGTGGGGCAAATTTGGATTCCGTTGCGTAAACTGCAACAGATGACCGGGCTGCAGGGACATGCCACGCTTTTTGTTGCCAACAGTAATTTTGTTTCTAAAAATAATGACGGATGGCGATTTGTTTCGCAGCAGGAACTACTCAAAGAACTCAATGCCGCCGTGGAGGCCGAAAGCATCAGTGGATGGGTAATCTATTTGTTGTTGCTTTCGATAGCGCTGCTGGCTATTTTCGACACGCAGGTGCTCTCCATCTTTAGGCGGCAGCGCGAGATTGGAACTTACATTTCGCTGGGACTTACCCGCAACCGGGTGGTTAATCTTTTCACCATCGAAGGAACCATGTACAGCCTGCTGGCAACTTTCGTTGGCGGCATTTACGGACTCCCGATCTTTCTTTATTTTGGAACACAAGGCATTGGCATGGGTGGCATCGAAGAGATGGGCTTCGGGATGTCGTCGAGGATTTATCCAGCCTTCGGCTTCTCGCTCATCCTCACCACTTTCGTATTGGTAGTGGTTTCGTCGGCGCTCATCAGCTATTGGCCTGCACGTAAAATTGCGCGGCTCGATCCGGTAAAAGCACTCAAAAGCAAACACTGATAGCGCCTAAGCTCCAAATGACAATAAAAACAAATCACAAATAAATTTCAAAAAAAACAAAATTCAAGTGTTCGTAATAGTTTTGGCCATTGAGATTTTATTATTGAGCTTTATTTGATTTTTGTCATTTGGAATTTGGAATTTAATAATCAAACACAAGCGGTTTTAATTGAAGATTTAACACCAGTTCATACGCATTTTAATTTTTAAAAAATAAATACAATGGATCAAAACATCATCAGCATCCAAAACGTAACCAAGCGCTACCCGATGGGCGACCGTGAGTTTACGGCTTTAAAAAACATCAATCTGGAGTTTAAAAAAGGAGAATTTGGCGGCTTTGTCGGGCCAAGCGGTTCGGGCAAAACTACCCTGCTCAACATCATCGGTTCGCTCGACAGCCCTACCGAAGGCAAAGCCATCGTGATGGGCAAACGCATTTCGGAGCTTTCGCACAAGGAATCGGCGCTGCTGCGCAATCTTCACATCGGCTTTGTGTTTCAGGTTTATAATCTGTTACCCATCTACACGGTGTACGAAAATGTAGAATTTGCGCTGCTACTGCAGGATAATACTAAGCAGGAGCGGAAAAAAGCTGTGATGGAAGCCCTCGAGTGGGTGGGCTTGCAGGATATGGCCGACAAAAAGCCATCTAAACTTTCGGGTGGTGAAGGGCAGCGGGTAGCCATTGCACGCGCCATGGTTAAGCGCCCACAAATTGTCCTGGCCGATGAGCCAAGCGCCAACCTCGACGCCAAAAATGCCCACGGCATCCTGCAAACCATGAAGCAACTCAACAAGGAACTCAACACAACTTTCCTGTTTGCCACCCACGACGAAAAAGTGATGGAATACCTCGACCGCATCATCCACCTCGAAGATGGACAGGTAGCGGAGGATGAAATTGTTACAGCCAAGAGAACTTTAACAAATTCCAAATAACAATAAACCAAATCACAAATAAATTTCAATATCAAAAACTCAATAAACCAAAATGTAACGAACATTTGAAATTTGTTTTTTGAAATTCATTTGGAATCTTGAATTTGGAATCTTGAATTTGGAATCTTGAATTTGGAATCTGGAATTTGGAATTTGGAATTTGGAATTTGGTTTTAAAAATACCGACTTTATGTTCAGACACAAAACATCAACAATCACATGAAACTCTCCTTAATATTGGCTTTCCGCAATCTGTTGGGCGCTGGCCTGCGAACATGGCTTAATGTAGGCGTGCTGTCGTTTGCGTTTGTGGTCATCATTTTCTACCGCGGAATGATTGATGGCTGGAACCAGCAGGCGCGTCGCGATAGCATCGCCTGGGAATACGGCCACGGGCATTTGCTTCATGCCGATTACGATCCCACCGATCCTTTTTCGGTGCAGGATGGTCACGGAATATTACCACGAAACCAGCAGCAACATCTTTCGCCTATCCTGCTGCGACAAGCTACCGTTTATCCACAGGGGCGCATGGTCCCTGTCGTTCTCAAAGGTATTGATGTAAATCAAAATACATTGGCGTTTCCCACACGGATGCTTTCGGGGAGCACTGCCGATATACCTGCCATGGTTGGCACACGGATGGCAAAATCGCTGCAATTGAAGCAGGGCGAGGAGTTGCTGCTGCGTTGGCGCGACAAAAACGGAACCTTCGACGCGGCCAACATTACCATCGCCGGCATTTTCGATACCGATGTGTCAGCAGTGGATAATGGCCAGATTTGGATTTCGATAGAAAAACTATGGACAATGACAAACCTGCAGGGTCATGCTACTTTTTTTGTCGCCGATGGCGGATACCAGCCTCAAGAGATTGATGGTTGGAAATTTAAATCACAAAAAGAATTGCTGCAAAGTCTCGACAGCATTATCCAATCCAAAAACATTGGTGGCTCCATCATGTATCTCTTGCTGCTGGCCATTGCGCTGTTGGCCATCTTCGACACACAGGTGCTTTCCATTTTCAGGCGGCAGCGCGAAATCGGCACCTACATCTCGCTGGGAATGACGCGCTGGCAAGTGGTGGGACTTTTTACCACCGAAGGCACCATGTATAGTCTATTGGCTACCATCGTGGGTTGTATCTATGGTATCCCGCTATTATTTTTTATGGCCAACACCGGCATTGCCATGCCCGAAGCCACCCAGGACATGGGCGTTTCTGTTGCCGGCACCATTTATCCTGTGTATGGCGCCGGTTTGATAATTAGTACAATAGTGCTTGTAGTAATATCGGCTACTATCGTCAGCTTTTTACCCGCACGAAAAATCGCCAATATGGATCCCGTTAACGCATTAAAAGGAAAACTACAATGATAAATTATTTGATAAAAGGAATTTTAAGGGACAAAAACCGCAGCCTGATCCCCATAATTGTCATCACCATTGGCGTGATGCTCACCATTTTTCTAAGTGGATTTCTAAAAGGCGCTATGGGCGACATCGTCGATCAGAATGCGCGCTTTGAAACGGGGCATGTAAAAATAATGTCGCGGGCTTACGCCCAAAATAAAGATCAACTGCCCAACGATCTGGCGCTGCTGGGAGTAGATACGCTGATGGAAAGCCTCCGCCGGCAGCATCCCGGAATGGATTGGGTAAAACGTATCCGCTTTGGCGGACTCATCGACGTGCCCGACCAAAACGGCGAAACCAAAGGACAAGGTCCGGCTTCAGGAATGGCCGTGGAGTTATTTTCGCAGCAAAGCAAAGAAGTGCAACGGCTTAATATCCAAAATGCATTGGTATCGGGAACTGTGCCTGATGAACCGGGCGAAGCCTTGATCGGGCATATTTTTGCTGAAAAGCTCAACATCAAAATTGGCGACCCTGTAACTTTTATTGGTTCCACCATGAATGGCAGCATGACGTTCGAGAATTTTACCGTATGCGGTACCATCCGTTTTGGAATGGCGGCCATGGACAAAGGCGCCTTCATCATCGATGTGGCCGACGCACAACGCATGCTCGACATGCAGGATGGTGCCGGCGAGATATTGGGATATTTTGCCAATGATGTGTATAACGATGAGAAAGCCCGGCAACTTACCGAAAACTTCAACCGTCAATACGCCGCCACCGACGATGAATTTGCCCCCGAAATGTTCCGCCTCAAAGAACAAAACAATCTGGCCGGCTACCTCGACTACGCCGACAACATGTCGCTGTTGTTTGTAATAATTTTTGTCTTTGCCATGTCGGT
>SABY01000094.1 GCA_009928785.1 Clostridia bacterium | reverse complement strand
TCCGGAGATAACCATAGCCACCCGCCAATGGCCACGTGGCGTTTATATTTTGAGTGCTACCTCCGGAAGGAAAACATTAACACAAAAGATTGTGGTGGAGTAGGGGGCTAGTTGTAAATTGATGACTGAACCCTCTCTTTTTTACAAATCCCGCCGTTGCATATAGAGATAAATGGCACCGAGAAAGAGAGCCAGATACCCCACGCAGATAACGAAACTTAGCGGCGAGAGGTGCTCCTGCAAAATCATGCTCATATCAAAATCGGGCGTCTTTATTTTTAACATCGACGAGTTTAGCCCGGTTACGATGCCGTTGATTCCATTGAGGGGCAGGAATTTTTCATAGTCATCATTTACATAATATTGAAGAATCAGCTCCAGGAAATTGTACGAAAGGAGTGTGATGATGGCAAAGCCCGTTTTTCGTATTAATAAACCAATGAGCAGCGCAAAGGTGAGATATGTAAAGAGTTCCAGAAAATAAAAGCCCATAAAATAGATATGCCCGAAGATAGCGCCAATGGTTTTGGTTGCCGAAAACATCAATCCCAGATACATGCCTGCAATAAACAGCGCCACCGTGGATATTAGCGTAAGCAAAAATATTACCGAGAGCTTGCCCACCATAAACTGCGTGCGACTGAGACCATGAATGATGTTGCTGCGGACAGTGAGAAAAGTAAACTCGTTGGAGATTACAATAAGCACCAGCAGCGCCAGCAAAACCTTTATCGACCAGCGCCAGCCAGCCACATAGGCTATGTTTTGCCAGATGTCGGCAAAGTTGAAGGCTACAATTTTGAAAGCTTTGATAAAAACATTGTCGTTGGCTTTGTCGGCAAGAAAATCGAGTATGGCCGGCAAGCCGATAATGGTAGAAAACAGAATAAAGAGATACAATCCCACCATGATCCAGAAGGCGCGGTAGCTTTTCAGTTTTAGCCATTCTATTTTTAGCAGCACCATCATCGTTGATCCTCCAGTAGTTTCAGCACTTCTTGTTCGAGGCTCTTGCGGCGCAGATTGAGGTGCGAGAGCACAATGCCTTTTTGTTGCAGCAGTTTGTTTATTTCGGCTGGTGTAAGGGTGCCTCCCAAATTCACAAGAAGCATGTTACCTTCTTTTTTTATTTCAGCCATTCCATCAATTTCGCCTAAGGCGGTTACGAGTTTTTCCTGATCGTCGGCGCGCAGCTCCAGTAGGTCGGTTTCTTTGGAGAGGTCGCCGATAGGCCCGGAAAAGAGTCTCTGTCCGCGCCGCATGATGGCAACGTGCGAACATATTTTTTGCACCTCGTCGAGCAGATGGCTGGCCAGAAGGATGGTTTGTCCGCGCCGTGCCAGATCGATGATCAGGTTGCGGATTTCGGCAATGCCCTGTGGGTCGAGGCCGTTGGTAGGCTCGTCGAAGATGAGCACCTCCGGATCGCCCAGCAGCACCGAAGCAATGGCCAGCCGCTGTTTCATTCCCAACGAATAAGTTCTAAACTTGCTGTGGCGTCGGCCATAAAGTCCCACCAACTCCAGCACATCATCGATGCCTTTGTAGCCGATGCCCTTGATGTTGGCAACAATTTTCAGGTTGTTGATGGCCGAGAGATAAGGATAAAACACGGGGCTTTCGAGCGTGGCGCCAATCCGCCGTCGTGCCAGATGAGTAGGCCGTTGGCCAAACCAGGTAAAGGTGCCGCTGTCGGGGCGGGTAATGTCGAGCAGGATGCCCAGCGTGGTAGTCTTGCCGCTACCGTTGGGACCCAGGATGCCAAACACCTGGCCTTGCTGTACTTCCAGGTTCAGCCCGTCGATGGCGCGGATGGCGCCATAACGTTTGGTGAGTCCCTCTATTTTTAAAACTTCCTGCACCTTGGTGGTTAGTTCTTATTTCGTTCCGTATTTTTTAAAAGTCGCCTCCAGCACTTCTTCGGTAAGCTCGTTCCCGGCCAGAAATGGAAAGCCCTGCCAGCGCACGATGCCTTGCGGATCGATAAGCACCACATGCGGAATGCCGCTCACCTGATAGGTTTTTTTGAGTCTTCCCTGTGTGTCGATGGCGCTGTAATACTCCATCACCGGCGTTTTCATCGATAGCACTTTGGCTTCCGGCTCATCCGAAAGGCCAATCACCACCATCTGATCTTTGTATTTTTCCGCCCATTTGTTTACTTCCGGAATGGCGCGCTTGCAGGGGCCACACCAGGTTGCCCAAAAGTCGATCATCACAAACTTGCCCTTGGTGTCGGGTTGTTCGCTTATCCATTTTTCCACCACCAGTTCGGGCGCTTTTTGGTGGTAAAAAGATTTGGCGTACATCTTTTTCTGTGGGGTTACATCCTGCGCCTGAAGGCCGGCGGTGAGAAAAATACCCAATAGTGTTATTGCTAAATAAGTTTTGATTTGAAAAAGCATCTTGTAGTTGTTTAAAGTTTAAAAATAGAATTAACGAAAGGGCGCAAAAATAGTTATTCGGTGCGTACCTACACTTTTTGGCTATTTTTGCTGCCATTAAAAATTGTTAATGCTATGGTTATTGATAAAAATTCAAAGGTGACTTTTACCTTTGAGATGAAGATTGGAAATGCCGATGGCGAAAAGATTCAACAATTCGAAAAGTCCGCGCCGATGACGGTGGTGATAGGCCAGGGCAATTTGCTCGAGCCTTTCGAGCAGCAACTTATAGGGCTTAAAGCTGGCGATGATTTCGAATTTGTGCTTCTCCATTCCGACACCTACGGCCCCTACCGCGAAGAAGCGGTACATCGGTACGTTCGAACAACTTTACTCACCGACAATGATCTTGACGAGGACGACATAGAAGAAGGTATGTACATTCCCATAGAAACGCCCGAAGGGTTGGAGTTCAGCGGTTTGGTAGCCGAAATTACTCCCGACGCCGTCACCGTCGATTTTAATCACCCTTTGGCAGGAAAGGATTTGTTTTTTAAAGGAAACATCCTCAAGGTAAGCGAACCTGCGGATCAAAAATAAAAACCTGTCGCCAATTAAGTATCACGGATCATACTTTTGTCCATGTCATAAAATGCCTCAAAAATTTTTGGTATGAATGATAAATAATGTACAATTGAAGGACTGAACAAACCCCAAAAACGGGTGTTTACAGGGGCAGTTAGCTTAATATTTAAGACTTTTTATAAAGAAATTATTTTGTAATGATTAACAGAAATCCATTCGTTCTTAACAAAGAAGACAAGATTTATAGTATCAAAGGTACTGAACGCGATACGCTTAAGCAGTGGTATTACCTGATGACGCTGGGACGTCAGCTCGACAACAAAGCGCCAAACTATCTGAAGCAGGCGCTGGGCTGGTCGTATCATGCGCCTTATGCTGGCCACGACGGCATTCAGCTCGCCATCGGGCAGATTTTCGAGCGGGGCAAAGACCATCTTTTTCCCTACTATCGCGACATGCTTACCGTAATATCCGCCGGGCTTACTCCCGAAGAAATAATCCTCAACGGCCTGAGCAAGGCTACCGATCTGGCCAGCGGCGGGCGCCATATGTCCAATCACTTTGCCAAGCCTGCCTGGAACATCCACAACGTGTCGTCGGCTACCGGCAACCATACGTTGCATGCCGTTGGCGTGGCACGTGCCATGAAATATTATGGCTCCGACGCCGTAGCCATCAGCTCGCAGGGCGAATCGTCCACTTCGGAAGGCTATGTTTACGAAGCCATCAACGGCGCTTCCACCGAACGGCTGCCGGTGATCTTCGTCTTTCAGGATAATGGTTTCGGCATTTCAGTGCCCAAAGAAGAACAGACCGCAAACCCACGCGCTGCCGATAACTTTCATGGCTTTAAAAACCTGCGCATCATTTATGCTAATGGCAAAGACCCCATCAACTCGATGAATGCCATGCTCAAAGCCAGGCGTATCATCAAAGAAGAAGAGGTTCCGGTGATCGTCCATGCCAACTGTATTCGTATGGGATCCCACTCCAATTCCGACCGCCACGAGCTGTACCGCGACGACGCTGAACTTTCGGAAATGGATTTGCTTGATCCTTTGTTGAAGTTTCGCGAAAGACTCACGTATGCCGGTATTTTTACTGATGAAGAGCTTACTGAGATTGACGGTCAGGCAAAGAAAGAGATTTCAGCCGCTCACAAAAAAGTTCTCAAGGCACCTGATCCCGACCCAAAAACAATTTTCGATTTTGTAGTACCCAAACCGTTTGTCTCCGAAAAATACCCCAAAGGCTTGCAGGGCAACGAAAAAGGCAAGACCATGCGGCTGATTGAAGCGCTTAACACGACACTCAAGGCTGAGTTTCGCCACAACCCCGATACTTTTATCTGGGGTCAGGATATGGCCAACAAAGATAAGGGTGGGATTTTTAATGTTTCCAAAGGTTTGCAGCAGGAGTTTGGCATCAAGCGGGTGTTCAATGCGCCCATCGCCGAAGATTACATCATGGGCACCGCCAATGGCATGAGCCGCTACGATAAGAAAATCCGCATCGTGGTGGAAGGCGCCGAATTTGCCGACTATTTCTGGCCGGCCATGGAGCAGTTTGTCGAAACCACCCACGACTACTGGCGCAGCAACGGAGCTTTTTCGCCCAACGTCACCATTCGACTTGCGTCGGGCGGCTACATCGGTGGCGGGCTTTATCATTCGCAAACCATCGAAGGCGCCATGGCTACTTTTCCGGGCATCCGCATTGTGTATCCTTCGTATGCCGACGATACCGCCGGACTCTTGCGCACCAGTATGCGCAGCGAAGGGCCTACGTTGTTTCTCGAACCCAAAGCCCTTTATAACGACCCGGCTTCCGAAGCTGAGGTTCCCGACGATTTTGAAGTCCCCTTTGGCATAGCTCGCGTGCGACGCGAAGGTACCGACCTCTCCATTATTACCTATGGAAACACTACGCACATGTGTGTAAAAGCCGCCGAGCAACTCGAAAAAGACCACAACAAATCCGTGGAGGTTATCGATCTGCGCTCGCTGATACCTCTCGACAAAGAGGCGGTGCTGGCTTCGGTAAAGAAAACCAACCGGGTGCTCATCGTTCATGAGGACAAGGTGTTTGGTGGATTTGGTGGTGAACTTGCTGCCATGATCACCGAAGAAGCTTTCGAATATCTCGATGCACCGGTACGCCGAGTTGGCTCTACTTTTACACCCGTAGGTTTCAATAGAATTCTGGAAAAGGCCATCCTTCCCAACGATGAGAAAATTTACCACGCCGCCAAAAAGCTGCTGGATTTTTAAAAAAAAGGATAGGATTTAATTCTAAAATATTTAACCTGTTGCACTAAACCTGTGGCAGGTTTTTTTATGAGGATAGCTTGAGGAATCCGTGCCGATAGAAAATCAAAAAAGTAATTCTAAGCGTTGATGGCTTCTTTGTTATTCTCGCTGAAAAATGCTGCGGGGAAAGATTACTTTTGCCAATAAATCTTTCAAAACAAAAAAATATGCTGACGATAATGAAAAATATGGCTTTGCTGATGGTATGGATGACTTTGCTGGTGGCCGGTTGTAGTGGTGACGATGATCAGGAAGTTATCTGCACCGAGGAGTTTAAAATGATCGGCGTAAAGGTAATCGGTGGTAAGCTCGACGATTTCTATACAATACGTCCATCCACAACCGACACCATCCGATTTACTGCCAGCGGGCAGTTTCCGCTCAACAATTGGTACCCCATCCTCGACGATAGTTTCCAATCGCTGCTGGAAGGTATGCGCGAAGATTTTGTTTTTGTAGGGATTAAAACCAGCCAAGAGGTAGTCCGCGAGCAATACTCCATTGGCGCCGATGTGTGCCACATCATCAAATACAGCGGTCCGATAGAGGTGAGTTATTAGGTTTTCTGTTTTTTCTTTTTGGCCGCCGGAAATAGCACATTATTCAGGATGAGGCGGTAGCCCGGAGAGTTGGGATATAGGTTGAGATCGGTAGGCGGATCGCCCACCAGGTGGCGGTAGTCTTCGGGGTCGTGGCCGCCATAGAAAGTGAAAGTGCCAAAGCCATAGTCGCCGTGGATGTAGCGGGCTTCGCCTGCAGCTTTGTTTTCGCCCATTATCAGCACATTTGGTTTTACATTTTTGGTGTTAAAGGCTGTTGTTTGTCCCATAAAACCTTTGATCACCTGCATGTGGTTTTGGCAAAGCATGGTGGGTACCGGGTCCCATTTGGCCGAGAAGTCGAAGAGAGTGAAGAAATCGTTTTGCTCATTGATACTGCGTGATCGGGTTTCGGTGACGTCGATGGATGAAATCTCGTATTCGTAAGGGTTGGTCACGATTTGGAAATCGCGGAAAGCGAAACAGTTTTCAAAGTTGAGGCGTTGCTGCGCGTTAGCATCGGGCGGGTCGCCATCAAACATCACATCCACAATGTCCACCCCATTGGCAGCCAGCGCCACATCGTAGCTGTCGGGAGCCGAACACATTGAGAATAAATAACCGCCGCCCGACACAAAGTCGCGGATAGATTTGGCTACAGCCAACTTAAGCTGCGACACTTTGTCGAAGCCGAGCATACGTGCGTTCTCCTCGTTGATGCGCACATCTTCCTGGTACCAGGCTGCTGTGCGAAACGAGCGCCAGAATTTACCGTATTGTCCCGTAAAATCTTCGTGGTGAAGGTGAAGCCAGTCGTACATAGGCAGCACGCCCTGCATTATTTCATTATCATAAACTACGTCGTAGGGAATTTCGGCATAGGTAAGCGCCAGCGTAACGGCATCGTCCCACGGCATGCGGTTTTTGGGCGAATAGACAGCAATCTTTGGCGCCTTGTGCAGTTTCACTTCATCCATGTTTACCTCCGCCTGACCTATTTGCTGCAATATCTGTTGTGCCTGCACATCGGCAATTACTTCGTAGCTCACCCCACGTATTACCAGTTCATTTTCTATTGGCTGCATGTGTTGGCACATAAAACTCCCTCCACGGTAGTTGAGCAGCCAGCTTACCTCTATGTCGCGCTCCAGAGTCCAATAAGCTATGCCGTAAGCTTTTAGATGGTTTTTTTGCGCATTGTCCATTGGGATGAGCAACCAGGCGGCCTCACTGGTGATAATTATAAATAGAAAGCAAAGGGTGATGAATATTTTTTTCATGTCGCGTTATGATTGAATGTCAGCATTAATAATGAAAAATGCCGGTGGTTATTGTGAAGGCGACATCAGAAATTGGCCTCTTCCTCTGGTGGATTGAAGTCCTCGAGGTAGCTGTCGCGACTGTGGGTGGAGTCATCGTTATTATTCATTTTGCTTTGGAGTGTCATCACCCCATTTTCAAAATTAGTGTTCGGCGACATATTCTCATCTTTTTGATTATTAAAAGTGCCGTCGCCATCAGTAAATTGCGCATACTGGGCCACAAAACGCAGTTTAACCTCGGCCAGCGCTCCGTTGCGGTGCTTTGCAATAATGAGTTCGGCCATTCCCGCCGAGGAGGAGCCATCCTCCATCTCATCTATTTTGTAATATTCGGGGCGATAGATAAAGAGAACCATGTCGGCATCCTGCTCTATGGCGCCAGACTCGCGGAGGTCGGAGAGGATCGGTTTTTTCAGGCCGCCGCGTGTCTCCACCGAGCGGTTGAGCTGCGAGAGAGCCACGATGGGAATATTAAGCTCTTTGGCCAGGCTCTTGAGGCTTCTGGAAATGTTGCTGATCTCCTGCTCACGGTTGCCTTTGTCGTTGCCGGCCTGCATTAGTTGGATGTAATCGATGATGATGAGCTGTATGTCGTATTGTTGCTTCATGCGCCGGGCTTTGGCGCGCAGCTCAAAGATGGTAAGTGCGGGGGTGTCGTCGATGTATAAATGGGCGCCTACCAGATTGGCAATGCGCGAATGCAATTGTTGCCATTCGTGGTCGTGCAGCTCACCTTTTTTAAGTTTTTCGGCAGCCAGTTGTGTTTCACTCGAAATTAGTCGTGTCACCAGTTGCACGGCGGCCATCTCGAGCGAGAAAATAGCTACCGGTCGGTTATAAGTCACGGCGGCGTTTCGCGCCATGGATAGTACAAAGGCTGTTTTTCCCATGCCTGGACGAGCGGCAAGTACCACCAGGTCCGACTTTTGCCAGCCACCGGTGATGTCGTCGAGCCTGTGGAAACCGCTGGGCACACCGCTATAGGTGCCTTTGTTCTTGCCGGCTTTCTCGATGTTTTCCAGCGCCTCTTTAACCAATGAAGGCATGTCGGAATGATCGCGGCGGAGGTTGTTCTCGCTCACCGAGAAGAGTTTTTGTTCGGCACGGTCGAGCAGATCAAAAACGTCGGCTGAATCCTCGAAGGCTTCGGTGGTGATCTCGGCAGAAATTTCGATGAGACGTCGCTGGATAAACTTTTGCAGGATAATGCGGGCGTGGTATTCTATGTTGGCCGCCGATGCCACCCGGCGCGTAAGCTGTGCTATGTAATAGGCGCCACCGGCGAGTTCCAGATCGCCACTCGACTTGAGTTGATTGGTAACCGTGAGCATATCCACGGGTTGCTGCTTTGCAAATAATTCGACGATGGCTGCATAAATTTTACGATTTGCTTCGGTGTAGAACATCTCCGGTTTAAGGAAATCCACCGTTTCCGAGAGCGCCTTCTGGTCGATGAGCAAAGCGCCAAGTACCGCCTCCTCCAAGTCGAGTGCCTGGGGCGGGATTTTGCCGTACTCGAAATAATTCTGTGTGTGGGTGCGCTGCACCTTTCTACGGTTCTCTGTGTCAGTGCTCTGAGTCTTGTTTTGAAATGTTTTTTCCTGTTCTGCCATGGTGCAAAATTACCCCAATCTGATCGCTATGGAAAAACAAGAGGAATTATTTTTATTAACAATCAGGTAATGGCGGCAGATGGGAGCGATCGGCGTTTTTTTTTGAAATCAAAAGTTGGAGTTTGGCTGTAAGAGGGAGGGAAGCGGTCGGGGGGATTGCTAAAGAAGAAAATAAAGAAAATGCTATTGCACAAAAGCAAGAGTGTGGCTGTCATCTACTGCAACTCAGGCATTAGCGGGACAAGCTGTTCCTTTTCAGCCACACATACTCTTCTCTCCGAGGCGCCTGCTAATAATAAACTGTTGATAAATAATTTGAAATTTGTTTGATTTAATAAATGAAATTGCATTACCTTTGACAATATTTGTCAACACAAGAAATGTCAACAGTAGGATTGCAATTACGGGAATTAAGGGAAAAGGCTGGTTTTTCGTTACGGAAAGCCGCAGTAGCCATCGACACCGACGTGGCTATATTGAGCAAGATGGAGCGTGGCGAACGGAAGTTCTCGAAAGAGTTGGTTTTAAAATTAGCAGAACTCTATAAAATTGATTCAGATAAACTGGTGATTGATTATTTAAGCGAAAAAGTACTTTACGAATTGAAAGACGAAGAATTTGGGCTGGAAGCGCTGAAGGTTGCTGAAAAACAGTTGAACTATAAAAAACAGAACGAACAATGAATGGTTTAATCAAACCTGAATACGAAACACTGATTTTTCAATTCAGAGGTTTCAAAGTAATGATAGATGCTGATTTGGCGGTTTTATACGGTGTTCCGACAAAAGCATTGAAGCAACAGGTTAAACGTAATGTTGAGCGGTTTCCTGATGATTTTATGTTTGAACTCACTCAAAATGAGAAAGATGAACTGGTCACAAATTGCGACCGGTTGGCAACCCTGAAACATTCTTCTGTAAATCCTTTAGCTTTCACTGAACAAGGCGTTTCTATGCTTTCATCCGTATTACGGTCAGAAAAGGCCATAAAAATAAACATTGAAATTATGCGTGCATTTGCCCGCTATCGTTCATTGTTGAGAGAAAATGAAGATTTGAAAAAAGAAATCCTTAAACTTGATGTAAAATTCAGTAAAGCATTCAAATTTTTACTTGATAAATTTGATGAAATGCACCAACAATCAAACGAACAAAGAAAACCAGTAGGTTTTAAAATTGATAAAAACAAATAAATATGCCAACACTCCAATTCAAAGGAAAAAACATAATCTGATATGTGATAAATGACAAAGTTGAATGCTACCTGATTGAACAAGGGAAAGAAGACGAAAAATTAAAAGGATTATTGAAATGACAAGCCAACACGCACCCTCCCTTAGCTAAAATCGAAAATCTTTGAATTGGAATATCGGGTATCATTTACACCTTCCCGTAGTTTTTCATTTATTGTATCCGAATTTTTTGTTTGATGTCTAAGAAATCATAACCAAATCAATATTTGTGTGAAAAAACAAATCCTTTTCTTGCTGCTGTTGCTGACCAGCCTTGCTATTGCTGCACAATCTGTTAATACAGCCAAACTTGACTCACTGTTTCAACGCATCGACGAAAACGACCAGGGCATGGGTAGTATTTCTATTTTCAAAAATGGAAACGAAGTCTATCAAAATACTTTTGGCTATGCCAATATCGAAGAAGAGTTGCCCGCCGATGCGCTTACCAAATACCGCATTGGAAGCATCTCCAAAACTTTTACTGCCGTTATTATCATGCAGCTTATCGACGAAAATCAGTTGACACTTGACACAAAACTGGATAAGTTTTTCCGGCTTCTCCCCAATGCCGATAAGATCACTATCCGCCAACTGCTTGGCCACCGCAGCGGATTGTACAACTACACCGATAATCCCGAATATGAGCAATGGCGCCATGAACCGCAGTCGCGCGAGCAGATGCTACAGCGGGTGAAAGAGGGCGGTACTGTATTTGAGCCTGACGAAAAAGCAGAATATGCCAACACCAACTATTTGCTACTTTCCTACATCGCCGAGGATGTTACCGGCCAACGATACGACAAGCTCTTGCAGCAGCGCATTGCCAAGCCGTGTGGGTTACAAAACACCTATTTTGGTGGCAACACCGACAGCGATCGTGATGAGGCTTTTTCGTATGCCCGCACCAGCCGTTGGGAGCTTGTGCCCGAAACCAATACCTCGGCGGCCATGGGAGCCGGCGGGGTGGCATCTACACCTACCGATTTGAATCGTTTTATGATTTGTCTTTTTACCGGAACACTCATTAGCGACAGCGCCCGCCAACAGATGATGGACATCCGCGATGGTTATGGTTTAGGGCTTTTTTCCTATCCCTTCTTCGATCGTCAGGCTTATGGGCACACGGGTGGCATAGATGGATTCCAGTCGATAGCAGCTTATTTTCCGGATGATGAAGTGTCGATAGCCTACACTACCAATGCTGTGTCGATGCCCCGCAATGATATTTTGATTGGTGCGCTGAGTATATTTTTCGACAAAGATTATCAGTTGCCGGTTTTTTCGGCCGCAAAGACTTTACCGCCCGAAGAACTCGATCGCTACATTGGTATTTACACCTCCGAAGGTTTTCCTTTAAAGATCACCATCAGCCGCACGGATAGTACGCTTATGGCGCAAGCTACCGGACAGTCGGCTTTTCCGCTCACCACCACCGGCGAGCATCAGTTTGGGTTTGTTCCTGCTGGTATCGTCATCCGGTTCCATCCCGAAACGCACGAAATGACACTTATGCAAAGTGGAGGTGTTTATACTTTTAAGCGGGAGTAGTTTTCTGTGAACACTTATGGATGAATCACCACAGAGGCACAAAGACACAAAGATCGCGCTGCGCGCTCATAATTTACTAACCACAGAGGACGCAGAGGGTACAGCGTTTTTCCATGTTTTTTTCAGCGTCTTCTCCGGGTTCTCTGCGGCAATTTTTTTAAACCACAGAGGCACGAAGGCACAAAGATCGCGCTGCGCGCTCATAATTTACTAACCACAGAGGACGCAGAGGGTACAGCGTTTTTCCATGTTTTTTCAGCGTCTTCTCCGGGTCATCTGCGGCAATTTTTTTAAACCACAGAGGCACAAAGACACAAAGATCGCGCTGCGCGCTCATAATTTACTAACCACAGAGGACGCAGAGGGTACAGCGTTTTTCTCTGTTTTTTCAGCGTCTTCTCCGGGTTCTCTGCGGCAATTTTTTTAAACCACAGAGGCACAAAGACACAAAGGCCGCGCTGCGCGCTCATAATATTTATTAACCACAGAGGTTTTCTGCGGATATTTTTTTGATGCGGACCTCTTATTAAAAATCAATGCCTATTCGCTAAGATATCCCACCGGAATATCCAGCCCGGAAATGCGCTCTTCGAAGGCGTGGTACTGCTCCATCCCTTTGCGTTTCAGGATGCGTATCAGCACACCTTTGATGCGATGGGGCTGGCTTGTACAAATTTCCGAATAAATGGTCATGTCCTTCTGGCCATTGTCGCCCAACAGGATAAATTGTTTGTCGGGATAAAATTTCAGAAGAAATTTGATGATGTTAATTTTGTGTTTAGAATGTGTGTTGCCGGAACGGATAAGCTGCCACAATCCTACTTTCAGTTCATTTAGTAAAAATATGCCTTCGGGCAAATGATGGATATAAAAGATGTTGTGCAAGAGGTCGAAGAGATTCCACTCGCTGTTGCTTACGTAGAAGAAATCGTTGGGGAGTTTGCCATCGTTGAGGCTTTTAATTTTTTCATAAAACTCGTCGATATTGGGAATAGTCTTTCGCGAATAGGCATTTTTAAAGAGCATCAGCGCCACTTTTTTCAGCAGGCGTGTGGCATGCGAAACAATCAGTGTGTCGTCGATGTCGGAGATAACGCCGACGCTGTGCCGGCCGGCAGCCAGAAACTGACCCTCCACTGTTTTATCCATCCCGTCGAGCTTAAGCTGATAAGGTTCCCATCCCTTAGGCTCGCCACTGCATGGGAATACGCCACTAAAAAAACCTTTGCTGTTGGTGGTAACGATATGCGTGCTACCATTTATTTGCACCTCAATTGGTGTATCAGTAAGTGGCCTGAGCCGGTAGCGGCGGATCATCTGCAGGAAGTTGCGCAGCCGGCGCTGATCTTCGCGTACATTGCCCAAATGATAACTTTTGAAAGCATGGCCGGCCACATAAATCTTTTCATGGTTTGCAAATCCGCTGTAAGGGATAATCTCGTTTTTCATTGTGCTATCATGTATTGTTTATTAAAATGAATTAAAAAAATTACTTTTTGTTCAGTTATCCGTTCATATCATCACAAAATACTTAATGTTATGGCCGTACGCTATCTTTTTGTTATCAATCCTATTTCGGGAGGTGTCGATAAACAACTGATCGAGGACTTTCTTGTTGAACGCGTGCAGCAGGAAGGCTTCGACTACAAAATTTATAAAACAACCGGTGACGATGACGAAAAGCAAATCGGACAACTGGTGAGCGATTACGCGCCCAGAGTGGTTGTGGTGTCGGGTGGCGATGGTTCTTTGCTGATGGTGGCCCGCTTGTTGGAAAATCGCGATCAGCTTATCGGATTATTTCCAACCGGATCGGCCAACGGCATGGCGGCCGAGCTGCAAATTCCGGTCATAAAAGGCATCACCACCGCTGCCCGCCGTCAAAGCCTGATGCAATGCTGGGAACTGATAAAACAAGGCAGACATCGCAACATTGATATGATCAGAATAAACGATCACTATTCCATTCATCTGAGCGATGCAGGTTTTAATGCACAGATCGTCGAAGGCTTCGAAGCCGAAGGAGGCCGTGGCTTGATTGGTTATGCGCGCCAATTCATCAAAAAAATGATAGTTAAAAAGAAACGTTTTCGCTACCATATTACTGTGGAAGGAAAACGTCACCATGGCAAAGCTGTGATGCTGGCTATCGCTAATGCACGCAGCTACGGCACCGGAGCCATCATTAATCCAGATGGGCAGCCCGACGATGGCGTGGTGGAGTTGGTGATCATTAAAAACCTAAACATGATGCTCCTCCTCAACGCTGCCGCTTCCATCGTCACCGAGGCGCCCGGCTATCATCCCGATCATCTGGAAGCCACCTCATGCCGTAAGGCCCACATCCGTTTTAGCAAGTCGCTAGAGTTGCAGGTAGATGGTGAGGTGGCGGGGCACACACGCCAACTGGATGTAGAAGTACTGCCGGGAGCCGTTAAGCTGATTTGCTAAAGCGCAACAATCCCGAACAACAAACAACGAACAACAAACAACGAACAACAAACAACGAACAGATTTTTATTTCTGCGTCTGTTCAATTTGCAAAGCCGAGTCACGCAGTGCCTGGCGTATTTGCTTGTATTTGCTCCAGTCGAAACAGCGTACAAAATTGGCCGCCGCTTGTGCACCACGCACAAATAAGTCGATTTTGGATTTCTCGTCCATGGCAAAGTTGAGCCAGTTGTGGTCGCCGATGTCGATTTTTTCGAGCAGCATCTTGTAGTCAGGGTTGCGCAGGATAAAATCGTAGTCGTGCAGGTGGCGGATAGAATTGAACATGGCGCCAAAGAGATTGCCCGGTCCGGTAATTTTGTTGGCCGCATCGCGGTCTACACCCAGCCTTACACCGAAAGTAGGCAGCCGTGGCACCACATTTTGTTTATGAAAGATGTCCATCGGGAAATTTGAAAGAATGCCGCCATCGACGAAATATGCCGTTTTGGGCGGTATGCCGTTAAAACCGGCCAGCTCATTCCAGTTCAGAAGCGATTGCTCACCTTCGGGGCAATGTGTGATGGTGAGCGGCTGAAAAAAGTAAGGCACCGACATGGAGGCACGAGCAAAGATGGCAGGATTCACCTCTTCGGGTTTTTCCCAATAAAGTGAAGCCATCCGCGGAAATTCCACTTTTGTTTCAGTGGTCAGGTCGGCAGCGATAACCGCAAAGCGCGGGTTGAGGCCATCGATGTTTTTATCTACACCACTGCGGATTTTTAACGACGGTGGTATCTGCCCAAATTGCCGCTGCAGATCGGCTACGGCGCGTATGCCATTGTTGTGCAAAATGCTGGTCATCCATTTCAGAAAGTCGTCGCCAGGGTTCAGCCCTATGTCGTCGCGCAGGTTGTCGATTACCTGCACGCCTTTCCATATCATCTTCATCATGCCGTCGCCACGAACGATCGCTTTCACCAGGTCTTGTGCATCGTCATCACCATCCACAAATTCCATCAGGTTTTTGTTGGCCAGAATCTCTACCAATCGTTCTGCTTTGGGCTTCGAAACGTCGCCCATGGCGGCAAGCAGCAGCGCATTGATCGATCCTGCCGACGTACCCGCCAGACTAAAAAATCGCAGCCCCATTTGTTCGAGTACATAGTTGTAGCCAATCAAAGCTACGCCCAGCACGCCGCCGCCTTCCATCACCAGTTCTACATACTGATGGCCTTCGTCGTCGATCACGTCGGAGAATACTTTTTTTGGGATGCCCTCTTTTTTTAGGTCGTCGATGAGATGAAATACTGCCGGATGCTCGGTAAACTGTGTTGTTTTCATAATACTAAAATTTTAAAATTAGTCGATCTGTGAATTATCTTTTGGTATCAGATTGCGCTGACGCCAGGTTTTCATTTCATCTAAATTTTAGTAAAAACGATAATTATATTTTTTAAAAAAATTCCCCCGTGTTTCCTATTGCATTGTCATGCAAATGTTGATGTATTATTCACCCTGCCCCAGCGAGTATCCGCGCTGCCCGTCGATGCTGTAAAGGTTTTCTGTTTTAATACAATCAAAATTACGCTCATTCAACTCCGTCATTAGTGTGATGATGTCGTTATGCGAAATCTCCGTGTTTTTTGCTGCTCCCGGATTGGCCACAAAACGGCAGCGCCAGTGGTCGGTGCAGAAGGTTTCGGGCAATCCGTCGGGATAAACCTTCACGCCTCGGTTGGTGATCATCTTTAGTTTAAGTGGTGAATGGGAAAGGCTTTTGAGCTTTTTGCCCAGCACCTCCGGGTTGCGTCCGGGTTCGCTCCAGTCCAGGAAGATGTCAACCCCTTCGAGTTGTTTCGTGACCGGTACCGGTTCAGATGTTTTTATATTAATATGGCTTCGGCCAGCGGCATATTTTACCGGTGTCAGGTCTAAAGGCAATTGCCCCAGGCGCTTTATAATTTCGCCGGCAAATTCTTCGGTGCCGGTTTTCTTAAAACTCATTTCGCGCTGAAAAATATCGCCGGTATGGTAGCCGTCCTCCAAAGTTTTGAGCCAGGCATTTTCGATGGCTTCGGCGGCTTTGGTTTCGCCAATGTGCACCAGCATCATGATGGCGGCGTTGAGCAGCCCCGACGGGTTGGCAATATTTTTTCCGGCAATGTCGGGTGCCGATCCGTGTATAGCTTCAAACATGGCAAAGTCCTGGCCGATGTTGGCTGAGCCACCCAGGCCAACTGATCCGGCCACCTGCGCCGCTATGTCGGAAATGATGTCGCCGTATAGGTTGAGCGTTACAATCACATCAAACTCTTCGGGACGCTCGGCCAGCAAAGCCGCGCCGATGTCGATGATGCGGTGCTCGGTGATGATGTCGGGATATTCCAGCGCTATTTTCTCAAACAACCGATGAAACAAGCCATCGGTATGCTTCATGATGTTCTCT
>SABY01000232.1 GCA_009928785.1 Clostridia bacterium | reverse complement strand
TTCTTTTTGCCATCAATTTTTATTACCACTGGTTTGCGAAAACGGATATGCCGGATAAACTCATCTTCGTAACAGGCTTTTTGCTTTCGCAGATATTCCAGATCATAAAAGCCTTCTTCCACAAAGGTATTGATGGTAAAATAGCCCACGCGGAAGGAGGTAAGATTTTGGAAAAAATGCGTTCCCTGGCTGGGGTCGATGCGGTAGTTTTTAAGCCCCGACTCCACAATAAGGCGGGCGGCAGAAATCTGTGGCCATTTAACCGGAATGCCCAGCCACGGATCGGTGGAGCCCCAGCGTCCGGGTCCCACCAGGATATAATTCTGATTTTCGGCCAGAAACTTTTTGTTGATGTTCGCTACTGTTTCGGCAATTTCACGTGTGCGTGCCGAATCGAAACTTTCAGGTTTCACATACACAAAATCGTGAATATTCTTAATAATACCATTGCCCAAAGCATTGGTAGAGGTAAGAATGGTGGCTTCTTTAGGAATCCTGGCCAGGTTTTCGTCGATCGACTCGTTGCTATCTACAATAGGTCGTATCTGCAAAAGATTAAAAACTACCGGCTGGTCTTTGGGAACATTAAGATCGACAGCAAATTCGATCTCGATGCCGCGGTTCATTTCGCGGTGGCCTACTTCAAGTACAGTTTTCAGTATGTCGGCAAGCGGAAACATCCCATGCTTGAGGATATGAGCAAAAGTGATAATTTTCTGACCTGTATAATTCACACCATCGCGAATCATGTGATTTTGATAGTCGTAAGTGGAAGCCACCAATTTCAGCGACTTGTCTCCCTCGGCTTCTTTCACCGGAAGTTGTAACAGATTAATACCGTCGTCGGTGCAAACCTTAAAGCTTTCGGTGTTCATGTCGAGGGCATAAAATGAGCGTTGTGTTTCGCTGATGGCCATGTCGGTGGTGGAGAGCTGAAGTAATTTTTTGGGATATTTGGGCGAAAACCGCAGCGTGTTGCCACCATCAACAATATATTTGCCCAGACCGAAAGCCACGTTGGCAATACCTTCATTGGGCAGTTCGGGGGCAATAGGGTAAAAGTTGACCGACCGCGCCACGCCGGAAATAGTAGGATAAAACCTGTCGCCGTATTGCGATCCGCACACCTCCTGCAGCACGATGCCCATTTTTTCTTCGTCGATTATGTTGAGCGTTGCCGACATATAGTCGCGGCTGTCTTTGAAATATGCCGAGGCATACACACTCTTGATGGCCAGACTAAGATTTTCGACCATAAGCCTTTCGTCGTCGGGCACGTTGGGGATCATGTAGGTAGAGTATATTCCGGCAAAGGGCTGATAGTGCGAATCTTCGAGCAAGCTCGATGAGCGGATGGCGATAGGCTTGCGTGTGATGGAGATAAAAGCGTACAAATCTTCGTGGATTCGGAAGGGGAGCCGCGCCTCGGTAAATGCTTTGAGTATTTCCGTGTCGTTGCTATTGGACATGGCAATGTCGTAAAGGCGATTTTCTTCCATAAACTCATCAAAGATGTCGGTACCAAGCACCACGGTGCGCGGAATGTTGATGATGATGTTGGGGAAGCGGTCGATGAGGTGGTTTCGTTTTATCATCGAATCCAAAAAAGCCAGCCCACGGGCTTTGCCACCCAATGAACCCTCACCGATGCGGGCAAAGGTGAGGTATTCGTCGAACTGTTCACGTCTGAACTCGGCAATAACGCCTCGTCCCTTATACATTCTAAACTTGGCGATGGCATCGTATAGAAAGCGTCGTATCTCGTCGAGGTTGTCGAAATCCTCGGGGCGCACCTCTTTAAAAAGATCGGCCAGCGGAAACAATGCCCTGGCGCGTAGCCATTTAGAGATGTGGTTGCGGCTTATATGATACAAAAACGATTCGTCGGGAATTTGATAGAGCACTTCCTGCAAGTTTTTCAAATCGGTGGCACGCAGCAACTCCTGTCCCGTATTGGGGTCTTCAAACACAAAATCGCCAAAGGCAAAATATTGTGTGATAAAATCACGGAGCTGATGGCTAAGGTTTTTGGCATTTTTATTAATAAACCCAACCTTTATTTTGCGGGCAATATCATGCACCCCCTGGTCGGACGATTGCAGGAGCACCGGCATAAATTTATCGTTGTTTTTTACCATCGTACAAAAATGCAGGCCTGCCTTTTTATCGAGCACGCCATTGCGGTTGTAGCTCATATCGGAGATGATGCCCAGCAGGTTGTTTTTGTATTGATGGTAAATTTGTTCGGCTTCCTCGTAGGTGGTGGCAAGCAAAATCTTAGGACGTCCGCGCATACGCAGCATCTTCTGGTGGTCGTTGAGTGCCTCGGTCATAAACGACTTGCTTTGCTTAAAGATGATCTTGTAGATATTGGGCAGGTACGACGAATAGAAGCGCACGTTGTCCTCCACCAGGAGAATTACCTGCACACCCACCTGCGATACATCCATATCCAGATTCATCTTATCCTCTATTAGCTTGATAATGGCCAAAAGAATGTCGGCATTTCCCAACCAGCTAAAAACATAATCGAGTTCGGCGAGTTTGCCACTGTCGAGTTTTAGCGAAATCTCGCGCGAGAAAGGCGTAAGCAGCACTACGGGTATTTCGCTGTAATCGACCTTTATTTCTGCAAAAGTTTCTTCGTCGAAGGCACTGAGCATAAAGATGATCAGATCAATTTTTTCTTCTTCCAGTATCTTAAGGGCTTCTCCGCGGCTGCCGGCCTGAATAAACTGTGGCGGATAGCGCAGGTTGAGCGAGACATATTCGTCAAAAATCTGCTCGTCGATGCGGCCATCGTCTTCAAGAATAAAAGTGTCGTAGTTGCTGGCGATGAGCAATACATGATAGATGCGTTTTCGCATCAGGATATTGAAGGGCGTGTCGTTGAATATGTAGCTTCGGCCGAATGTCTTGGAATGATCTTTTTGCATGTGCGCTCCTTTTGTTGAGTGATGCAAAAATAATATAATGCTTGTGCAGTTCTCAGTTCTCAGTCCACAGTTCTCAGTCCACAGTTCGCAGTCCACAGTTCTCAGGCGGCAGTTCTCAGTCCACAGTTCTCAGTTCGCAGGCTTCGGTTCGCTGGCTTCGGTTCTCAGGCTTCGGTTCTCAGAAGGCAGGCCGCTGGCTGTAATTCCCATTCATCAACAGGGGGTAACTTTTTCTTTAGGTGCAGCGCACCGATAATATTTGTAGTAACCGGCAACAAAAAACGGAATTTAAGGTGCAGCGCACCGGAATATTATTTCATTCCTAA
>SABY01000093.1 GCA_009928785.1 Clostridia bacterium | reverse complement strand
TTTTTTTAAATGACAAACAGATTTTTAGGGATTAATTGATTGCACTTGTCCTTTGCCCAACTCCTTCCATCCTCATACCGGGCAAAGGACATTTTTTTTTGCCCTCTCATTTACACCACCCTTTTTTTTAAGAGATTTTTTTGCACCGGCTTTTCATTGTCTGTGGTAAACCTATAAAAAAGACAGCAGGTCGATTAATCGGCCTGCTGTCTTTTGCAAAAAAATTCGCCTGTTTATTAATCTGCAACAATGTTAAGCTCGTCGATGATGTTTTGTGCGCCGGCAAATTTATCTATGATAAACAAGACGTAGCGAATATCGACGCAAATAGTTCGTTGCAACTCTGGCTCGAAGGCTATGTCGCCACTCATAGCTTCCCAGTTGCCATCGAAGGCCAGGCCGATGAGTTCGCCTTTTCCGTTCATTACCGGACTGCCGGAATTACCGCCTGTAATGTCATTGGTGGTAAGAAAGCCTACCACCATTTCACCATCTTTCCCATACCTTCCGTAATCTTTGTTCTGATAAAGTTGTTTGAGTTTTTCGGGAACCACAAACTCCCATGTTGAGGGGTCTTCCTTTTGCATCACACCCGAAAGTGTGGTGTAATAATCATAATGAACCGCGTCAGCAGGATAATAATCGAGTACCTGACCGTAGGAGAGACGCATGGTGAAGTTGGCGTCGGGATAGAATTTCCTGTCGGGATACATTTGGCGTAAGCCGGCAATATAAAGTCGTTCGCCTTTGCTTTGTTTTTCGTCAGCAGCACTTAGCACTTCTCTGATCTGTGGCATTATTTTCATAAATGCCTCCATTAGTTCGGTAGCCGGATCGTTCATAATTTTTTTAGCCGAAGGTTTATCCAGCAAAGCATTCACACTTTCGCGGGATGCGAAAACGGTTTTATCAAAAAGCTTCGCGGTGTAAGGTTCAAAGCCCTTTTTTGCATCATAAATCTTTGCCAACATCTCCGGCTGATATTGTTTGGGTACGTTTTGATAATACATCTCAAGCATAGCGGTGAGTAAAGCTTTGTCGAGCGGCTTGTAATAATCATCAAAATATCCGGAGGCATAGGCGCGCAGTTGAGTTATTTCTTTATCAATAGCTTCCTGGTCTTTATCTTTGGCTTCGAGCAAATCGGCCAGCGCCTTGAAACGGCGAGAGAACATGAGTATTTCGCTGCCACGCGAAATGGCTTCGTTGAGATAGATTTGTGATAAGTTCACGGTTTTCATTTTTTCGATGCCTTGCTCACGCAATTGCAACGCGTCGCCATATTTTGCCTGGCGGGCAGCGTCAGCATTCACCCATTGATCGAAAGCTGCTTCCTCGTGCAGTTTTTTATCATACACTTTCAGGCGTTTTAGTCCTTTGGTTTGTCCAATAAAATATTTCCAATAGTTGGATGTGCGGGCATATTTGGAGGCATAGTCGATGCGAACAGCAGGATCAGCATCCATAAACTGGCGCATGATCTCCAGCTTTTCGGCACGGATATCTACTACGGTCATGTTGCTTTCGTCCACTGCCAGCTTAACGCCCCATGATGAGAGGTACCGCTGTGTGCTTCCGGGATAGCCCATGATCATGGCAAAGTCACCTTTTTCGACGCCTTTGATGGAAACGGGTAAATAATATTTTGATTTTAATGGCACGTTTTCCTTGTCAAAATCGGCAGGTTTGCCGTCGGGACCGGTGTAAACGCGGAAGATGGAGAAGTCGCCGGTATGACGCGGCCACATCCAGTTGTCGGTGTCGGCGCCGTACTTGCCGATGCTTGAAGGCGGAGCGCCTACCAACCGCACGTCGCGGTAGGTTTCGTAAACGAAAAGATAGTATTCGTTGCCGCCAAAAAAACCACGCACATAGCCGTCGTAACCGCTGCCTTCGATGGCTTTGTCAGCAATGGCGCGTGATACTTCGCGCACCTTGTCGCTGCGTTGCTGCTCGGTCATGTTGTCGTTCAGGCTGGTAAGCACCTGATCGGTAACATCTTCGATGCGCACCAAAAAGCGCGCTGACAGGCCTTCGTTGGGGAGTTCTTCGTTTTTGCTCATGGCCCAGAATCCATCTGTAAGATAATCGTGCTCGATGGTGCTGTGCGATTGAATCTGGCCATAACCACAGTGGTGATTGGTAAAAATCAATCCTTCGGGCGAAACAATTTCGCCAGTGCAGCCGCCACCAAAAATAATGATGGCATCTTTCAGGCTTGAATGATTGATGCTGTAGATTTCGTCGGGCGTGAGTTGCAGCCCCATTTTCTGCATATCAACATAGTTGAGACGCTCGATAAACAAAGGCAGCCACATGCCTTCGTCGGCTTTTACGGTGGCAGTGCTTCCAAGTAGGAATACCACAAGAATTACAAGTAGTTTTTTCATGCTTTTTGTAAAATTTGGTGAGTTAAATGTATTGTTCTCCTTTATTGTTTTTGATGTCGTTGACGAAAGTCCGGATTTGTTGCTCGTCGGTTTTGCGGCAAACAAGCAGCACGTTGTCGCGTTCTACCACAATGTAATCGTCGAGACCCTGCAGTACCACCAGTTTATCATCGGGCATGCTAATGATGCAGTTGTGGGTATCGTAAAGCAGGACGCCCTGACCCGAAAGCGCATTTTTGTTTTCATCTTTTTTACGGAGGTCGTAAAGCGATCCCCAGGTTCCAAGGTCGCTCCAGTCGAAATCGGCGGCAAGCACATACACATTCGGCGCCTTTTCCATGATACCATAGTCGATGGAAATTTTGCGGCACGAAGTATAAATTTCGCGCACAAAAGGCTGCTCCAGCGGCGTGTTGTATTTCCCTTCGCCTTCTCTGAAAAGATCGTTCACATCGTCGAGGTGCTCCTCAAAGGCGCTCATAATACTGCGCAGCGACCAAATAAAAATTCCTGCATTCCAGAGGAAGTCGCCACTGTCGAGGAATTTACGCGCCAATTCCGCATCGGGTTTTTCGGTAAAGGTTTTTACTTTGGATATGCCCAGATGCAGTGCATCTTTTTGCTGATCGTCGTATTGGATGTATCCGTAGCCGGTATCGGGGCGCGTAGGCTTGATGCCCAATGTCACCAGCCAGTCGTTATTGCTGACGGCATCAAGCGCGCTTTGTACGTTTTTAATAAAAACATCTTCATTCATAATCAAATGATCAGAAGGCGCCACCACAATTTTAGCATCCGGATTTATCTGATTTATTTTATAATTAGCGTAAGCAATGCACGGCGCTGTGTTGCGCATAGCCGGCTCGAGTACGATATTGTTTTCGGGGATTTCTGGAATTTGCTTTAGCACCAGATCGCGATAAATCTCATTGGTAACGATAAAGATATTTTCGGCGGGACAAATCTTGCGAAAGCGTTGATAGGTTTGCTGTACCAGGGTTCGACCCGTGCCGAGGATGTCGATAAATTGTTTGGGATGGTCCGTGCGGCTCATGGGCCAAAATCGCGCTCCGACGCCGCCAGCCATTATTATACAGTAATTGTTTTTATCCATCAATGTTTTGTTTTTCGTGGTTTGGATGTTTATCGTGCAAATGTATAATTACTTATTATCTTTTGGTTGCTCAAGGGCAATTACTTCGGCCAGCGGGTTGAAAATGTACTGCCGCTGATTGACGACCTTAAGACAAAGGAAATTCTTTCGCCGCCGTTGCAGCTTGATAAATTGCATGCCGTCGGGGAGCATAAAATGCGCGTTTTCGGGCAGGGTTTCGAGCAATACCATTCCTTGCTTTGGGTTGTCATATTCTTTAAGCTGCCTTGCCAACACCACATCAGCCGAAGTAGAATATTTGATTGATTGATGATCCTGCTCCAATTGTGCGGCAATGGGTGCTGGAAATACATTTTGTGCAACGAAAGGCTGCAAGAGCTGATGGAAAACTTTTTTCCACTCGGACCCATGCGGGCTTGCCGAGCGCTTGTATTTTTCCCAAACCAACTGGTGCGCCGCCTCGTGCAGCAGCGTGATAAGAAACGCAAATGGATTAAGATTGTAATTGATGGTAATGACCGAAGGCTTTCCTTTGACACCCGGCCTAAAATCGCCGTGCTTACTCTTGCGATGTCGGGAAACGACAATATGTAGCCCATGTCGAATCATCAAGGCATACACCTGATCAAAAGCAGATTCAGGAATGTACTTTAACAGGATGGCTCTATATTGCTCTTTGGTCATGGATGGTGGGCAGTAGTGGTTGGGAATGGCTCCAGCGCGGACAGTCGCAATCTTTTTTCCGGGCTTTGCCGGGCGTGCTGCAACTATACGCAAATGCAGAGAGCAGTATCAGAAGGAATATTTTAATAAAAAGATGTGTTTTTAAAAATCTCATGCCGGGGTGGTTAATAATTGATGCAATACCGGAAGCGACCGTACCTCTCCAAAACCAGGCACATGAAGGCTGTAATAAACGATGATTTTTTCGAGCAGCGCGTTGCGCATGGCGGCATTTCCAAAAACCTTCTTATCACCTTCCTGCAATAGCATATTTAATTGATAACTATGCCCCGGATTTAAAAAATTGCTGTGCATGGGTTGCAGGCTTACAAACTCCCCCTCCTGCATATCGAAAAAGGTATTGCGGTCGCTGTAAGTATTTCGTGGGAGGAAGCCCAGGAATTTTGTAAATCGGATAATAAAAGCCAGATGAAAATCAGCGATCTCTTCCGTAGTTTCGTCGAGCATCATAAGCTGATGATAGATAAAAGCGAACATAGCATGGTCAGGCTCTTGCTCTCCAATAGATTTGTAAATGATTTCGTTGAGGAACATCAGGATGGTGCCCTTGTGTACGTCGAAAGGAATGCTTGTGTAAGGATGGGCAATGCTGATCTCTTTGATATTTTGCAATCCTGCGCCGGGTTTTTCATACACTACCAGGTCGAGTAGCGAAAGGCTTTGAAGTAGTGTTCGGGTACCGTTATTTTTCTTACCATAAAATCCTTTCAAAATGTAGGATCGTAAGCCAAACTCCTCGGTGAACATGCGCACAATCACGCTGGTTTCTGAATATTTTACCGTTTTCAGTACGATGGCACGGGTGCTATGTAGCATATCAGACCTCGCGCACGGGCAACCCCGTGGCGATAGATTAATTGATAAACAATATCTTAGTGACCATTTTCTCCTCACCCTGATCGTCGGTGGCATAAACCAGATATACGCCGGTGCTGGCTTTGCGCCCGCTAAAACTCTTGCCCGACCATACGGCTTGGCCACCTTCGGCGCGGGTGGCATAGATGAGCGTTCCGCTGATGTCGGTAATTTTTACGTCGGCATTGTTTACCAGTCCTCTGATGGCGATGGTTCCGTTGTAGCCTTCACGCACCGGATTGGGATACACCAACACGTCATTGTTGACAATAGGCGGGTCGGTAGGTGTATTTTTATAAGAAATGATGCCTTTGTCGGTTCCGAAGAACACTTCGCCGGTGGTACCGTTGATTTGTATGTCGATGATGCGATCGGAATATAGCGGACTGTTGTCGGCAGTAAAATGCAATATTTCGGTGGTGCCGTCAGGCGAAAGATAAAAAGCTCCGGCCCGCTCGGTGCCAATCCATTTGCAGTTGTTGCCATCGATGGCAATGCTGGTAACACTTTCCGATTCGAGCAAATATTGCGTAAAGCCGCCCACTTCCACCAGGATACGCTGTGCATCGTAATTGCCGCCGGTAAAGATATTTTGGGGCGAATAGATTACACCAATGCCTTCATCGCTGCCCAGCCATATTTCGCCATCGTGATCCTGCGCCACACACAGTGTCAGGTTGCCAGGCAAATTGCCGTTGCCGCTGTTGTTGGTCAGTACTTTGGAGGCATCGTCGGTTTCGTCGTCGATGGTGCCGCCCTGAGTAGAAACAAGCAGTTTGTTGTCGGCGCGCAGCGTAATCCATTTCTGCCCGTCGGCATCGATAAAAAGTTTGCCGGTATCGGTGTTGCTGGTGGATGAGCCCAGCGAAAACGATTTCCATTGCCCGTTGGGTTTTCTTACTGAAAGGATTTCGGGCACCCGCGAATTGACCGCCCACAGGTTGTTGTTTCTGTCGAGCGAAATACCACTTACGGCCACGTATTCAGCTTCGGGCCAAATTTGAAGCGAGCTGTTATTATTGTCATAAATATTTACAACCACGCCATCCTGAAACTCCATTACTCCTTGCATCCAGGTGCCCACGTAAGCATGCCCGGCCATGTTAGGATCTACGGCCACACAGGTCATATCGCTGATGGAATCGAAAGCCGGAACTCCGTTGGCGCGGTTGTAAGATTTCCAGCTTTCGTTGCTGAAAGTGTAAACGCCGTCGGCGAGGTATAGCTTTCCCCAACCACTGGTGTAGCCGCCTGCTGCTACCCACAATTCCTGGTTTTTAAGGTCCATGTCAAAAACGTTGGCCGAATAGGGGCCGCTGGGACTGATAAACTCGGCGTCCCAACCGCTGGTAGTTTTTATTAAACCCGATGAAAAGTCGGCAAGCCAGAACACACCCTCTGAATCAGGGGTGGCATCGCGCCCATTCAACGATATTCCTCCGGGCTGATAAATCACGTTAAGCCGGGTATAATCCTGATCATAAATCATGACGTTGCCCTGCCCTGCTATGATTAGCTTGCCGTGTTCGGTGCGAATATGGTATTTGCGGAATTGGTCAACATTCGGAAACTTCTGCCACTGATGTCCGGCGTAGTCGTAGCGATATACTGTATCGCTGTTGTATCCATTGTCGTAGTAGTTAACGACAAGTTTTCCGGCAAAAAATTCGATGGTGTTAAAAGTCGCTCCCGGATAAAGCCGCTGATCGACTGACCAGGCAATATAGTGCGCCAAATTGGGGCTGCTGTACGAAGCCTTGTAAATCCCTTCGGCGGTAGCTGCATATAAAGTATCGTTTCCCAGGGTAAGATCAAGCACGTTTACAGCAGCCCCTTGATCGCCGATGTAATAGGTTGGCTCGGGAAATTCTTCTTTTTCAATATCCAACACCACAATACCGAAACCACACGAAAGGTAAGCCCGGCTGCCGATGAAGGTAATATTGTTGATGGTTTTGTTACCGAGAATCTGCTTACGCTTAATGTCGCTGATGTTTACAATCTGCTCGCCCTTGATCAGATCGATGTTGGCGTTGGTGTAGGCAATCATCAGGGTTTGATAATCGTCATTCCAGGCCATGGCGCTAATGCCGATATCTGACAGTCCGTTTACTTTAGAATACCGTCCGATGCTGTTATCATTTTTATCATAATAAAAGATGCTGTATTGCGTAGCGCAATAAATGCGTTGGCCGGCTTCGGCAACAGCAATGGCGCGGTTGTAGGGCAAATGATCGCGCCACTCGCCAATGGCTATTTGGGCACTTAGAAGGTTGGTAAAAATAAGTGCGAAAACAATGACAAAAGCAGGTTTTGTTAGCTTCATTTCGATGTATGTTTAATGGACGTAAAAATATTATTTCATAACTACTTTTTGTTGTGTTTATTGCACTTGCAGCGCACCACCAATGCCAGGTGTCAGATGCCAACCGTCGGACTACAGAACCAGCACATCTACCCATTAAAGACGCGATGAACAATAATTCCGCAATCGCCAATCGCAATTCGCCAATCGCGATTCGTCAATCATAAATCGTCATTCCCTTTTCCGTTGATATTTCTTTAATTTTGCCCTCTCTCTTATTCTAACGTCACAGTGAACCTGCAACCTCATAAACTGATAATTAAAAACATGTCGTGCCACTGCTGCATTCGTCTGGTGCGCAGGCTTTTCGACGAACATGGCATTATTATCGAGGGCATCACCAACGGCGAAGCGCGTATCCGCTTTGATGAGGAGTTGGTTTCGCTTGATGATATCGCACGCTGGCTCGATGAGGAAGGTTTTGAAATTGTGCAGGATAGAGAGGAGCGGCTTGCCGAGCAGATTAAAAGCGCGGTGATAGACCTGGTGCATCATACTACCTTCAATGCCATGATTCGCAACTCCGACTATCTGGTCGAAAAGTTTAATCTATCCTATCAGCATATCTCTACGGTATTTTCGCGGCACGAAGAATTGACGCTCGAAAAATTCATCATCCAGCAAAAAATCGAAAAGGCAAAAGAGCTGATTCATTACGGAGACATAACACTGAGCGAAATAGCCTACATAATGGGATACAGCAGTGTGCAATATCTTTCTACCCAATTCAAAAATGTAACCGGCATCTCCGTGAGCGAATTCAAAAAAGACCCGGCCCGCTATCGATCCGATGATCCTAATTCGCATTAGAATCCATGTCTCTGATATTATTTTATTGTGTGTAGCTCATCTGCAAAATGTCAATAACCCCGGATGTCCGGGGTCAGAAATCACTTTCAGAAACCTGCGGGCTTTAGCCCGCAATACTATTTCAACAGTATCTTTCAATGAAGCAATAATAACAGGCGATTTATTTGGGATAGAGCTTACTGAAATACTATTGCCTTTTTACCCCCGGCCTAAAGGCCGGGGTTAGTGGAAAGCCTGGCCACAAAATTTTATATCAGCGCTGAATCTGTTTGTAAAAATGAACTATTCGATAGCAGTCAAATTATAACGCCTATTTTTTTTCTTGATGATTCTTCTTTACCGCAAACCGGACATTGCGCATCAGCCCATCGTATTTTGTTCGCTTCACAGCCGATTTTTTAAATAAAATGCGGTACTCATTCAGCGTTAGCTCGTGCCATTTATGCTTATTCATTTCCAAAAGTTCCGCGTTGGGAACAAAAAGTGGCTCGGTGTGGGGTTTCTGAAACCGGTTCCAGGGACACACATCCTGGCAAATGTCGCAGCCAAAGATGCGGTCGCGAAATTGTCCGGCAAATGATTCGGGAATTTCGTCGCGCAGCTCGATGGTGAGATAAGAGATGCAGCGGCGTGCATCCACCACGCCGGGCGCCACAATGGCCTGCGTAGGGCAGGCGTCGATACAGTTGCGGCAGGCGCCACACAGATCGGTAGCTTTGGGCGTGTCGGCGCGAAGCCATAAGTCGGTGATGATTACCGAAAGAAAATAAAAAGACCCCTTTCGGGGGATGATAAAGTTGGCGTTTTTGCCAATCCATCCCAGGCCGGCTCGTGCCGCCCAGGCACGCTCAAGCACCGGCGCCGAATCCACAAAACCCCGCGCAGCAACATCGCCGGCCATCACGCGCATCCCTTCGATGAGCTTCCGCATCCTGTCGCGAATCACGAAATGATAATCGGTGCCGTATGCATATTTCGATAAGATAAAATTATCCTTTTCGGGCAGCGTCGTTTCCGGTAAATAGTTGCTCACCAACACAATCACCGACTGCGCACCTTCGAGTAGCTTGCGCGGATCCAGACGCATGTCGAAATAATTCTCCATGTATTGCATCGTGCCATGCATGTTCATGTTCAGCCACCGTTCGAGCGCCGGCGCCTCCGTTTCCAGAAAACCGGCGCGTGCTATGCCACAAGCATCAAAACCAAGCGCTGTTGCTTCCGTTTTTATCCATTCGGCTATGTCGTTGTTTCCCTTCAAGGCATATTATTTTTTCGCTTTCGCTAAATGGTTTCCTGTTTGGCTGTTGCCATACATCCTGTGGTACATCACTATACTGCCGGCTACTGCTACATTGTAACTCTGCCGAAGCACCGATTCTATCGACACCACTGCATTGCATTTTTGCAGTACCTCTTCGGGCAGTCCGCCATTTTCGGCGCCAAGCAGATAAATTGCTTGCGCCGGATGCTGAAATGCTGACAAAGGTGTTCCACCGGTTTCTATTGCTACCAGGATAGTTTCCATCGGCCTTTGCTCAAGAAACTGATCGAAGTCGGCATAATGTCGCAACGGAATATGGCGTGGCACCCTGAAGGGATCGCTCGGCTGGCTGCTGTAGCGGCGGCCAATAGTGAAAATGCCGGCAGCACCCAACTGATATGCCGACCGCCACAGCGTTCCAAGGTTTTCAATAGTGCGCGACTGGTAAATCCCTATTTCGAAAAATGCCATGCCCTTTTTTATTTTCAACAAAAATAATAGAAAGTCGGTTTTTTATGTGATTGGTATTAATGACCCTGTTTATTTAAAAAAAGATGACTATGATATTATTTATGGTGTGTAGCTCATCTGTAGCATCTCAATAACCCAGCCCTTAAGAGCCAGACCCCTCTAACTCCTCCGTCAACCGACGGAGAGGACGCCAGCGCACAAGCCTGCAGGAGGGCGGGGTCAGAAAGTATTGTCAGCCAGCGGCGGGCTTTAACCCACACTACTTTTACATCAGTATCTTTCATTGAACTTCCTCATAACATGCTATTTATTTGGGATAGAGCTTACTGACTACTTTTGATTTTTTAATGCCCCGGCCTAAAGGCCGGGGTTAATAATCATCTGGCTACAAATTTTATATCAGAGCCAAAAGGATTTTTCTTCCACACGTGCGGCCTCGAAATGACAAACGCAAACGATGTTGACAGGGGGGGCGAGTTGGCCAGCAATGTTTCAAAATATCGCTTCCTACCGCTCAAGCTCCTTCGCAGGATCCCAGAAGTGTTTTTCGAAATCAACAATTTTATCTTCCACCACTTTTACACCTTCGGCTTCGAGCAGTTGCTGCATTACGTCGAGACCGCCAAAAGCGTGCTTGCCAGTGAGCAACCCATTACGGTTTACCACCCGGTGTGCCGGAACATTTGCTACCTGTGTGTGCGAAGCACGCATAGCCCAGCCCACCATCCGCGCCGAGCCACCTATGCCCAGGTAACGGGCAATGGCGCCATAACTCGTAGCCCGCCCCGGAGGTATCTGAATTACCACGTGATACACCTGCTCAAAGAAATTTGTGTCGGTCATAGACATAAAAAAAAGCCCCGGCAAAGATACCGGGACTTTTCAAAACTAAAAATTATAAAACCAATTATTTAATGATCAGCTTACGTGTGCTGATACCATTTTCTGTTTCAAGTTGCAGTACATACACACCGGCAGCAATGTCGCTGGTGTTGATGCTGAACTGTGTGGCGGCTACCTGGTTGCTGTAAACAATCTGGCCGGTATAGTTCATCAGTTTTACTGATGTAACGGTTACGGCACTGTTGATATTTACAACCGCGTTAGCCGGGTTTGGATAGATGCTGAAGGTAGTGTTGGCAGGATCGTCGATACCAACAATTACAACCTCAACCTCATTAGAGCAATCCGATTCGCCTTCATCATACACCGCAGTTACGCAATAATGGTAAGTTCCGGCATCCAGATCCATGTCGGTATATTCGCTTGCAGTAATAAGTGCGTTGTTAATCTTCACATTATCACGATACACATTGAAACCGGTAAATGCATTGGTGCTCTTGAAAGTTTTAGGAGCAACCGGAGCAAAGGTGTAATTCAGGTCGCGGGTAATGTTGCTGTTGTCGATGGGAGTGATGGATGGAACGGGAGCAGCCAGTTTGGTGCCATCGCCAACATACACGTTGTCGATAGAAATAGCGCTGCCATCGTTGAAGTTATCGGCAACCAATTCGCGGAAAGCGATATAAACCTGAGTTCCTGCCGATACAAAATCGGTAAGATCATAGGAATACATTTCCCAATCGGCACTTGATCCCGGAGCAAAGTTGATCTCATCAACGACTGTGGTAAAGGCGCTGGTATTGGTTTGGCTGGTAGTAGAAATAAGTACTTCCAGTTTGTCGATGTAAGTATCAACATAATAGATAGCATAAAACTCCAGCATGCTACTTTCGGTAACAGTAATCTGAGGAGTAACAAGCCACTGATCGTTGCTGGTAGCGCCACCGGTATTCCAGGTAGCATACGCTTGGTACTGTCCGCCATCGGGAGGAGCAGTGATTGCGCCAGCGCCTGTCCAGCCTGGCAATGGGGTAGTTCCCACGGCAACCTGTGCCCAGCCGGTACCACCATCAGGATTAAGCTTAGCCCAGCCTGCTGGCGGGTAAGTACCTTCAAAACCCTCAAAGAATTCAGGAACAACGGGTGAAGTCCAGGTAAGATGCACATCATTCATGTTAAGGATTTCAAATTCCAAATTGGTGGGAGGATCGAGCGGGTTGGGTTCGCCGGTAACGGTAAGTGTTACAGGAACCATCATCTGTGGGTTTACAGGGTCGTTGCTATTGATAACGATGTTGGCGCTGTAGGTACCCGTAGTAAGGTCGTCAGCATCAAAGGTAACAGTTACGTCGGTAGTGTTGCCCGAATTTATCTGGCCAGAGGCGGGGTTGAGTGTGATGAATCCCGACATTGGTGTACCATCGGCAATAGCGCGGATGTTCCAGTTAGCATTAAGTAAGGGGTTGGCTACGTTCATGGGCACCCAGGCAGCGCCCGACTTAAACCAGTCGCCATTGGTAACAGCAGGACCGGCATCACAACCAGCCGGGAATAAACCTGCATCGTGTGTGAGAGCAAGCGAAACCCATAGATCGCCACCAGTGATAGTGATAGGTGTATCAAGGCCTATGTTGTTCCAACCCAGCGTATAAGTAAACGATTGCTCATGCAGCAGTTCACCCGCCATTTCGGGGGTGCCATGTCCATAAATTTTTACAGAACTGGCCGTTACCGGCTCATTTACATACACCTGCACTTCGTATATTTGCATGCCAATGTAATTGTTAGTCATCGAAACAGGGAACATAGCAGCTACTTCAAAACTGCCACCATTGGTAAGACCCACAGCGCTGGCATTGTCGCCATCGTAATTTAGAGTCACCTCGTCGGTACCGGCGGGATTGTCTCCACCGTTAGTTTCTACAATCGCAACTTCCGGGATGCTGATATTGGAGTAATCAACCGGTTTGAAACTGGCTGTGCTTTTTCCCATTGCATACTGAGGATAAGCCGACCAAACGAGTTTAGCAATACCATCGTTGCCAATCATGAGGCTTTCGGTAGTAGAAGCACCGGCTTCCAGTTCGATATTGAAAGAAGCAGGGGTTACTGTAATTTCGGCGGGACCTACGGCAGGCTCCAGCTCGATAAGTTGGATATCGTCAACATAGAACTTAGGGGTTCCATTGGTAGCAGCAGCATAAAAGTCGGCGGCAGCCAATGCGTTGATGCCACTTCCTGAAGCGCCAATGCTCCATTCCCATGAGGCTACCTCGGTACCATCTACAACGATGGCAGCCATATCGGTATTCAGGTTGATGATGTTCTCGATATGAAGCCAGGTGTCGTAAGCATAGTTGAATGTCTCGTAAGGTGTAGTGTTGGCTGCGGTGATATTAGCGATTCCACCCGGATCGAAATAAACTTCCAATCCCCAGGTAGCGCCGGTTCCGCCAGGAGTCCAGCTTTGCAGCACATTGTAATACCCAACAAATCCAGTGGGAACATACATGTAAAATTCAAAGGAATATTTACCGCCTGTTTTGTCACCAAACTTCATTACAAAGTCGTTGGTGCCGCTGGTCATAACGGAATTACTGCCGCTATTGGCCTGGTCGGTCGAGATTGCGGGGTCTTCAGCGCCGCCAGCGCCGCCGTCGCCGCTCCAGCAGGTCCAGTAGTCGATACCCTGAGCCAAAGCTTGTTGCACGAGTTTTCCGCCAGCGCTGTAGGCTTCGAAGTCTTCGGTAATTTCAGCACCACTGCCGCCGCCAATGGCGTCGCCGTTGTAGATGAGGATGCCACCGGCATTGCCAACAACCCAGGTGCCGGCCCAGCCGGTTTGGTTGTCGATAAATTCAGGAGCTTGTACGGGAACACCTACGGTAAGGTCGTTCCAGTTGGCGCCGTCGTCGATGCTGAAACTGATGCCTTCGGCACCCGGTTCGCTGGTACTGCCCACCCATGTTCCGGTAGTTCCGGGGATGTAATCGAACCAACGGGCACGCATGTCACCGGTAACATTTAATGCCGTCCAGGTAACACCGCCATCGGTAGTAACATTAAGGGTTGGTTCCAGACCCATGTCCAGATACGAACGGAAGGCAATACCTACGTTTTCGTTTTTAAATAACGGCTGAACTACATTGGTAGCGCCAAAAGGAGTAAGAGTAGCTCCCCAGGTCATTCCCTTGTCGGAGCTGTAGAACACACGTCCTGCATTGGTACCGTACCAAATGCTGTTTCCAATACCACAATAGTTTCCGGTAATTCCATATTCACCGGTTGTAGGTGCAGGAATGTTGGCTTGAGGAACGCGTGTCCAGTTTTCGCCACCGTCAGTAGTGGTGTACAATTCGAAATATCCACCTATCGGGTCACCCTGAGCAAAGCCGTCATTGTCATTAAAAAAATGAACTACGTTAGCAAAAGAGCTGGCGCCATACACGCCGCCTTTTTTCACCCAAGTGGTGCCACCGTCGGTGGTTTTGTAGATTCCCTGGTTGGCGCCGGTGTTGAACACGGCCCAGCAGGTGTTGGCATCGATAGCAAAAACCATCGAGAGGCCAGTGCCGGCGTTAAAAGTGCCTGCTGTCCAGGTTTGGCCACCATCGGTAGAGCGCGTGAATGCATCTACAATGGCTCCGGTAGGATCGATAGCGGCAGCCCATAAGGCGTCAGTGTCGTTCATACCTACCGAAATTTGTCCCACGCCGTTGCCGTTGGCAAGGCCTGAGTTCACTTCGATCCAATCCTGTGCAACAGCGGCAAGTGAGATTGCCACCAGCATTACGATCATTTGTAACTTTTTAAGCATAATGTTTTTTGATTTAAATTTATAAAATTATTAATAAAGGTTTGATTGAATTAAATGCAAAAGTAATCATTTGGAAATTACTATCACTAAAAACATACTTACAGCGATAAAGTTTCTAACGCGCGTCCTTACCAAGTATTACGTTGCAGGAGCTGCTGCTCGATCATTTGCAACATCTGATCGTACCGCAGAAAGCTCCAGCCCGGTCCCGCAATAAAACGCGGAGGCACCTCACCAGCAAACCTTTCGACAACAATAGCGGGATTTAAAAACTTTCAAAAAATTGATGACAAGATCGATGGTTTCTTCAAGGTTAAAAAATCTAAAATCTTTGGGCTGCCGCCGAAATTGCTGCTCCATCAGGGTATTTTTATGGTCTGCAATTGATGGGATTTCATTGTAGTCAATGGTAACGATGAAATAATCGCAGCTTCGTCGAGTAAAGGCCATAGTAAAAAAGGGCTTATTTTATCTTTGGGTTCTTAGCATTGCGCTTTGACGCAAACTTCTTGTTAAGCTGTCGGCTTTAATGGTATCTGATTTTCTCGTTTCTGTTTTTTACAAAAATCTTTTTCCCTGCCAGCTATTACGTTCTGAAAGTTTCTTTTCAATTTTTTGTAAAACCTGATCGTACCTGATGATACCCCAGTTGGGTCCTGCCAAAAATCGGGGAGGCACCTCACCGGCAAATCTTTCGATAACAATTTCCGGAGAAAGCTTTTCAAGAAAGCGAATAATCAGGTCGGTGTATTCGTCCAAACCGAAAAATGTGAACTGTCCGGGATCAGCAGAAAACTCTTTCGCCATTCGTGTATCCTTGACAATTTGAAGCTGATGCAGTTTTAAAGTGGTGAGAGGCAGTTTTGACAAAATCTCTGCTTCATCCAACATCATTTGTTTTGTTTCGCCGGGCAGGCCAAAGATAAGATGGGCGCCTGTTTTTAAACCAAAAGAAGCCGTGAGTTCGATTGCATTTTTAGATTCCTGAAAAGTATGCCCCCGGTTGATTTTTGCAAGGCTTTCGTCATAACACGATTCCAGCCCGTATTCGATAATTACATAATGTGTTTTAGCTACATCTGCAAAATACCTTAGCTTTTCTTCGTCAATACAGTCAGGCCGTGTACCGATAACAAGCCCCACCACGTTTTCAATTTGCAGCGCCTCATCATACCGGCGGCGTAAATTCTCGAGCGTGTCGTAGGTGTTAGAGTAAGCCTGGAAATAGGCCAGGAATTTAGAAGCGCGGCGGTAGCGGTTTGCGTGAAATTCGATTCCCTCTTCGATCTGCTGCGTGATGCTTTTTGTGGGCGAACAATAGGAAGGGTTGAAAGCATCGTTGTTGCAATAGGTGCAGCCGCCGCGTCCTTTGGTGCCATCGCGGTTGGGGCAGGTAAAGCCCGCGTCGATGGTAACTTTTTGCACACGGCCGCCAAATGTCTTTTCGAAATATTGCGCGTAAGCGTTGTAACGGCGGGCGTGACCCCAGGGAAATTGTTGATGCATTGATGTTTGTTGTTCGTTGTTTGTTGTTTGTTGTTCGTTTCCCGAATCGCTGCGCTCTCGGGATTTCCCCGATGGGTCGGGGCAGGCTGCTGCGCTCAAGTTTGTTGTTCGTTGTTCGTTGTTTGTTGTTCGTTTCCCGAATCGCTGCGCTCTCGGGATTTCCCCGATGGGTCGGGGCAGGCAGCTGCGCTCAAGTTTGTTGTTCGTTGTTTGTTGTTCGTTGTTCGTTTCCCGAATCGCAAAGCTCTCGGGATTTCCCCGATGGGTCAGCGATTTTAATTGGGGTATTCGTTTTAGTAAATTTTTATTTGAATCTAAAATCCAATTTGAAATCGTACAG
>SABY01000092.1 GCA_009928785.1 Clostridia bacterium | reverse complement strand
AATTGGATTTTATTTTTAGAAATAAAATATGCAGGATACCTTTTGCGGATTTCGGTGGGAGTGGCTTTTTCTTTTGCCATAAAAGTAAGAAAGAGCGCAATGCCTACCAGCGCGTCCCGGCCATAATGCGCTGCAGGATAAATGATGCCGCCATTGCCTTCGCCGCCGATTACGGCATTGGTTTTCTTCATCAGCTCCACCACGTTCACCTCGCCCACCGCCGAAGCCTGGTAGCTTCCGCCTGCCGCCACGGTTACATCGCGCAAAGCCCGCGACGACGACAGGTTGCTTACGGTATTGCCGGGCGTGTGGCTTAGCACATAATCGGCAACAGCCACCAGGGTGTATTCTTCGCCAAACATCTCACCGTTTTCACAGATGATGGCGAGCCTGTCCACATCGGGATCTACCACAAAACCCACGTCGTAGTTGCCCTGACGCATCACTTTGGCAATTTCGGTAAGATTTTCGGGCAAAGGTTCGGGGTTGTGCGGGAAATCCCCGTCGGGGTCGCAATAGATTTTTTTGATCTCTTTCACGCCAAGTGCCTCCAGCAATGCCGGGATGGCAATGCCTCCCGTGGAGTTGACGGCATCGACAGCGACCTTAAAATTCGCTTTGCGGATGGCTTCCACATCCACCAGGTCAAGGGCAAGCACCTGCCGGATGTGCTCCTGTATGGTGTCGTGGCGCTCGATGAGGGTACCCAGCGCGGTGGCCTCGGCAAAATGGATTTCATCGGAATCGGCAAGGCGCAGAATTTCTTCACCGTCGGCAGCCGAGAGAAACTCACCGTGATGATTGAGCAACTTCAGCGCGTTCCACTGTGCCGGATTGTGACTTGCTGTGATGATGATGCCGCCATCGGCTTTGATATTAATAACCGAAACCTCCACCGTAGGAGTGGTAGAGAGTCCTGTATCGATTACATCAACGCCCATAGCAAGCAAAGTGCCTGTAACAAGCGTGTTGACCATAGCGCCTGAAATACGGGCGTCGCGCCCAACTACAATGGTGAGACGTTCGGTATCGCTTTGCTGCCGGATGAATTGGGCATAAGCTGCCGTAAATCGTACAATATCCAACGGAGTAAGCGCTGTGCCCGGAATGCCACCAATGGTGCCGCGGATTCCTGAAATGCTTTTGATGAGTGCCATAATTACTTTTTTGCAAAAGTAAAATTATCGCTAATTTTGCCGGGTTTATTAAAGAATGATTTATGACAGAAGATTTTGATCCTTTCAGCCATGATGTGAACGACCTGGTCGGCAAGTTTGATGAAATGATCAGACAGGATAAGATGTATTTTTTTGATGTTGAAGAATTTGAAGAGATCATCGATTTTTATCTCGAACGAAATATTACCAAAAAAGCACGCAAGGCCATCGACTACGCCATGCGGCAACACCCCTCTTCTACTGTGTTTATGTTGCGCAAAGCCCAATATTATGCTGATGTAAACAACACCATCAAAGCCCTGGAGATCCTGCACAAGATAGAAATGCTCGAGCCACAAAACCCGGAGATATTAGCTACCAAAGGCGCGGTTTACAGCCAGTTGAAGCTTTACAAAGAAGCCATCAGCGAGTACGAAAAGGCCATCCTCTATTCCGACGACAAAGATGATCTCTACACCCGCATTGCTTTTGAATACGAAGAGATCAAAGAATACAACCTTGCCATCGAATATCTGGTAAAGGCGCTGGAATTTAATCCCGAAAACCAGGCGGTGATTTATGAGCTGGCATTTTGCTATGAGCTGGCCGGACGTGAGGCGGAAGGCATTGCTTTTTTTGGAGATTTCCTCGACAAGCATCCTTATTCCGATATTGCCTGGTTTAATCTGGGCATCGCCTACTCTAACCAGCAGCTTTACGAAAAGGCCATCGATGCCTATGAGTTTGTCATCGCTATAACGCCTGATTTTTCTTCCGCTTATTTCAACAAAGCCAACGCATTGGCCAATCTGGAGCAATATCAGGAAGCTATCAAATACTATCAGGAGACCCTGGAGATGGAAGTCCCCGACGGGATGACCTATTATTACATTGGCGAGTGCTACGAAAAGCTGGATGATATGGAGAATGCTTACAGCAACTACCGCGCAGCAGCCCGCCTGGAGCCTGAAGTTTCCGACATCTGGGCCGGGTTGGCTATTGTTTCCGATCGCACCGGCAACGGTAAAGCTGCGCTAAAATACATACGCAAAGCATTATCGGTAGAAGAATCCAACATGGATTTTAAGTTGATACTTGCCGACATGTGCGCCCGCTACGGCAAGCTCGACGAGGCCATCACCCATTATGAGCATGTGCTGAGGCGCGAGCCAGGGCATCCGGATGTGTGGCTCGAGTTTTCGGGCATGTGGTACGATTTAGAAAACCTGAACGAAGCCATCAGCACAATCATGCGCGGCATCGAGGCACAGCCCTCCAACGCAGAACAATATTACCGCCTGGCCGGGTATCTGGCTGCAAAAGGCCGCACCAAAGAAGCCTATCAGAATTTTGAGATAGCGCTTTATATGGACGCCACAGCCTATGAACAATTCTTCGAATATTTCCCGGAGCACAAAAACGACGTTCAGTTTTACAATCTTATCGATCAATTCAAGAAAAACAGAGACGCATGATCAAATACCTCACCCTGGTGATCAAAGGCATGGCCATGGGCGCTGCCGATGTGGTGCCGGGGGTTAGCGGCGGAACCATTGCTTTTATCACCGGCATTTACGAAGAGCTGATCTTTTCGATAAAAAGCATCAATTTAAAAAGTCTGAAACTTCTTTTCCGGGGAAGGATTGCTGCTTTCTGGAAAGCCATCAATGGCAATTTTCTGGTGAGCATCGTCGTGGGCATCGGCATCAGCATTCTTTCGCTGGCGCGGCTGCTTACATTCATTCTCATCAATTACCCGGAACTTATCTGGTCGTTTTTCTTTGGACTTATCGTGGCTTCGGCCATTTATGTAGCTAAGCAAATAAAAGTGTGGAATGCTTCCACGTGGATTTCGCTCATTGCGGGCATCGTGGTAGCTTACGTCATCACCGAAATCACCCCCGCCGAAACTACCGATGCCTGGTGGTTTATTTTCCTGTCGGGCGCCATTGCCATCTGCGCCATGATCTTGCCCGGCATCTCCGGCAGCTTTATCTTGCTGTTGTTGGGAAAATACACCTACATCATGGCCGCTGTAAGCAATCTGGAAATCGGCATCCTGGTTATTTTCCTTGCCGGAGCCGTGGTGGGAATTGTTTCTTTTTCTAATGTGCTTGCTTTTTTATTAAAAAAATATCACAACCAAACCATTGCGCTGCTGGCGGGATTTATGGTCGGTTCGCTGAACAAGGTGTGGCCATGGAAAAACAATATCGAAATGTTCACCAATCGACATGGCGTGCTTAAGCCGCTGGTGCAGGAAAATGTGCTTCCTCAGAATTTCCAGGGCGATCCGCATCTCTACGGCGCCATTGCGCTGGCCATAGCAGGTTTTGTGTTGATCTTTGCCATCGAATGGCTTGCCACACGCAAAAAGGTATGACAACCTTTGCCCTTATCGGAAAAACGCTGACGCACGCTTTCTCGAAGGCTTTTTTTGATGAGAAATTTCTGCGCGAGAATATCACCGGCTGCCGCTATCTCTTAGCTCCGTTGCCTTCCATCGAAAATCTTATTCCTTTTATAAAATCCAATCCTGACCTAAAAGGTCTCAACGTAACCATTCCCTACAAACAAGCTGTGCTGCCGCTGCTCGATGCAGTGGATCCTGTGGCCGGCGAAGTGGGCGCTGTAAATACCATTGTAATAAAGCGTCGCCGGGAATCCATCTGGCTCAAAGGTTATAATACCGATGTTTTTGGTTTTGAAAATAGCTGCATCGGATTACGCCATGCGCAGCGCGCCTTGGTGCTGGGATCGGGTGGCGCAGCAAAAGCTGCCGGTTTTGTATTACAAAAAAATGGAATCGACTACCTGACCGTTTCACGAAATCCAAAAAATGAAAATGAAATAGCTTATCGCGATGTGGATGCCAGTCTGTTGGATTCCCACAAGCTGATTGTCAACACCACGCCGCTGGGGATGTTTCCTGATATAAAATCCTATCCTCCCCTGCCCTATCAACAGCTAAGCCGGCATCATTTTCTTTTTGATATGATTTACAACCCTACGGAAACCGAATTTCTGAAAAGGGGAAAAGCCGCGGGAGCCGCCACACAAAATGGCCTGAAAATGCTCACCCTGCAGGCCGAAAAGGCCTGGGAGGTATGGAATAGCTGACGCATTCCTGCAAGGATACAATCGAAATTAAAAACCAGACATGGAGAGAATGTCAGAGCTATTGTATTAATGGAAGATGATGCTGACAACGAAAATCTTATTTTTAAGCAAGCTGCGCAAAGCGAGTTTCTAAAAGGCTATTCTGATTCCGATTCCATTTAAGATGACAAACAATTTCTCGCGAAGCATTGTTAAGTAGGCTCACCACAAAAACTATCTAACCATGAAAAATTCCCTGATACTTTTCACAACACTTTGCTTTTTCTTTTTATTAAAAGCATCACCCGTCAGCAGCCAGGTAATGGTGGGCAATACGCAACTCGATACTACCACGATAATTACCGGGCTCGACATTCCGTGGGAAATACGATATGGTATCGATGGCTGGCTTTGGGTGACGGAACGCTACGGCCGGGTGAGCCGCATCCATCCCGAAACGGGCGAACAAATTGTAGTGCTCGACCACACTTCCACAGTGTCGCAGCAAGGCGAATCGGGCATGTTGGGCATGGCATTACATCCGGATTTCCCCGCCGATAATCGTGTTTACATCGTTTACACCTATAGTGACAATGGGATCAAGGAACGGCTTTCGTCGTTTCATTACAATGGTGAAAATCTTACCAACGAAACTGTACTTATCGAAGGCATCGCAGGCAACAGCACCCACGACGGCAGCCGGCTACTCTTTATGCCCGATGGCAAACTAATGATGACCACCGGCGATGCACAAAACCAGTCGTTGCCACAAAATCCAGGCAGTTTGTCGGGTAAAGTTTTGCGCATTAATGCCGACGGCACTATTCCTGCTGACAACCCCACAGCCGAAAGCTACGTTTATTCCCTTGGCCACCGCAATGCGCAGGGCCTTGCTTTATCTGCCGATGGAACCATCCTTTACAGCTCCGAACACGGCCCCGATACCGATGACGAAATAAACATCATCGAAGCCAACCGCAACTATGGGTGGCCTGACGTAAAAGGATTTTGCGATACCCCTGAAGAACAACAGTTTTGTGAAGAGCACAACGTAAAAGAGCCGCTCATCAACTGGACACCCACCATCGCCCCTTCCGATATTGTTGTTTACGCTTCCAACGCCATTCCTGAATGGCAGGGAAAAATATTGCTCACACTGCTAAAAAACAAGCGCCTCCTCGCACTCACCCTCAGCCCCGACGGGCAGAGCATCACCCACCAACAAGAATATTTCACAAATTGGTGGGGTCGCTTGCGCGATATCGCCGTGGGACCGCAAGGCGAAATTTACCTGGCCACCAACGGACAGTCGTGGAGCAACACACAGCCATTTACGCACAGCATCATCAAACTAACACCACAGAACAGCAGCAGCGGACAAAACCTCCGCGCGACACAAAAACCCTTTTCACTTAGAAGCATCTCAGGAAACCTTTGGCTTGACGCCGAAACTTCGTTGATGGATTCGTCGTGGCACATCTATGACATGGCCGGCAGGGCTGTTGATTCAGGTACCATCACCGCACGCAGCATGAAAATCCCCTTCAATTCCGTCCCCGGTATTTACTTTTTTAATGTTAATAATACCAATTCCGGTGGCGGAGCCGTAAAATTTTCCTGGCGACCCTAAACGGAATGTTAATAATTATCAGAAAAAAAATAAGACAAGATGTTTTATTTTAAAATAAATGTCTACTTTTGCACTCCTTTTAAGAAAAATAAAAGCTACAACAATGAGTAATAAATCGCTATTAACGTTGGTCGAAAACCTGACCGAGATTAAAGAGATGCCTGTTTTTAAGGCTGGTGACACCGTTACGGTAACGTACAAAATCAGAGAAGGCACCAAAGAACGCTTACAAAAATATTCGGGCGTAGTTCTTCAGCGCAAAGGACGTGGCTCAACCGAAACATTTACAGTACGCAAGATTTCCAATAACATAGGTGTGGAAAGAATTTTTCCGATAGCTTCGCCGTTTATCGACGAGGTGGTCGTTAACAAGCGTGGCGTTGTGCGTCGTGCACGCATTTTTTATCTGCGCGAGCTGCGTGGTAAGAAAGCCCGTATCAAAGAGAAAAGAGTATAGTTTTTGTTTTTCATAATGTTTGTGTTCAAACCCCGCCTTTGGCGGGGTTTTTTTGTTGGGCTTTACACCTCCGTCACTTCACCTTCCTTTGCCAGCGAGGTGTTTTCAAACACAGCTTTTGCCTCTCCCAAAATCCCGTCCAGTTTTTTGTATCGTGCCGAAAAGTGCCCCAGGAGCAGGTGCTTTGCTCCGGCTTGTTTGGCGGTAAGCGCTGCCTGTGCGGCTGTGGAGTGGTATTTCTCCCGGGCCGCTTCCTTAAGCTCTTCCATAAAAGTAGCTTCGTGGTAAAGCAGATCAACACCCTGTACATACTGCACAACATCCGGGCTGTAGCGCGTATCGGAGCAGTAAGCAAAAGTGCGCGGAGCAGGCGGTTGTTTGGTGATTTCAGCATTGGGGTAAACCACTCCTGACGGGCTAACGTAATCGGCGCCATCCTTTATGCGCATCATCCAGGGCACAGGGACATCTTCTTTTAGCAGAAATGCTTTATCAATTTTTCGTCGTCTGGGCTTTTCGCCAAAAATAAAACCGGTAGTCTCGATGCGGTGCTCCAGCGGGAACGACTTTACAAAATGTATATCCGATTCATAAATAACCTCCTCTTTGCCGGCTTGTGTAGGATGGAAAACCAGTGGATACACCAGCTCAGTCAGCGAGGCTTCCAATTGCAACTGCACGATCTCTTCGAGACGCGGCGGGCCAAACAGATGCAGCTCCTTGTCGCGCCCCATCAGGTGCATGGTAGAAATAAGCCCGATGACGCCAAAAAAATGATCGCCATGCAGGTGGCTGATAAAAACGTGATTGATCTTTTGCAGCTTGATGTGCATGCGCCGCAACTGTATCTGCGTGCCCTCCCCACAATCTACCAGGTAGTATTTGTAGTCCATGTTGAGCAAAATTGCCGACGGATTCCGTGTGGAAGTAGGGGTGGCAGCGCTGCTGCCCAGAATGGTGGCCGAAAACACAGGTGCTTGCATGGGCTTGTTTTGGTGCAAAGATAATTTTTGAAAAGATTTAAACATAAAAAAAGCTGTTCCACAACGTGCAGAACAGCTTTTTTGTTTATGAATAAAATCGACGCCGCTATGATTATCACGGCATAGCCTGATGCTTTACTTCTTTTTTTCGTCAGCGTCGGAGGCTTCGTCGGTTTCTTCTTTGGCAGTATCGCCGGCCTTTTCATCAGTCGGTTTGTCGGCATTTTCTTCCTTAGAATCATCAGCCTTTTTTTCGGCAGGTTTCTCTGTCGGTTCATCAGCCTTTTTTTTGGCAGGTTTATCTGTCGGTTTGTCGGCATTTTCTTCCTTAGAATCATCAGCCTTTTTTTCGGCAGGTTTCTCTGTCGGTTTGTCGGCATTTTCTTCCTTAGAATCATCAGCCTTTTCTTCGGCAGGTTTCTCTGTCGGTTCGTCGGCTTTTTCCTGGGTAGCTTCCTCGTCGGAGGCTTCTACTTTTTCAGTATCCGGAGCCACTTTGGCTTTTTCGGTTTCCTCTACCTGAGCGTCACCGGTTTCGCTGGCTTCATCGGTTGTTTCGGGAGCCTCTTCGGCCTTCTGATCCTGGTCGGCCAGGCTCTTCTCCTGCTCTTTCTCCTTCTTTTCTTGCTTGCGGGCACGCGTTTCCAACTTTTCACGCGCTTCCTGCTCCATCTCCACTTTCAACTCGGCAAGTTCGCTGATGTCGCCCAGGGTAGTTCTCTCGAGGTTATCCTTGATCTTTTTTACAGTCTGCTTGGCCGAACGTGCCTGGGCTTTCTGTTCTTTATCATCTTTGGATTTCTCGGCCGAGAGCACATCCTGGAACACGCGGCTGTGCGACAGGATGATCTTTTTGTTTTCTTTAGAAAACTCGATAACTTTAAAGTCGAGCGATTCGTCAACTTTGGCCATGGTGTTGTTTTCTTTTTGCAAATGGCGTGTGGGAGCAAATCCTTCTACACCATAAGGCAACGTTACCACCATGCCTTTGTCGGTAGCCGTAGCAATGGTTCCTTTGTGGATAGAGCCAACGGTGAAAACAGTCTCGAACACATCCCATGGGTTCTCTTCGAGTTGTTTGTGGCCCAGGCTCAGGCGGCGGTTTTCTTCATCAACATCCAACACCACCACTTCGATGGCTTCGCCAACCTTTGTAAACTCGGCAGGATGCTTTATTTTTTTCGACCACGAGAGGTCGGAGATATGAATCAATCCATCTACGCCCTCTTCGAGTTCTACAAATATTCCGAAGTTGGTGAAGTTGCGCACCACAGCGGTATGCTTGGAAGAAACAGGGTAGCGTCCTTTGATATTTTCCCATGGATCGGGGATAAGTTGCTTCATGCCGAGCGACATTTTGCGCTCTTCGCGATCGAGGGTAAGGATGACGGCTTCTACTTCATCGCCCACTTTCAGGAAGTCCTGAGCGGTACGCAAATGCTGCGACCACGACATTTCCGAAACGTGAATCAATCCTTCTACTCCCGGAGCTATCTCTACAAAGGCGCCGTAATCGGCTATCACCACAACTTTACCTTTCACTTTGTCGCCTACTTTCATCTCAGGATCCAGCGCATCCCACGGGTGCGGGGTAAGCTGCTTAAGGCCTAAGGCAATACGCTTTTTGCTTTCGTCAAAATCAAGGATAACCACTTTTATTTTCTGGTCGAGTTCCACGATTTCTTCGGGGTGGTTGATACGTCCCCATGAGAGGTCAGTGATATGCACCAAACCGTCGACGCCACCCAAATCGACGAAAACGCCATAGGAGGTGATGTTTTTGACGGTACCTTCGAGCACCTGACCTTTCTCGAGCTTGGCGATGATCTCGGCTTTTTGCTGTTCGAGTTCGCGTTCGATAAGTGCTTTGTGCGAAACAACCACGTTTTTGTACTCGTGATTTATTTTCACCACTTTAAACTCCATTACTTTATCTACATAGATATCATAGTCGCGGATGGGTTTCACATCTATTTGTGAGCCGGGCAGGAAAGCCTCGATGCCGAAAACGTCGACAATCAAACCGCCTTTGGTGCGGCTCTTCACGTGACCTTTTATCACTTCTTCGGTTTCGAAAGCCTGATTGACGCGTTCCCATGATTTGAGTATCCGTGCTTTTTTGTGCGAAAGAATCAACTGCCCGGTTTGGTCTTCCTGACTTTCCACATACACCTCCAGCGGGTCGCCAACTTTCAGTTCGGGGTTGTAGCGCAGCTCGGAGCGCGGGATTACACCATCCGATTTGAAGTTGATGTTTACCACAGCTTCGCGGTCGTTGAGTGCGGCGATAGTGCCTGTAACTACTTCGTGTTCGGCGATAGAGCTAAAAGTCTCGTTGTAAAGCTCCTCGAGTTTTCCACGTTCTGAGGCCGTGTAGTTGTCCTGGTGTTTGCCAGCGGCGTCCCAGTCGAAATCGTCGGGATCGGCAGGAGCGGCATGCTGTTCACCTTTGGGCTTGCCTTTAGGTTCATCTTCGGCAGGCATTACAGGTTCTACGGCAGGCTCTTGGGCTTCATCGGCTGGCTCGGGATGAGGCGGCTCAGCCTCGGCAGCATCGGTAAGCATTTCAGCAGCCATTTCTTCGGCTTGTTCTTTACGAATTTGCGCTTCGGCCTGCGCTTCGGCTTCCTCTTGTGTGATGGCATCTTCGGGCTGAACGTCCTCGGGTTGCACCTGATCACCGGCTGTGCTGCCGGCGGCGGCTGCCGAAGTCAGATTCTCTTCCGGAGATTCCTGGTTTAACTTCTCTTGTTCGTTATCCATTAAAAAAATAATTGTTGTGGATGCTGCCTCTTCACCCGGGTTATTACATCGTTTTTTGACATGCAGATAATTGATTGTCAGGCATCACAATCATTACCTGCAAAAATGAGGGTGCAAAAGTATGAAAATTTTCTTTCGGCAAGCATCATTTGGTGGCATCACAACAATGATTTTAGCTTTTTGTAACTCTCTAAAGTGCTAGCTTCAAAGGATGGATTATAAAGCAATGCCGAGGGATGTGTGAGCGGAAATATTTTTATTTCTCCCAAATCCAATAGTCGGCCATTTATATTTTTAAAAATCATCTCTTGTCCGGAAGAGTCAGGGTGGTATTTTGCTATGATTGCGTTGGTGGCATAATAGCCCAGGGGAACAAGTACCCGGGGTTGAATAATGGCAATTTCATCCTCCAAAAAAGCGCTGCACGATTCAATTTCAGTTGGCACGGGTTTGCGGTTTCGTGGCAAAATACATTTCACCAGATTTGTCATAAAAACCGATTTTCTTTCAATGCCGGCTTTGTGCAGCAAATTATTAAAAACCTGGCCGGAAGGACCAATGAACATCCTGTTTTGGGCATCTTCTTTAGCGCCGGGCGAGAGCGCTACGAAAAGAAGCCCGGCTCCGATGTTTCCTTCACCGGTGAGCGCGTGCTTACGCGTAGCCGACAAGCCACATCTGGTGCAAACCTTGATGTGATAATTAAGAACGTCGAGTGAATCTTGCTTTTCGGATGGGCTGAATAGTTTCATCTGAAATAAATTTTGCCGGCTAAAATTCTATCCCCTCTCTGGCCGCTACACCATTATTATAATAGTGCTTTATCTCTTTCATTTCGGTAACCAAATCGGCAATCTCAAAAAGGGCGTCCGGCGCATAGCGTCCGGTCAAAACAACTTCCATCTCTTCAGGCTTGGTTTTGAGCAGATCTATAATTTCCTCCTCTTCAAAAAGATGATAGTAGAGCGCAATACAAATTTCGTCCAGGATAAGGATATCAAAACGGTTTTCGGCCATAACCTTAACAACCTCTGCAAGTCCGGCCCGGGCTGCATCGATGTCTTTTTGGGTAGGTTCGTTTTTTATAAAACAATCCAACCCGTATTGCCTGATTTCAATTTCAGGAAATCGTTTTAAGGCATCCAACTCGGAATAGTGCATGCCTTTTACAAATTGCGCGATGAAAACTCGTTTGCCAGCTCCCGCCGCCCTTATCGCCAAACCTATCGCTGCCGTAGTTTTTCCTTTTCCGTTGCCGGTGTACAAATGAATGTATCCCTTGTCTTTTTTCATGTTAAATTTTACTAAAACTTAAATTGCATTATTAAAACAAAATGAGGAAGAATGTTTAGGTCATCTCATTGATAAACAACTTCTTTGAATCTAAAAACAGAAACATTTTCCCAATGCGTAAAAGTAGTAAAAAACCCCAGACTCAAAGTGGAGAATTGAATTTGAGTAATTTTCTCAGGATTTTCGTTGGTGGTAACAATTTCTTTCATATGTTTGCCAAAAATAAATTACCTGCGATGGACACCCTAAAAAAAATCCGTCATCGCGATGCAATCAGATTCGGAATCAGGTTCGGTTTCGATGGGCAACTGAAGCAAAGCACCCAGCGTATCGGCACCAGGTGGAGCCAGACACTACAATGGTGGTGTGTTGACTCTAAGAGCGAGAGCTTTAAGAAAATCAAACCTAACTCCCCCAAACTCAAATCTAGCTCCCCCAAACTCAAAACTACTTCCCCCAAACCCAAACCTACCTCCTCCAAAATCAGACCTACCTCCCCCAAACTCGAACCTACCTTTCCCAAACTCAAACCTACCTTCCCCAAAATCAAAATTGCAAAAGACCCAAATCAAGAGATTTCGCACCCGGTGTATGGCTTGCAAAACAGCCACGACACTATATTCATAGTTGACGACAAAATCAACAACGCCCTTCTTTCGCATTTGGGCGAAGAACATCAGCTTGAAAAACCTGAACCCGCCGGGCATGCCCTGCACAGGCCAACAAAGCAGGGGCGCATCCCGACCTGTCTGTCGCACAGGCAGAAAAGCCTTACGAGTAGGAGAAATTCATTTTTTAATTCATCAAATATTTAAATGCTATGAAATACACCTTTACTTTTTACCACTGCTCCTAAGGTAGCCATCCGATGAATACAGCCGGGCAGATGAGCAAAGGTTCAGTACCCATTTCCCCCGGCTCAACAATTCATCGGATGGCTATCAGCAGAAGCGGTTCAGCCCGGCCTGATAAGGTAATAAGGTCAAACCAGTTTCAGGGTGGCGTTTTTCTATGAAGCTTGAGGAAAGGGATAAGGTTTTTGCATTTCGGAGAAGGAAAACCTTATCACCCAAAAAAAACCTTAGTAGGAAAAAAGACCCCGGCTATCAACATTAAACCTTATTAACAGGTTGAATTTCGATCAAAAAATCATGCAATGAAGCCTGCCCTGCACAGGCCAACAAAGCAGGGGCGAAATCCTACAAGCCTTACAAGTAGGGGAAAACGAAGTTCATTTTTTTTATTCATTAAATACTTAATTGACATGAAACAGATTTTACTTTTTGCAACAGCAATGATGGCGTTTGCCATTACAACCAATGCCACTGTGTGGCGTTTAAACAACCGCCCTGGAACAGACGCTGACTTCAGTTTACTGCAGGAAGCACATGATGCTGAACTCTATGGTAACATAATTGTTCAACCAGGTGATACACTCTACCTCGAAGCCTCCTCAGGTTCTTATGGTAATCTGATTGCAACAAAAAAACTTACGATTATTGGCGCTGGCTATTTGCACAACGAAAACCCAAATACACAGGCAGACTTCAACACCTCAAATGTTGGTACTATAACTTTCAATGAAGGCAGTCAAGGATCCAGGATCTCGGGATGCTCAATTACTAATATTATTGTGAATACTTCTGAAATTGTTATCGAGCGCAATTATATTTACATTTCTTCTACTAACAGTCATGCTGTGCGTTTAAATACTAACAATATAAATAACATAATTATCCGAAACAATTTTATTATAAATAACAACTCAAGCACCAGTAGTCATAATAGCCAATACATTGGCAACTGTATTACAGCATTGCAGAGTGGAATTAACAATGTGATAATTAAAAACAATTATCTGCAGGTTCACTCAATTTACCATACAAAAAAAGCCTTAGAATTGAATAGCGGATTCAGTGGTGTTGTTGAAAACAATGTGATTTTTGGTCATGCAGTCGTGAATAATTGTTCATTTAATAATAACATTTTACGGGCCGGTGATTTTACGAAAACAAATACCACCTGGTTTCATAACATTGCAAATGATAATCAATTTGGCGATCAATACGGAAATCAGCAATATGTGGGTATGCTGGATGTATTTATTGGCATGGGTTCTACTGATGGTAAATGGCAACTGAAACCAAATTCACCCGCTATTGGCGCAGGAGTAAACGGAGTTGACTGCGGCATGTTTGGAGGGGATTTTCCTTACATTCTGTCTGGCGTACCTGCAATACCCACAATTTACTTTTTGCAAATGGGGGTAGATAATGTTAATCAACAAATAGAAGTGGAAATGAATGTGAAATCGCGTAATTAAATCCGGGATTTTAAAAATTAACCTTTAAAATCAGGAGGTAATTATGAAACTAAACACAAAGTTTTTCGCTTGGCTCTTGTTATCGTTTTTTGTATCAATACAATGTTTTGCACAATTAAGAAACATACGTTCTGAAATTGGTGATAAGGCTGACCAGCGCCTGCATTATGCTTTAGTTGCGCCGGTTATCCAAACAATGGATTATTTGGGTACCTCGCGCAGTGAAGAGGATAAAGCGCAATATTTGAGCTATCTGAAATCAACAGCGCAGAAAATTGCATTGGATATTGAAAATGATGAACCAACACTGCAGGTAATCATTAAAACAAGAAGCAATACAGAAATTGACCAATCTTTAGTGGTAAAAACATTAGATATCAGCGGAACAAATTATGATTACTTGCTTGGCGAGATAAAATTGAAAGATTTGAAAGAAGTCGCTGAAATGGAGGGTGTTTTGTTTATTGAGCCTTCATATTTAATGAGCCTCGAATTGGAAGAAAGCAGCAATGATATTAATGCAACTGCAACATGGGATTGTGGAGGAAATGAAATAACTGATTGTATTACAGGCCGTAATGTGATAATCGGTATTATTGACGGGATGCCAAATAGGGACCATATTACTTTTCAAGATGAGGCAGGAAATTCCCGGTTTCAGCAATATGTTAATTCAAATCCTCACCATCATGGAAGTCATGTTGCTGGAATTGCAGCAGGAAGAGGGGATCAAAATTCTTTTAACAGAGGGATTTCCTACGATTCCGATTTGATATGGTATCCACTTGGATCAAGCAACGATTTGCTAACAAATGTTCAGGATCTAATTAATACTGCAAATGGAACACCTTTGGTAATAAACTATAGTGCCGGCAGTGCATTTGGACCAAGGGACGGTACAACCGTTTTGGATCAGGCATTGGGAGCATTAATTGAAAATAATGTAATCTTTGTAAAATCTGCAGGAAATAATTCAAGCTCAACAAACAGGTTTAATCATTTTGAGGGCAATGTGCCTAATCAAAACGGAGAGTTTATTGAATTTGAATTTGTCATAAATGACGAAGACGACAACACAACCAGTGTTGAAATATGGCATAATAGTCAATTTGATGTACAAGTTAGTGATAACGACTGGCTGTCCCCTGATTGGAGCGAGATCGTGCCGTTTGGTGCTGTTGGGAGTCATGTTAACTATAATTTTGGCTCAGATGATTACATCATGATTACAAATTCGAGTTCAAACTTTAATCCCGCACATACAGATAATCAGGGTAATAATTCAGAATCACGAGTTATATTTATTGAATATGGATCTATGGATCCTTCTTTTTCACAAGGTACATATCGAATAAGACTTTATCCTAATGAAAACAACGGCGGTGTTTTCGATGCATACCACAATAATCTCATCGATATTGGAGGGTTCATTGATGGGGATAACTATCAAACCATTACAATGCCTGGTTATTGCTCTGAAGTAATTACAGTATCTGCTTCGCAAAAAAATCAATTTGGAGGTGATTGGGCATCATATAGTAGTTTGGGACCATCCCGTGTTGACGGTGCCGATGTTGTAAGCAAACCTGATATTGCTGCACCCGGTGGGAGCTACGAGGGCAATCAGGCACGTATTTGGTCGGCATCAAATGCTTCAAATGATGCTTGGAATGGCTATGCTGGCACAAGTATGGCGGCACCTCATGTAACTGGCTCAATTGCATTATTAATGGAAAATTTTCCGCAATTAACTGCTGCCCAGGTAAAAGAAATTTTGCAAAATTCGGCAGCAGCGATACCCAATGAAAATTGGCAAGGTGATAACACACTTACTCCGGAAGACCGTAAATACTGGGGAGCAGGAAAACTTGATATTCTGGCTGCTTATCAGTCGATGGTAGGTTTTGATTATTCCCCGCTTCCTGGAAATATTTCAGAAAGATTTAAAAATGCGTTCAATCCGGAATTGGCCGGACTCCCTTTAGAACCGGTTGTTTCTGATTGGCATGAACTTGATTATTACAAGCAGAAACTAAGTAATGGCGCAATCTTTCATGATGGGGAGGATGAGGAGGCTTTTTGGATGGGAGAAGGGATTTGGCAAAAATGGCTTGAAATTGATAATGTTAATAGTGCTGTTGGCTTACCTGCTACGAGCGAGTATCCTGATGCAAATAACAATGATTATCTCACGGTTTTTTTTGAAAAGGGTAAAATTTATTGGGGTGGAGAAAATGCAGTTGTTTGTAATTTTAATGTTGAATTTTCTGTTAACCAGCAGGCAGGAGATGTGCCGTTTACAGTTACATTTACAGACCAGTCAACAGCTACTAATTCATCTGTAACAGGATGGTTGTGGGATTTTGGAGATGGAATTTTTAGTAACGAGCAACATCCAACACATACTTACTACAGTTCAGGGAATTTTGATGTAACCCTTACAATTTTCGATTATTTGCATGGATTTTCAATGACGAAAAACAACTACATTTCAACTGAGTTTACTCAAGTGGAATCAGTAATTGAACAAATTGAATACTTCCTCAATGAGGATCCCGGATTTGGAAATGCTACTTCGCTTACAATTACCCCTTCCCCGGTAATTGAAAGCCTGATCTTCAGCATAGACATATCCTTAATGAATGATGGATTTAATCATTTATATGTACGTGCCAGGGATGATGAAAATGTTTGGAGCTTAACAAATGTCAGGTCATTTTATGTTGAGCCGGCCTATGCCTTACCACAGAATATTGTAAAAGCAGAATACTTCATTAATACTGACCCTGGTTTGGGCAATGGAACAGCCATTCCGGTTTCTTCCTCTCCTGATATAACAAATATTGGCTTTGTTGCTGGAATTGATGATCTGCCGATGGGCTTTCATCATCTT
>SABY01000231.1 GCA_009928785.1 Clostridia bacterium | reverse complement strand
GCAAAGAAAAGCCCGAAAATGATGGCCAGTGTGAGTGGTTCCCAAAGCAGCCCGCCGCCAAAGAGTAGCGGTAGCATGCCCAGTGAGGTGGTGAGGGTGGTGAGCAAAATGGGCCTGAACCGGTTATGCGCCGCCAAAAGGATGGCGTCGCGCCGGTCCACTTCAGCATTTTCGGCTATCTCCACATCAATACGGTCGATAAGGATTATGGCGTTGTTTACCACGATGCCGGCCAGAGCAATAATACCCAGCACGCCAAAGAAACTCACAAACGAGCCGCCAATAAACCAGCCGGCTATCGCTCCGATCATACCCAGCGGAATGGCCAGAATAATAATTGTGGCTTTGCGAATGGAGTTGAACTGGAGTACCAGCAAAATAACGATAAGGAAAAACGCCAGTGGCAGGCGCGAAAATATGGCGCCGAGGTTTTCATTGGTATCCTCGTCTTCGCCGCCAAATTCGTAGTCATAGCCATAATCCCAGGAGGCTTTTTGCTCTTTCATCCACGGGCCGATGTCGTCAAAAATATCCGCTGCATTGTAGCCCGGCTGCAGATAAGCGCCAACGGTCATGGTACGTGCAAGGTCTTTGCGTATGTATTTGGCAAACTGCCAGTCGATGCGCACATCAGCTACCTGCGACAGCGTTACATTTTTTCCGGTGGCCGCCGAATAGATATTGTAGGCCGCTACCGAGGCAATGTCGTGCGCATCGGTATTGCCACTTTTCATAAAAATGGGGATGCGCTCGTCGGTTTCGCGGAAGTCGTCGATCTTCATACCCGATAGGCCGGCATTAAGCGCTATAGCTATCTCCATGTTGGTGAGGCCGGCGCGTTTGGCTTTAAAAGGGTCGATGTCCACAATCAGTTTTTTGGTTTTCGGACCCCAGTCGTCGGTAATGTTTTTGGCTCCCTCGGTGGTCACCAGTTTTGTTTTCACTTTTTCGGCTATAGCCGCCAACTGTTCGGGGTCGTTGCCCGAGATGCGTATTTCTACCGGCGTACCTGAGGCTCCGGCACCCGTAAGCCGGTTTACACGAATGTCGGCATCGGGGATGTGGTTGACACAAAAGCTGTCCACCCTGGCAATAATGTAATCGTTGTCGCGGTCGCCGGTGGTGTTGAGCAGTATATGCGCATAGTTGGAGTTGGCTTCATTTTTAAAATATCCTAAATCGTATGGTTCGGGGCCTTCGCCAATAAATGAGGAGAAATCCAACACACCGGGTTTATCAGTTTTTTCGGGGTTCACAAGAAGATTATCCAGGATAAAATCGCCAATAGCTGTTACGGCCTGTTCGGTATATTTTATCTGCGTTCCCTGCGGAAACTTTATGTCCACAGTTACCAGGTTGCGGTCGCTGTCGGGTACCAGCTTAAATGGCAGCAATTGCATGGAAAGCAGTGCGGCTACAAACAATGCGGCAATCAATCCCAGAAAAAGATAAGGCTTTTTTAATACGCGAAACAGCACGCCGTTGTACCATAAGTTTAGGTTTCTCATATTCCGATCCACAGCATTTTCTTTTTTCTTCATTTTATTGGGATCGTCTTTTACAATGAGCATGGCCAGCAAGGGTATAAAGGTAAAGGCCAGAAACCAGGAGCTAAGAAGCGTTAGGCTCACTACCCAAAACAGGGGCGACGAAATTTCGCCCATCGGCGTTTCGGCCAGTGCGAAAGGCAAAAATGCCGACGCAGTAGTAAGTGTGGAGATGAGCAGTGGAACCAGCAGAACTTTGCAGGAGTATATCATAGCTTCCACCTTTCCCATACCTTTTTCCATGCTCACCAGGATGGATTCTGACATCACAATTCCGTTATCCACCAGCAAACCCAGCGAAATGATAAGCGCTGCCAGCGATACTTTATTTAATCCCAAATTGAGCACCCCCAGAAAAAAGAAGGTAAAAAGAATAACCATGGGGAGCAGCGCTGCCACCAGCGAGCCGGTGCGGAAACCCAGAAAGAAAAGCATCACCGCAAGCACAATAACAATACTCTGTACCAGATTTTTCAGAAAATCGGTGACCTGCCGATCCACCACCTGATCCTGAGAGGCCGAACGCACCACCTGCACGCCTATCGGAAGGTTGCTGTTGATGCGCGGAATGGCTTCGTCAACCTGCTGGCCCAGGCGCACGATGTTGGCTCCGTCTTTCAACGAGATAAAAAGCGCAATGGCTGGCTGTCCGTTGATTTTTACAATCTTTTCGCGTGGCGACACATAGTCGCGGTAAATACGGGTAGTGATATCTTCGAGAAATACGACGGCTCCCGACGAGGTGGGTATCAGGATTTTTTTCAGGTCTTCCAGCGTCTCGAAATTCCCTGAGGGTTTAAGCTCTATGCGTTGACGTCCCACATTGATTTCGCCTCCCGGAAAAAGAATGTTGGTGGCCGAAAGAATGTTTTTTAGTTGTATTGCATTCAGGCCATAGCGCGAGAGTTGATTGTCGTCAAATTCGATAAAAATGCGTTCGTCCTGCACGCCTCCGTATTTTATTTTTGCTGCATCGGGCAGCAGGAGCAGTTCATCGCGCACCTCTTTGGCGTAATCTTCCAACTCGTTGTAGGGTACGCCATCGCCGGTTACGCCCAGGATGATGCCGAACACCGTGCCGATGTCTTCATCTTTTACCACCGGGCCATAAATACCCTGCGGGAGTCGCGGTTTGAGGTCTTCCACCTTATTACGCAGGTTTTCCCACACCGGCTGAAGTTCTTTGCCAGTCACCTGCACTACAAGCTCAACGGTAATAACGGATAGCCCTGCACGCGATTCGCTGCCGATGGTTTTTATTTCGGCCATCTCGCGTATTACCTCCTCGAGTGGATCGGTTACCAGTGCTTCCACTTCCAGTGGATCGGCGCCCGGATATTGCGTAACCACCGTGGCCAGGCGGATGGTGTAGGGCGGCATACTGTCGCGCTCCAGTTGGAAGTAGTTGAAGATGCCGATGATACCAACAATCAGAAAGGTGATGATGGTGATGCGCGTGTTGCTTAATGCTAGTTTTGTAAGGTTCATGCTTTTAAGTTATTTATCCTCGCTGCGCTCGGATGTAATTTGCTTTGCGTAATTTAGTTCGCTGCGCTCACTGTAATTTATCCTCGCTTTGCTCGGATGTAATTTGCTTTGCGTAATTTGGCTCGCTTTGCTCGCCGTAATTTATCCTCGCTTTGCTCGGATGTAATTTGCTTCGCGTAATTTAGTTCGCTGCGCTCACTGTAATTTATCCTCGCTGCGCTCGGATGTAATTTGCTTTGCGTAATTTAGTTCGCTGCGCTCACTGTAATTTAT
>SABY01000230.1 GCA_009928785.1 Clostridia bacterium | reverse complement strand
AATTTCAATTTCGACAAGCAACTGGGCTTCGGGAGTTTACTTTTACACCCTGAAAACCGATGATCATGTAAGCTCCGGTAAATTCATCGTGGAGTAAGCTCCGATAAGCTAAAACAAGAAGCTGCCTGACTATTTGAGCCGCTATGTTTTACGGGCAGGAATGGTATGGATTCAAGTATGTTTTGCGCCTATCTTCCCACCATTAGTTTTTGTACTTGCCGGGTAAGATTTTTCCGATCTTCGATTTGCAAAACGTACAGGCCGGCATCCAATTGGTTGATGTCGAGTTTAACATCGTTTCGTCCCGCTGTGAGTGGCGTTTCGTGAAGCAGGCACACCTGGCCCATCTGGTCGATGATTGAAATGGATATTTCGGAAGTTGCCGGGTTGTTTATGCCGATATTTACAAAGCCTTTTGCCGGATTGGGGTAGAGGCGAAATGTAGCAGATGTAGCCGGGTTTTCTACCGAGCTGCCACCCTGTGTGGTGATGGTGGTTTTGGGGTCGCCAACCAAAAGGTTCATCCACGAAAGTGTTTTTGTTGCCATGTAGTAACTCTCGGCCAGGTTGTACGGATGTTCCTGCTGCAGCGTGTAGCGGTCGAAAAACACAGCCCAATTCATTATCAGGGATGCAAAGGTTGCGTGTATATATCCCGCACCAGCGGTACATCCTTCGCCGATCATCGTCGACAATTGCATGGCATTACTGTAATTGAGGCTATCATAAAAAGTAAAATCCGGCGCCGGAACGATCAATTCGGCAAACGAACCTTTCTCCCAGGAAAAGTTAAGCGGCTCCTGAACAAGCTTTTGGATAAATCCTATATAGCTAATCACATGATTAAGCTCCGTGGGTACTATGGAATCGCTGTGTAAAAAAGCATTCCAACCCCGGCTGGTTAGCGTGTCGATGGCGGGTAACATCATGTTGACAAAGAGATTGGCAATGGTGCTGTCGCGGGGATAGCTGATGTCGAAAACAAATTGCCCCAATTCTTTATCCACGTACGAACCCGAGCCGCTACGATCGATCAGTGCATAAACGTCGGCGAGCGTGTTTCCGTCGAGCCGCGAAACCAACAATAGGTCGCTGTCAGCATCTTCGATGTGCGTTGTACTTTTATACCAAGCGTTTTGAACATGTCCAATTTGAATAATGCGTGTGCTGTCGGCGCTAAGGAGCAAGGTCAACTCCGATTCCACCGTGGAGCATTTTGACCAGGAATGTGGGGGACCAATGCTGCAGCTGTCCACCACAATATTAAAAGGGACGCCCTTGGTGGTGACGAGATAATGCAGTTGGTCCTGAAGCTGATTTTGCAGGATGTAATTTTTGATCTGGTACTGGATGTTGCGAAATTCGGTGGTATCGATTACTTCATCGGTGAGGGTTTGGATGTGAATGATGTTTTGCGGCGGGATGTTGCGCGCCTGCATAAAATATTCTCCGATGGCGAGCGATGCCGGGCTGTTGTCGTTCACGATCACCCCTACATCATCGTAGGTGGTGGTTTGTGCGAAAGAGAAAATTGCCATTAGCACAAATGTTAAAGTAATGAGAATTTGACGTTTCATGTTTAAATTATTTTTTAGTTATTAAAAATGATATTGAATATTCTTTTTTAAAAGGTCCACCTTACTCCCAATTTCAATCCGATTTCAAATGGATTTTTGGTGCTTTGGTCTCGGCTGTTGCGGATTCCTTCGGGATACCACCACAGCGAAGGCTCGGCATGCACGGCAAGTGATCGTCCTGCCCGGTATCCCACGCCCAGCGCCAGGTGATATTTCCATTTCACATTGTATTTATCCATCAGGTTGTTTTGGGTTTCGAAGTATTTGATGTCGTCGGGGCTGCCGGGTTTGCCGGGCACCACTTTTCCGGTAACCACCATCATATCCAGACCGGTTTTCAGATCGAAATAAAAGTTGCCATTGTCGCGCAGGCGGTATCCCACCGTTAGCGGCACATTGATGGCCGAGAGTTTTATCCGGTCGTTTTTTTCTTCTTCCACATACAACGAATCATACACATCCACTATTTCGATCTGATAAACCCGCCGCACCAGGCTGTCGCCCAGCTCGCTGATGTAATTTTCAACCACATAATGTTCGGTATTAATGAGTGTGCCCACAAATTCAAAATGGTAATAATCCCAGGCAATCTTGTCGTCGAAAGCCAGTTCGCGGTAACTCACACCCGATTCCAGTATCAGATTGTCGAAATGCAATGCCACCGAAATTCCTGCGGCGGTGCTATAGTTCCACTCCTCGTTGACGGTTGAAATATTCCGGATCAGTGTGGGCTGTAAGTACAAACCTATTTCATAAAACAGCTTATCGTGCGGGGCGACAGATTTGTATCCGTTTTGATGACGGATTACCGGACGATGGAAATTGTCATTTTTTGCCGGAAGGCCGAAGTGATTTATTGCTGGCAAAATGGTCAACGCTATTTGATTTTCTGTCGGGCTATCCAATGTGTGATTTTCAAGATATGGATTTGATGGCTGGCTGGTGCCGGATTGCGGCTGATCAGTATCCGCAGCAGGAGCATTTTTCACAATGTCTGGCGTTTTTTCCGGATGAAGCTTCGCAGGTGTATTGTTTTCACTTTCGTTAATAATAGGAGAATCTAAAGACTTCTCGTTGATTGGAAGACCATCGGAAGGTTCTGGCGCATAATGCTGCGGCTCCTTTTTCTCGACAATCAATTCTAATGCTGGCGATGTTGTCGAATTGATTTCTTGTGGGTTGGGCCGAAGCGCAAAGTTGAATAACCAGCCCGGCAGCAGCAAAAGAGCCATCGCCAAGACCCACAAATAATTTCGGTGCGTTGCGTACCAGGGCTGCGGAAGGCTTTGACTGATTTTTGTCCACAGACCCGCATCGGGTCGATGCAGCGGAAGTTTGCCATGCAAGCCGCCGGCAGCCTTTCCGGCCAGCGCCTCTTCGATGCCCGTCCACACGCCGCTGTTGGGTTTGTGCTGCGGCAAGCGATCGGAAAGCTTACGTTTATTTCCTGCTGCCTGTTTCATATCGCGTTGATCTTTTCTATTTTTTTGCGCAATAACTTTTTTGCTCTGGAGAGCTGCGATTTCGATCCGCCCTCCGAAATTCCCAGCAATTCACCCGTCTCGCGGTGGCTGTAACCCTCAACTTCGACAAGCAAAAATACAGTGCGATAGCCCTCAGGCAACGAGAGAATCAACTGTTCGAGATATTCTCCTGTGAGGTCGTCCGGAAACGCAACCGGAACGTCATAGCCATTTTCATCCAGCTGATCAGTTGGTTTCGTTTTCCGGATTTTTAG
>SABY01000229.1 GCA_009928785.1 Clostridia bacterium | reverse complement strand
AGGCTCTACCTGTTTTTCAACGCTGAAAAAATAGCAGGCACAGCCTTGTGACTGGTGTAAGAAACTTTAGACCTGAAAGCCTGCCCACTGAGGACTGCCCACTGAGGACTGCCAACTGAAGGCTGCCTCCTGCACGGAAATTGTATAGTTTTGCGGCTTAATTCACACTGTCGAACATGACCGAATATCCGCAAACTTCCGCACCTACCCCGGTTCGCCCGCAACTGCTTACCATTCTTTGTATTTTGAGTTACATCGGCGGCACGATGGGCAGCTTCTCCTTTTTCATGGTTTTTACGGCCTATCACCAGCTCCAGCCGATGATTGAAGAAATGGGGTTTAATATGCCGGCCATGGAACTCTATTTTAGCGCCGGGCGCAACTTTTTCCTGGCCGGAGCGGTGTTTTATTTCCTGTCGCTCATAGGCGTGGGCATGATGTGGCGATTGCGCAAAGCCGGCTTTCACATCTACTCCGCTTCTCAGGTGATGATTCTCGTCATGCCGCTGTTCTACATTCATGGCTTTCCATTCCCTTTCCTCGACGGCATCATCACGGCACTTTTCATCTTTTTGTATTATCGGTTTTATCCTTCATTTGTTTAATAAAAACATTTTGCATAAAATGGAAAAAGAGCGCATCCAAACCGAAAGCCCGACGCCACAGTCGGCAAAGAAAAAGGTTGGCAAAAAATCGCTTCCGCTGGGATTGGCTATCCTATTGATATTCTCGTTTGTTTACAACGGGCTGATGCTGGTGTTGATGGTGGCGGGGCTTTTCTATCCCGACATCGTCCACAACATCTTGCAGCAATACTACAAGCAGATTTATATCTCACCTACGCTATCAGTTGCTGCAAATGCCGGCGCTGTGGCGCTTTTCGCAATATCATTATTTGGGTTGATCCTTTTGTGGCGCCAGCGTCGTGCCGGCATCTGGTATTTTGTGCCTGCGCAAATCGCCATTATTGGCACACTTGTTTTTGTTTTGCACACCTACGACTGGATAAATATAGCCATCGCCTCATTCATTATCATCATCATTGCCATTTACGCGCGGGGTATGAAGTAGCGGCGGTTGCAATGCGATAATGCTTATTTTTGCCCCAAAAGTTATTAAAGCCATGCCCGTCGTCCACCATCAGCAGTTTGCGCTTCGCAGCAGCTACTTCGATCATCAGAGTACGTTGCACGGCATCAATCATACTTACCGTGTGATGCTGCATGTGATCAACATTGGGCAGCGTATGGCGCTGGATGGCGAGATACTGCCTGCATGGTGTGCCGCCTATGTGCACGACATGGCGCGGCGGCACGATGGCTACTGCACCGAACATGGCGCATGGGCTGCCAAAACAAAACTTCCGCTTTTTCGTGATTTTTTTTCGCTGCAGGGCGTGGATGCCGAAGGTTTGCGTGCCATCAAAGTGGCGGTGGCCAACCACTCGGTGCGTCACGAAATAAGTCCTCAGCATCCGTATTATAAAATTACAGCGCTGCTCAAAGATGCCGACGCATTGGATCGCATCCGCATTAGCGAAACCAACCTTAAAGTGAAATATCTGCGTTATCCCGTCACCGCCACCCTGGTCGATTTTGCCAAAGCGCTTTACTATGCCACCAGCCACGACGAACTCGCCAGCTTTGATGAGCTGCTGCAAATTGCCGGTAATATTGCCGGAGTATCTTTTGAAGATGTGATACGGTAGCGACGCAGCGAGGTTTGTTTGTGTTGAGGACGGCGTTACAACTATTGATACATAACTTCCCCAAAAGAGTTGTACGGGTAATCTTTGTCAGCATCCGTCGTTAGTTTCCTTTTTAAAAATATATAATTGCTAATGCAAAAAGTATCGAAAAAGAGTTGGCTGGTAGCTTTGGTTGCTATAGGTCTTTTGATGCAGAGCTGCATCAATATCGTAGAGGAAGTAACGGTGCGAGCCGATCGGTCGGGCAGTGTGTCGCTGCGATTGGATGCCGGCGGCGGCAACCCGTTGATGACCTTGTTGGGGCGCTACGTCGATCTGTCGTTTATGGACGATCTGGAGCAGGAGGCGCGCACTATGGCTTCCACTTTGCGTTATCAGCCGGGCATTAGCCAGGTAAATGTGAGAAAGCATGGCTCCAATGGCGTGCTGGAACTTTCGTTCGATTTCGCCGACAGCCGCGCGTTAAATCATGCTCTATATGCTGCAGCAGGTGCTCAAAAAACTTGTTGGCAGCCGGCTGTTTATAAAACGCGTCACCACAGCTTCGTGCGCACCAATACCACCGGATGGCTGCGCCTGCTTGCCAAAGAAGCCGGCGACGAGATGCCCGATGAAGCCCTGGCCGAATTTATCGACATCACCTCCATATACCATGTTCCGTCGCCTGTGCGCCACATCACCAGCAGCACCGAATACGCCTGTTCAGCCGACCAGATGACTGTAACTACTACCAATACCCTGGCCGACGTGCTCGACAAAAACATCAGCTCACGCATCAAAATCCGCTATTAGCTTTCGCAAAAATAAAAACCAGAAAGACCGCAAGCCAATCGATTGTTGGAGCGTGGGCTTTCTTTATTTTCCATTGGTAGTTGCAGGGCTGGTGCAAAGCTGTTATTTTTGCAAATTGAAAATGAAAAATCAGCAAACAGATAATTCGGCGCATGTAAAACCCTCCTCGTTTTGGACTGCGATACGGCGGATGATAGATTGGTTTTACACGCCATTCCGGCAATTTATTCCGCCCGAAACCTTCCGCTACGCACTCACAGGTGGCGCCAACCTTGCGCTCGACATATTCCTTTATTTTTTGGTTTACAACTTTGTGCTCCACCAACAGGTGCTGCACCTGGGCTTTGTAGCCATAAGTGCTTACATCGCAGCTTTTCTCATTGTTTTCCCCGTCACTTTTGTTACAGGATTTTTGCTTGCGCGAAATGTTACATTCACAGCATCTATCCTGCGTGGGCGCGTGCAACTGGTGCGTTATGCGCTGTCGGTGGGTGGCTCGGTGTTGCTCAATTATTTGTTGTTAAAGCTTTTTGTGGAAGTGTTGCATTTCTGGCCCACCATTGCCAAGGCTTTTACTGCCGTATTTGTAGTTACTTATAGCTATCTTTTCCAAAGGTATTTTACTTTTAAAACGGGAATCTTTAAGCTGAGACGATAGAAGGGAATCGGCTCCACGCAACAGGATTCAATTCTATTTGATTTTTGAAATTTATTTGGAACTGCAGCAGAGCCGCGTAATATTTGTAGAAATTACCTTCCCCCATGAAACCACCAAAGGTGCAGAGCACCGAAATATTATTATTCTGAGTTTTTCAGCAGACCC
>SABY01000091.1 GCA_009928785.1 Clostridia bacterium | reverse complement strand
ATAACCACCGAGGCACGAAGACACAGAGGAAAACAAATAAGAAAAACAATACATTTATTCTTTGTGCCGTGGTGGCTTTGTGGTGAAAAAAAGAATAACTATCAGTTTGTAACCCCTAAGCAGTGATTTCGTCATAGAAGGTAAAGTTTAGTACCCAATCCTTATCTGCATTATTATGAAAATATTGATTGTATTAATTTTGATCCTTTTCGGAATGGAACCAAAGTTACCCTACAAGCAACAGGATCACGCAAAGGTTATAATCGTTTACGACAATTATCAATTTGCCCCAAACACCATTGCCGACTGGGGCTTTGCCTGTGTGGTCATCAAAGGCAACGACACGCTGCTGTTTGATACCGGCGCAGAAAAAGAAATTCTCTTCAACAACTTGCAGGCGATGAATATCCGGCTCAACGACATTCACAAGCTTGTAATTTCGCATTATCATGGCGATCATACTGGCAACATTTTCCCGGTATTGGAAGTCAATCCGCACATGCAGGTTTATCTGCCTTCGTCGCTCGACGGCAACTTTCGCATAATGGTCGAAAATTACGGCGCCCACGTAGTTTGCGATCAGGAAATGAGGCCGGTAGGCAGCGACATATATCTTTCTGGCGAGATGGGATTTCAGACACGAGAGCAGGCGCTGGTGATACGCACCGATAAAGGCCTGGTGCTGCTTGCCGGATGTGGTCATCCAGGCATCGACAGGATGGTAAAAAAAGTAGCCAAACGATTTGGTGAGCCGGTTTACATGGTGATGGGCGGTTTTCATCTCGAAGATTATGGCGATGAAGAGCTTGAAGGTCTTATTGCAGAGCTTAAAAAACTAGGGGTACAAAAAGTGGTGCCCGGACATTGCACCGGCACGAAAGCTATCCAGCGATTTGCTCGCGAATTTCCAGACGGCTATTTTAAAAGCGGCACCGGACGCGTAATAGAATTATGATTGGAATACACACACATTTTCATATCATGCTAAAAAGCCCCGTGACATCAGGTGGTTCAGGGTTTCTAACCAGGGTAAAAAATTGATTGGAAATGACTGGCCATAAGCAGGGATTAATGCCGTTGCTTCCTCAAGGCCTGCAAAGTGCGGCTGCCACGGTTTACAATTCCCGCCGAACCTTCTTGCATCGCCACTTCAATAGTGGTGCACAATTCCGGAATGATTTCAGGAACATGGTGGCTGATTTGCTGCAAGATATTCATGCTATGGATTTTTATAGCGATAGGCTCAGCGGGCGTTGCCAGCCACTGGAAACAGGTATTGAGCAATACGCCCAAAAGCACCTCATCTGTCGGCAACGGAGTTTCAGATATGATTTTTAAAAACTCTCTTTTCACACCTTCCTTGGTTAGCTTAGGCAGCATTTCTATCATTTGGATGTGCCACGGCACGATTAGCTGTGGCTGTTGTTCCCAGATGCCTTTAATCACCCAGGCGGCACGCCAGTTTTCAGGCTCAGCATCGCTGATGGCAATATCCCAAAGTTCATCAATAATATGCGGCTCAGCGGCAGCTTTGGCCGCCAGACGGGTGGTGTGGCTCTTCGACAGGTCGTACAGCAGGTAATCGGTTAGTGTCACGGACAGGCAATTGATATTTCAGGAATCGTTTTTTTTTACAAATAAACCACCATCTCCGAAAGGTCATTTCTGATTTTTTGATTGCCTCTTCCCGCCTCTTTGGCAGGGTAGCCCAGGGGCGTAAAGGCAAACACAATTTCTTCAGATTTAAACAAGCCGGATTGTTTGAGCTTCTCAGGATCGAAATTAGCGATCCAGCAAGTGCCCACATCTTCGGCGGTGGCAGCCAGAATCATGTGATCCATGGCGATGGCGAGGTCTGTTTCGAGCGAGTTGTAGCCATCAGCTTTGCGCGTCCAGGCGGCATCGCGCTGGCCGGCTACCACCAGAATGTGTGGCGCATCGTACATCCAGGTACCACTGTAACACTGGTGCAGCCTCTGTAGGTTTTCAGGTTTTGAAACTAAATATAATGTCCATGGTTGTCGGTTGCACGCTGAGGGAGCCAGACGACCCGCCTGGAGGATTCGGTGCAGCTTTTCAGTTTCTACCGGGCGCGCATCATAGCTGCGGATGCTTTCGCGCTGATGGATGAGTTCGTGGAATGTCATAGACTTGTATAGATTTTTTGGTAAAAGTAATAAAAGCCTACTTTTGCGAAGTATCAAAAAAAAGTAACTAACCTATGAGAATTGATCTGCGCAGTGATACCGTAACCCGCCCCACGCCGGCAATGCGTGAGGCCATGTTTGCCGCTCCGGTGGGCGACGATGTGTTTGGTGAAGACCCCTCGGTGAAAGAACTTGAAGAATATGCCGCCGGACTTTTTAATACAGAGGCGGCTTTGTTTTGTCCGTCGGGCACCATGACCAACCAACTTGCAATAAAAGTACACACCCAGCCCGGCGACGAAGTTATTTGCGATCATGCGGCGCATATTTACATTCACGAAGGAGGTGGCATTGCTTTTCATTCGGGATGTTCTGTTCGGCTGCTCCCCGGAAACCGTGGTCGTTTTACGGCGCAGGATGTGGTGGATAATATCAACACCATCGACGTGCATCATCCTGTAACGCGGCTTGTATCTATCGAAAATACCTGCAACAAAGGAGGAGGAAGCATTTGGGATTTTGATGAGATAATTCGCATCCGCCGGGCATGTACCGACAATGGCTTGAAGATGCACCTCGATGGCGCACGTATTTTTAATGCGCTGGTAGCCACCGGCGACGAGCCTGCTCATTTTGGCCGGGCATTCGATTCCATCTCTGTTTGTCTGTCGAAAGGGTTGGGCGCTCCGGTAGGTTCGCTGTTGCTGGGAGGCCACGACTTTATAAGGCAGGCGCGTCGCCTCCGCCGCATGATGGGTGGTGGCATGCGGCAGGCCGGCTATCTGGCTGCTGCCGGCACCTTTGCTTTACAAAATAATATCAGCCGACTGGCTCAGGATCACGTCAGGGCAAAATCGCTGGGCGCCGCAGTGCAAGAACTTCCCTTTGTGGATGAACTCCTTCCCATCGAAACCAACATCGTGCTTTTCCGCCTCAACGATGCCTTGCCCGCAGCCACTTTTATAAAAAAACTTTCTGAAAAAGATATGCTGGTAGTGCCTTTCGGCAAACAATACATCCGCATGGTTACACACCTCGACATCAACGACGATCATCTGGAGGAGGCATGCTCAATCCTGCAAAAAATGGAAGTCTGAGGAAAGGAGTTTGACGGGAGAAGTTAGAGGTTAGATAATTGGGGGGATGAAAGGAGGCGTGCTTTGCCAATATTATCAATTTAATCGGACAGTAATGATAAAAAACCTGCCGAAGATTGAAAACTGCCGACTGAGTACTGTGGACTGAAGACTGCTGACTGAGAACTGAGAACTGCCAAAGGTCTTATGCCATAGGCATTCCAGCAACAGTTTTCTGCTATTATTCTTCACCTATAAAGCTGGCGCGCAACAAGTAGCCGCTTATCTTACAATATCCCTCCCATTTTGAGTTTCAAAATAGGTTTTCATATCCGTTTAAATACCACGCGATGACGTTATTACGACCTAATCTATTCTCATAGAGCGCCGTTATGAATGCAGACATATCATGTTAAATAATCCTTAAAAGGCTCCATTTATAAAAATGGCAATATCTTTGCCGGCCAATATTAAAAACAGCACAAAATGAAACAATGGATCATTTTTTTGATTGCCTTGACAACCATGCTGGTACCTCATTCGTGTGATATTGACTCGACTTCTGATACTGACAAGCTCGCTGCCACACAGGACAACTCACTAACCGACATCCTGCAAAGAGGCAAACTCATAGCCACCACCAACTATAATTCGTCCAACTATTTTATCTATCGTGGCGAGCCGGCGGGCTACGAGTACGAGATGCTGGAGGCTTACGCCAAACATCTTGGCGTGGATTTGGAGCTGGTTGTTAAGGAAGATTACGAAGAAGCACTCGACGATTTGGAGCGTGGTGAGGTAGATTTGATTGCCATGGGCATAAAAGTAATTGGTGAACGAACCCGCCAGGTCGATTTTAGCAAGCCCTTGCTGCAAACACGCCAGGTGCTGGTGCAGCGACTGCCCGACAACTGGCGACGCATGCGCACCGTTGCCGAAGTACAGCAACACCTTATTCGCAATCCGCTCGATCTGGCTGGCAAAATGGTGTATGTTCCGCGGCATTCGGCTTACAGCCTGCGCTTGCGCAACTTGCAGGAAGAAATGGGCGACAGCATCGTTGTAGTAGAATTTCCACAGTCGGACGAAAAACTCATAGAAATGGTAGCTCGCGGTGAAATAGATTATACTGTTAGCGACGAACATGTGGCCATCGTCAACAAGAAATATTTTCCAGACATCGACGTGGAAACGGCGCTGAGCTTTCCGCAAAATGTGGCCTGGGCCATGAAAAAGCAGGACAATGCTCTGCAGCAAAATCTCGACGAATGGCTCGAAACATTTACCAAAGGCCGCGTGGCACAGCACATCTACAACAAGTATTTTGTTAATCCGCGTTCGATGCAATACGCCCACCAATATCATTCGGTGCGCAGCGGTCGCATCTCCAAATGGGACGAAATCCTAAAGCAGAAAAGCAGTGAGCTTGGATGGGACTGGCGCCTGGTAGCCTCGTTGGTTTATCAGGAGTCGCGGTTTCAGTCGGATGCTACTTCGTGGATGGGTGCACGGGGACTCATGCAGCTTATGCCGGGAACTGCACAACTCTATGGTGTCGATAGCCTTTCGTCGCCGGCAGAGAATGTCGTCGCGGGTATCAAATATCTAAAAATGCTCGACGACCGTTTCAAAGACATCGTGCACGACCCTGATGAGCGCATCAAGTTTGTGCTTGCCGCCTACAATGCCGGTATTGCTCACGTTTTTGACGCGCGCCGACTGGCCGAAAAGTATGGCCGCGATCCTAACATGTGGGACGACAATGTGGATTTTTTCCTGCTCAACAAATCCAACCCAAAATATTACAACGACGAGGTAGTCTTTTACGGCTATTGCCGTGGCGAAGAATCCTACAACTACGTCAACGATATCCTGCAGCGATTTGAACACTATCGAAATGTAATTCCGGGATAGTCGGCAGTTCACAGTCCCACCCTTAATCTTTAGTATAGGTGGCTGACGGCAAAAACGAATCGCTACATGCTTTGAAAGTATATTGAAACGCCTCGAAAATCGGGTCGTCTTTTATGGAATCAACTTTACAAGTTCCAGAATTTCTTTATCAGTAAGGTTTTCGATTTCCGATTTATCATAAATGGTAAGTAGGTAAACGGTTTCATCTGTAAAAACAAGATGGATAATAACCCTTGCTCCACTAGATTTACCTTTTCCCTTACTGGCAATGGCAAGGCGAATTTTATAACAATTGTGGCCAATGAAAGTGCCTTTTTCGGGTTTTTCCATCACTCCTTTTATAAGTTCCTGTAATTCCTTTTTGAGTGATGGGAATTTTTTTATCAGGCGTTTTGCCTGACGTTCAAAAACGGATAAGGTTTTAACTTTAAAGCTCATCAACGAATTCTTCAGCGTTGCGGGCTTGTATTTTACCCTCTTTAATCAGCTTCATTTCTTCAACCGCCTGGGTCAGTTCAGTCATAAACTGTTTTTTATTCCTTAAGCGATGCAGCTCGTCAAGATCCATTTTTATCTGCTCCCAATCCTTCATGGGAAGTAGAACGGCGTTTTTCTGCCCTTTTGTGTCTGTAATATACTGCAAATCCATGTCTATAGTTTTTTTATTTTACTACGTAAGCCTGCCTGATTTTTTAAATCGTGAAAAGTCATATTGCTCATAGGAACAATAAACGATCTGCTATCGTCCGAAAGTGTGGCAATATCTTCACATCGCATTAGCCAAATTCCTGCTTCGTTTACTTATTTCCGAGCATTTTCCGTGGATCCACCCACAGATCAAAATCTTCGGCGGTTACCAATCCTGATTCGAGCGCAGCTTCGCGCAGGGTCTTGTTTTCGCTGTGGGCTTTCTTGGCAATCTTAGCAGCGTTTTCGTAGCCGATGTGTGTGTTGAGTGCCGTGACGAGCATGAGCGAATTTTCCAGGTTTTTGCGGATGTTGACAGGGTGTGGCTCAATTCCCACGGCGCAGTTGTCGGTAAACGATACGCAGGCATCGCCCAGCAGGCGTGCCGACTGCAGCAGGTTGGCAACCATTACGGGCTTAAACACGTTGAGCTGAAACTGTCCGTGTGTGCCGGCCACTGCAATGGTCATGTCGTTGCCGATTACCTGGGCACAAACCATGGTGAGCGCTTCGTTTTGGGTAGGATTTACTTTGCCGGGCATGATGGATGAGCCGGGTTCGTTGGCCGGAAGGATAAGTTCGCTGATGCCGCAGCGTGGCCCCGAAGCCAGCAGCCGGATGTTGTTGCCGATGTGCATCAGGCTCACCGCGAGGGTTTTTAAGGCGCCCGATGTTTCCACCATGGCATCGTGTGCCGAAAGCGCTTCAAATTTGTTGGGCGCTGTTACGAATGGCAAGCCGCTGATTTCTGCAATTTTCTTTGCTACCAGCTCAGCATACCCTTTGGGTGTATTCAATCCTGTACCTACCGCAGTGCCGCCCAGCGCCAGTTCGGCCAGGTGTGGCAACGTAGCTTCAAGTGCCCGGATGCCGTGATTGAGTTGCGAAACATATCCCGAAAATTCGTTGCCCAGTGTTAGTGGTGTAGCATCCATCAGGTGTGTGCGTCCGGTTTTTACTACATCTTCAAAATCCTTTGCCTTGGCGGCCAGTGTGTCGCGCAGCTTTTTTATCCCCGGAAGGGTAACGGTGACGATGGCAGTGTAAGCCGCTATGCTCATGGCGGTAGGGAAGGTATCGTTTGACGACTGCGATTTGTTGACGTCGTCGTTGGGATGGATAAACTTTTGTTTATCGTCGAGGGTGCCACCATGCAGCACATGCGCGCGGTTGGCCACCACCTCGTTTACGTTCATGTTGGATTGGGTGCCGGAGCCGGTTTGCCATATCACCAGCGGAAAATTGTCGTCGAGTTGGCCACTGATGATTTCGTCGCAGGCGCGGGCGATGAGTTTATGTTTTTCTTCAGGCAAAACCCCCAGCTCATGGTTGGCCATTGCTGCTGCCTTTTTGAGGATGCCAAAGGCGGTGATGATTTCTTTGGGCATGGAGCCGGGCTGCCCGATTTTAAAGTTTTCTTTAGATCGCTGTGTTTGTGCGCCCCAGTACTTGTCGGCGGGAACTTCGATGGTTCCCATGGTGTCGTGTTCGGTTCTTGTTTTCATTTATAGGATTTTTTTATTTGTCAATAATGATCAATTTATTTTCCTCTCTGCTTTTCCTCTCTTCCATTTTAATACCCATAGCCTGCGCTATCTTTTTGGGCACATCGGTATTGTCGTAAACTCCGCTAAAAGATTCGGCGCTGGCGCCAATGGCGTAAACGGGCACCGACGACGCGGTGTGCGACCAGGTAGTCCAGGCCAGGCCGGCTTTATTGTTGAGGATACGTGTGGCGGTAGCTGCCAGCGCATGTTCGTGGCCATAACGCAACCGCATCTCATCTTTGTCATCAATTTTCATTTGTTGGGTGGTTACCAGATAGGCATCCTGCAAAAGTTTGTATTCACGGTCTGTTAGCTGGATGCCATTTTCTGAACCCAGCTTATAATATTTAAGCACCAGCGCCATGGCGGTATCGGGGTGGTTGTGCCCTGGAATGGCAAAGGTAGAATCGGCTATAGCGGCAAAGCGCTCCATAGATACTTTTTGTGCTGTAAGCATCTGCAGATAGCTGTCGTAGCGTGTGAGAGCGTACCCCAGGGCGAGGCCACCGGTTTCGTGGTCGGCAGTGACGACGATGAGCGTTTCGTCGGGATGCTGCTGATAAAATTTCAATGCCGGCTCGATGGCCTGCGCCAGCGCTTCGATATTGTAGGCCATGGCCACGGCATCGTTGGAGTGGCACGCCCAGTCGATTTTACCCTCTTCGCACATAATAAAAAATCCCCGTTCGTTGTCGAGCATCTGGATGGCTTTTTCGACAAATGCCGACAACGTGATGTCGTCGGCAGTCTGGTCGATGGCATACGGCATGGCTCTTGAGCTACCGAGCCGGGGAGCTACTGCCAGCGCCTTACCGGCGGCCGGCGAGAGGGTATCAAATTGCGCGCGGGTGCGCGTGATGGTGTAGCCGGCTTTTTGCGCCAGCTCCCAGGAAGATGGTTTTTTATCGCCGCCACCGTTGGGTTTGGCAAATCCGCCGCCACCAAAGAAGTCGAAGTTGCTGGCGGCCAAATCCTGCGAAATATCATAATAATCGTTGCGGTCGGGACGATGGGCATAAAACGATGCCGGTGTAGCATGGTCGATACTTACGCTGCTGATGATTCCTACCTTTTTGCCGCGCGCTTTGGCGTAATACGCAATTGAGTTCAGCGGTTCAGTGGCGTCGCCATTCATGCCAATGCGATTGATGTTGGTTTTGTGTCCGGAAGCCAAAGCCGTTCCTGCTGCTGCCGAGCCTGTAACAAGGCGATTGGCGGCGTGTGTGGTGATAATGCCCGTTATCGGAAATTCAGAGAAATTAAGATTTTCAAAACCTTCGCCGTTATGTCGGGCTGCCAGCATAGCTTCGGTGGTAGCTACCTGGGCCAGCCCCATGCCGTCGCCGATAAAGAAAAAAACGTATTTTGCCCGCTGCGCCTCTGTTGGCAGTGTAAACAGCAAAAGGCTAATAATTAATAAAAGGTTGTTTTTAGTAAATCCAAAAAACTTCATTTTTTTTTCGTATTAAATATTTTGGTAATAATGATGATGATTAAATTGACGTACGTAAGCTGATGATGGCAAAAATAACCAGTTTTTGGATTCCTGTGATAAAAGGTGCTATTTTATCATCATTAAAACAAGCTATTTTTGCAGATGAAAGTAAAGGGAGTAGTTTTGCATAAGACGCAAAAATTAACCAGTAAATGATGATGTCACATTGAAGATACAACTTTGGTACAATGAAAAATAAAGCAATTCAACATTATTTAAACAAAGTAATTCAGGGTGATTGTTTGGAGGTAATGAAGGGTATCCCTGAAAAATCCGTCGATATGATTCTTTGCGATTTGCCCTATGGTACCACACAAAATAAATGGGATTCAGTAATTGATTTAAACGAACTATGGAATCATTACCAGAGGGTGATAAAAGAAAATGGTACCATAGCATTGACTGCACAAGGCCTTTTCACGGCCAAACTGATAATGAGTAACGAAAAGTTGTTTAAATACAAAATTGTTTGGATAAAGTCGAAATCAACGAATTTTTTGAATGCGAAAAAACAACCACTAAGAAAGCACGAAGACATTTGCATTTTTTATAAAAAGCAACCTGTTTATCATCCCCAAATGACGCATGGCGAAGCCTATGACAAAGGCGTACGTAAAAATCAATACACGGGAAGCTACGGGGATTTTAAACCGCGACACGTAAAAAGCAGCGGAACGCGCTATCCTAATGATATTGTCGGGATTGAAGAGCAAGCGACAGATGACTTTATTTACATTAAAACAGCAGAATCGGAAGGGCCTGTGATGCATCCTACTCAAAAACCAATTGAATTAGGCAGGTATCTGATCAGAACCTATACTAATGCTGGGGACATTGTTCTTGATAATGCGTGTGGCAGCGGAAGTTTTTTATTATCTGCCATTCTGGAGAATCGTCAGTTTATCGGTATCGAGAAAAACGAAGATGTATTGCTGCATAAAGTTAAGCCCATCGATTACATAAAACTCTGCACTGACCGCATCGAGACTATCATAAAACGAAAAGAAGTTGAGCAAACTACACTCAGATTGTTCAATGAACCAATAGTAAAGTATCATACACTGAATTATGAAACGAAATGAGAGAGACTGGGCAGGACAGTTGATAAGTTGGATTCAGGAGGCTATTCGCGAAGGGCGAACGATTTTCGAGGATGTTGCAAATGATGTAGGAATCAAACTTGATTCGGGGCGAACCAAATTTCCGGATATTTTGCTTTTTACAGACAAAGTTTCCGGGATTGTTTTTAATGGATGGGAGTTGAAATTTCCGGATACGCTCGCGGATGATGAAACGTTGATTGAAAACGCATTAGAAAAAGCAGAAAGGCTAAGAGCCAATTCTTTTGTTACCTGGAATGGTGCAGAAGCGATAATATGGAAAATCCAGAATAAAGACTATAGCAGGGCGGCATTATCCAAAATCAAGAGTTACCCAAAAGAAAAAACTATTCAGAGCCGCGACGATCTTTCAAATCCTGTCAAGTTCAGTCGAAATGAGCCTTTCTTAAAAAAAAGGGCATTCGATATTCTCCATGATCTTGAGCAATTGTATGAAAAAGGTGATCTAAAAGACGCGATAAATATTACTGGAAATATTGCTGAAGCAATAGCAAACGCAGCCTCGATAATCATTCCTCTATTTCAAAAAAGCATTATTCACAGAAAAGGGATAGACCCTGCTTTCAGAAAATCTTTCAACACCTGGAAGATTTACGAAAAGACATCATTAAAAATCATGGCTTCTTCTTCCAGGAGGCATGTAAATATTAGTGAAGAAGAGGTGTTGGCTAAGTTCATTTTTTATAATTTGATTGGTCGTATTTTGTTTTATCTCACCTTATCAGAAAATCTTAAAGGTGCACTCAAGCCAATAAAAGTTGATGAAACCATAAATTTAAAAGATACACTCGACAGATATTTTGACAGAGCAAAAGAAATTGACTATCAAGCGATTTTTAAGCCTGACTTTACAGATACCATAACATACTCAAAGGTAGTGGATACAGCTATCATCCATTTAATATGGCGTCTTTCAGAGTTCGATTTCAAGATTTTGCCAACGGCTGTTATCGGCACAATATTACAGAATCTTGTGCCCAGCGACGAGCGACAAAAATTCGGACAGTATTTTACAAGCGAAATTTTATCAAATCTTCCTCAACGCAAATTATTTCAAGCAGTTACGGATTTTGAATCCTGATTCGCTTTCTAAAAAGCAAACAGTTGAAATAATCGAAATTTTCCAACCTTTGAAAACCCGACCTGTCAAAACCATTTTCGAAGAAATTAAAATGAATGACAGGATCAATTTTGACAAAGTCATCCTGCGTTGTTTTGGATTGGATGAAAATGTGCTTATCGGCCTTTATAAAATCCTGGCTTCTGCTGTTCAGAATCGCGTTACAATGAAAAAGAATTTTTAAAAATGACAACACCCAACCACACCATAGAGATAATGGCGCCGGCAGGTTCGTACGAATCGCTGATGGCGGCCATACAAGGCGGCGCCAATTCGGTTTATTTCGGCGTGGGCAAGCTCAACATGCGCGCCCGCTCGTCCAAAAATTTTACCCTCGACGACCTGGCCAGGATTTCCGAAATTTGTAAAGCACACGGTAAACGATCGTACATCACCCTCAACACGATCATCTACGACGACGAAATTGCAGAAATGCAAACCATTGTGGATGCCGCCAAAGCGTGTGGCATCAGCGCCATCATCGCTTCGGATATGGCCGTGATCGACTATGCCCGCTCGCAGCAGGTGGAGGTGCACATGTCCACGCAAACCAACATCACCAACCTGGCGGCGGTGCGCTATTATGCGCAGTTTGCCGATGTAATGGTAACGGCGCGTGAACTTTCGCTGGAGCAGGTCGGCGCCATCACCCGCGCCATTAGCGAACAAAATATCACCGGGCCGTCAGGTGAGCTGGTGCAGATAGAAGTGTTTGCCCATGGCGCTTTATGTATGGCTGTGTCGGGTAAATGCTACCTGAGCCTCGACAACATGAACTCGTCGGCAAACCGGGGCGCGTGCCTGCAAGTGTGCCGTCGTGGCTACAAAGTTACCGACCTCGACAACGAAATAGAGCTGGCCATCGACAACGAGTACATCATGTCGCCCAAAGACCTCAAAACTGTTGACTTTCTGGATAAAATACTGGCTGCCGGCGTGCGGGTGCTCAAGATTGAAGGACGCGGCCGGCAGGGCGACTACGTAAAAGTGGTGAGCCGTGTATATCGCGAAGCCGCCGATGCCGTGCTGCAAGGACATTATACCACCGAAAATATTGAACGTTGGAACCGCGAGCTGGCTACGGTTTATAACCGCGGTTTTTGGGATGGTTATTATCTGGGACGCAAAACCGGCGAATGGACTGAGAGCTATGGCTCGATGGCCACGCGCCGCAAAGAATACGTCGGGAAGGTTACCAATTATTTTGCTAAAATCGGCGTGGCCGAGATTAAGATGGAAACCAAGCAACTGGCCACCGGCGACGATATTCAAATAACCGGACCTACCACCGGCGTTTACGACGACACCGTGGCGGAGATTCGTGTGGACGAAAATCCCGTATCACTTACTGTGAAAGGCGACATGGCTTCGATTCCTGTAAAACAAACCGTGCGCCGCATGGACAAAGTTTTCAGGGTGTTCGACGACAAGTCGGAAGAAGCTGCCAACTGATTTGCAATATCTCTTTTATTCGTATTAAAGATAAATCATGTCGGCTCTGTTATCGACTTTTGTATCCTGATAATCAATAACCCCGGCCTTTAGGCTGGGGGTAAAAAAGCTAAAAAAATTTCAGTAAGCTTTATCCCAAATAAATAGAATGTTATGATGAGCATGTTCAATCTTCACTGCCACTCCAACTACTGCGACGGCTCGTCGCCATTGCGCGAATATGCTGACGCTGCGGTTTCCCGTGGTTTTCATACGCTGGGGTTTTCGAGCCATGCGCCGCTTCCCTTTGAAAATAAATTTGCTTTGCGCGATGAACGGGCATTGCAGGATTATGCCAGTGAAATAGCTCAACTGCGAAAAGAATTTCAGTCGAGACTTGCTATTTACACGGCTCTGGAAATCGACTACATCCCCGGCATCAGCGATAATTTTGATCATTTGCGTAAGCTGGCCAACCTTGATTATGTGATTGGCGGGGTGCATCTTGTCAGAAATGCTGACCGGGAGCAGCTTTGGTTTATAGATGGGCCGCGGCAGGAAATTTATGTGGAGGGCTTTCGCCAGATTTTTGACGGCGACATCCAAAAGGCGGTCACAGCCTATTGGCAGCAGATGCGGGATATGATTACCACCCAAAAACCTGACATAGTAGCACATCTGGACAAGATAAAAATGCACAACCAAAACCGGTTTTTCTCGACTACCGACAAATGGTATGTGGAGCAGGTGGAGCAAACGCTCGAAGTGATTGCCGCCGCAGGCACCATCGTGGAGGCGAATACGCGCGGGCTTTACAAAGGGCGAAGCGACGAACTTTTTCCCGGCGACGCCATCCTGAAGCGGATGCTTGCAATGAACATCCCGGTAACGGTCAACTCCGACGCGCACCGGCCAGAAGAAATCGACGGATTTTATCTGCACGCTTACGATACGCTGCAGCGTATTGGCTTCCGGGAGGTGATGTGTTTTACTGATAAAGGCTGGGAGGAGAGAGGATTTTAAAAAAGTGCATTATATTTAAACCAAAAAGTGGGCTTCTAAAAGCTCCCTGCCAATTTGTTGAACACCTTGCAAAATACGTTGGGTTTGTTTTGCTGAAGGTTTTTTAGCCTAAAGCCGTATAGCCCAAATCTTCTTTAATGATTTTAAGTTTAATGAGCGGCTTATTACTTTTCGTTTTCATCTTGCTTATCCTTTATTTGTTTCTATTTCAGCAAGCTTTAAAATAGAACAATTATCAATCGTAGCCGCTACGGCTTTATCGCGCTTAAGCGCACGCGGTCTTTGATAACAAAGGCATTGGGATACACGCTGATGATTTGTTGCAGGAAGCCTTCGGCGGCCAGGCGTGTGCGGAAGTCGCCCACGCGCACCTTGTAATAGGGTTCACTGTAGGAAATATAAGCGGTGTCGTCGGGGTAAAGCAGTTGGTAGGTGCGGGCTTCGGTTTGTGCACGTTCCAGCGAATTGTTGCCCGCATCGAAATATATCTGCACACGGTAACCCATCATTTCGTTTTCGCGGCGCTCGTTGTAAACCGTGTGCATCTTCACGATTTCATCCACCCGCTGGTCGCGAATTATCTGAACATCGCCCTGTTGGCCCGGAGGCATGGGCAATACGCGTTCGAGAGGCACTGCCGGCTCCGGAGCAATATTTTGCGCCGCCATTGCCATACTGGCTAACAGCGCTACGAAAACAAAAAAACTTTTGGATTTCAGTATCATTAATAATCTATTCAAACAAACTCTTGTATTTTTTGGCATCACCTACATGCATGCTCAAAATGGGTATTGGCGAATGGTTGACAATTTGCTGGGCACACGGCCCCAGAAGTCCGTTGTCGTCTTGTTCGGTCATAATCGAAATCAAATCAGCATTTATCGACTGCGCATATTCGATGGTCGATTTGGTGATCTCTGCCGACTTGAGGTATTCGATGTGATAAGGAACGTTGGCTTTGTCGATGTATTTTCGGGCTTTATCAAGAAAGTTTTCGATGCGTCGGTGCATGGTTTCCATGTTGGTGGCATGTACTGCGGTGAGATGCAGCTCCGACTGATAAAGCCTGGAAAACTCGACGGTAAAAGGAATCTTAAGCAGCGTATCGTTGTAATGATCGATGGGTACCACAATTTTTTTGATCTCTGATTTTAGCTCAAAACCGCTGTTAACGGTTATCACCGGGCAGCCGGCGTTGCTGATCACACGGTTGGCGTTGCTGCCAATCCAAAACTGCTCGTAGCCTGATACGCCGTGAGCGCCCATCACAATCAGGTCGGCCTGGCGCCGCTTGGCCAGAGTTACAATTTCCAGATAAATCTTCCCTTTGCGTAATTTGTATTCGAGCTTGCCACCCGTGTGCAGCGGCTGGTACTGATCTACCAATTCCGTAAAACGCTTTACGGCTTCGGTTCGGTAATCTTCTACAGAGATAGAATAAATGGATTCGGGTGAGGCGGTTTTGTCAACCCACACCATCAGGATGTCGGATTGGGCTTTGTTGGCAATGGCAATGGCATAACGAAGCGCGTGGATAGACCCGGTGGAGAAATCGACAGCAACAATAATCTTTTTCATGGCAATAGTTTTAAAACACCCGAAGGCAATAACATCAGAACTTTTTAAATCGGGGCTAAATTATATAATTTTCGGATGACGGAAACGGGGATCGGCATCTTACAGCCGCAGCGCGAATGCTGTTTAAGCCACCACCCAACCCGCGCACACATCAAATTATGCTACTTTTGAAAAATTAAAAAGAATAAAATAATGGCGATAAATAAAAATCTGGATGCTGATGCCGAACATCTTTCCAACGGGGAAAAAGAGATAGAAAAGGTGCTGCGACCTTCTCACTTTACGGGGTTTTCGGGGCAGGGACAAGTGGTGGATAATCTCAAAATATTTGTGGAAGCAGCCCGAAAGCGTGGTGAAGCACTGGATCATACGCTGCTCCACGGCCCGCCGGGATTGGGCAAAACCACGCTCTCGCACATCATCGCCAACGAGCTGGGTGTAGGTATAAAAATTACTTCCGGGCCGGTGATGGACAAGCCCGGCGACCTGGCCGGCCTGCTCACCAACCTGGAAACCAACGACGTGCTTTTCATCGACGAGATTCACCGACTCAGCCCGGTGGTAGAGGAATATCTTTACTCGGCCATGGAAGATTACAAAATCGACATCATGATCGAGACCGGCCCAAACGCCCGTAGCGTTCAGATTACGCTCAACCCTTTTACGCTCATCGGCGCCACTACCCGCTCCGGACTGCTTACCGCTCCGCTGCGTTCGCGCTTTGGCATCAACTCACGCCTCTCTTATTACGATGCCGAGACTTTGCGCAAGATACTCATCCGTTCAGCCGATATTTTGCACCTGGAAATCTCCGAAGTAGCCGCCATGGAAATAGCCCGCCGCAGCCGAGGCACGCCACGTATCGCCAACCTGCTGCTGCGCCGTGTACGCGACTTTGCCGAAATAAAAGGCGACGGAACCATCAACATCGACATTTCTCAATATGCCCTTGCCGCGCTCAACGTTGACAAACATGGCCTCGACGAAATGGACAACAAAATACTGCTGGCCATCATCGATAAGTTTAGCGGCGGCCCCGTGGGACTTTCCACCATTGCCACAGCCGTGGGCGAAGACCCCGGCACCATCGAAGAAGTTTACGAGCCTTTTCTCATCATGGAAGGCTTCCTGATGCGCACCCCGCGCGGCCGTGAAGCAACAGGCTTTGCCTATCAGCACCTGGGCAAAATAAAAAATCCGGAGCAGGGAAAGCTGTTTTAAAGGCAGGGCGCAGAACGCGTGTTTACCAACGGCGTCGCTTAGCGCGACACCGTTGGTTTTTCCGGGTATTTTTCTATGCGACAACTTCAGTTTCGGATATGCGGAATTACATTTTGTTTTTTTGAATATCGAACCGCTGAATATCGAATCCTGAATAATGAAGTTAAGAACAGTGGAATAGAAAGATCAGAATTGAACTTTAGTCCTGATCGGCCAAAAAGCGCTCTGCTTCCAGTGCTGCCATGCAGCCTGTTCCGGCAGCCGTTACAGCCTGCCGATATATTTTGTCCTGCACGTCGCCGGCGGCAAAGATGCCAGGCACCCGTGTGGCGGTGCTGTCGGGCTTGGTGATGAGGTAGCCGGTTTCGTCCATGTCGAGTTT
>SABY01000008.1 GCA_009928785.1 Clostridia bacterium | reverse complement strand
GTCCCCGCCATAAATCCGGTTCCCAGCGCGAGCAGGTTGTGTACCAGAACAATTAGAAATACCAACGGCACATACTTTTTGAAGTGACCAAAGTTGGCCGAAAGTAGAATAACGACGAGTGCAACAAAAAAGAGGATGGAGATGATCTTGATGGGTTTTACGATGCGGGCGGTAAAGCGTGGAAACCTTGAAGCAATGGCGATACCGGCAATCACCGGAAGACCCAACAGTAGAAATACCGTTTGAAAAACCTGCTGCACATCAATGTTGATAGGACGCAGCAACTCGCCGGCGCCTTTGTTGTAATAGCCGATGTACCAATCGCCCCACAAGGCAAAGTTGAAAGGTGTCATAAATATTGCCACCATTGTAGCGATGGCCGTCAGGCTAATGGAAAGCGCGGCATTGCCTTTGGCGTTGGCGCTCATAAAATTGGAGATGTTCCCGCCCGGACATGCAGCTACCAGTATCATCCCCAGCGCAACGGTAGCAGTAAGCTTTAGCGAGATAACTAACGCAAAGGTAAGCGCCGGCAGCAAAACAAACTGCGCTATCACGCCCGTAATCACCGATTTTGGACGTGAAAGCACATCCCGAAAATGCGAAAGATTGATGTTGAGCGCCACGCCAAACATAATAAATGCCAGTGCCACATTGAGCGTGTGAACCCCCGAGGCAGAGAAGTTGAGCCGAACATGATCCAGAACTTCGAGTGTGTTGTGCATGGCATTTTACTAAACGGCAAAAGTAATAATTCCATGCAGCTATGACGCCCGATTCGGGCGACGCTGCAATTTGGGGCTGTGTTATTTCTCCTTCGTCACGCTACAATCGGCACTTCCAAAACTATTCTTTCTCATTTATTTTAGCACCCAACAAACGCAAATCATCAAAAAACTTAGGCCACGACTTGCTTACGCAGCCCGCACCTATAATCGTTACGGGTGATTTTGCCGCCAACCCGGCCACTGTGGCTGCCATTGCAATGCGGTGATCGTTGTGTGCATGGATGGAGGCTCCGGACAGCGCGGCGCCGCGGATGTGCATTTCGTCACTGGCTATTTCGATGGGCACGCCCATTTTACCAAATTCTGTTTGCAAAGCAAGTCCGCGGTTGCTTTCTTTGTTTTGCAGCCGGTGCACGCCGCTCAGCGTGCTGGTTCCCTGTGCTGCTGCTGCCAGCACCACCAGCGGCGGAAACAGGTCGGGGCAGTGGGTACAATCGAAACGAAAAGGCTTTGGACGCTGCTGCCGGATGCTTATTCTGTTATCGGAAATTTGTTTAGGAATTCCTGCTGCTGCCAATGCATCAAGGATATGCCGATCGGCTTGATTGCTGTGGATGTCAAGGTTGGTAATGGTGAGATCGCCAGACAAAGCGGCTGCCACCATCAAAAATGCAGCGCCACTCCAGTCGCCTTCGATGGTAATTTCGGTGGGAATATAATTTTGATTACCACCAATGATATAGGTGTGGTTTGCTGTTTGTTTAATCTGGATTCCGAATTTGTGAAGAGTTTCCAGCGTCATCTGCACATAAGGAGCGCTTTTAAGATTTTGGATTATAAGTTTGCTCTCACCGCTCAGCAGTGGCAACGCCATGAGCAGGCCGCTCACAAATTGTGAACTCTCGTTGCCGTCAGCCAACACTTCACCGGCTTTCATTTTTCCGGAAAGATGGTAAGGTAATTTTCCGTGGTCGGAATGGCAATGGACGCTCATCTGTTGTAGCACTTCACAGAGGCTTCCGAGCGATCGTTTTAATAAAGTTCCCTTTCCGGTAATGGTGACGGGATTATCAAAAAGTGCCGGTGCCAGCGCAATCATCAGGCGGGCAGCAAGGCCGGACTCGCCACAGTCGAAATGGAAAGTATTGGGGCGGAGAGCGCCATTTATTTCAATCCGGTGATCGCCCACAATGATGGTGCTGCCCAGTTGGCGGGCTATCTCTATCATGGCCAACGCATCGTCGCAACGCGAAAAATGATGGATTGCAGATGCCCCATCCGCAAGCATCGCCGCAGCAATGGCGCGGATAGTCTGGCTCTTGGAAGCCGGAGCTGCCAGGATTCCTTTTATTTGCGAGGGTGAAACCGTGACCGTCATGTGGTGAGCAGGAAATTTTGAAGTTCGGTAAGTGCTATCTTTTTTATTATGGCCTGACCTATTTTTTCCAATAGGACAAAATGCACTTCATTGCCTACACGCTTTTTGTCGGCGGTGAGCGCCTCGACGATCTGCCGGGGGTCGGCGGAAGTGCTGACTGGCAAATTAAGATTCCGCAGCAAACGGATGACGCGCTCATAATGATTTTGCGAAAGCGTGGAATGTTTCAACGAAAGTCGCATGGCAGCCGCCATACCAATGCTCACGGCGTGGCCATGACTGATGCCGGTTACTTTTTCGATGGCATGGCCATAGGTGTGCCCGAAGTTGAGGATGCGCCGCAGGTTATGCTCTTTCTCGTCGCATAGCACCACGGTACTTTTTATTTGGTAGGAGCGGAGCGTGATGCGTCGAATAACATCTTCCTCCAGGTTTAAAATCTTAGGGTAGTTTTTTTCGATGAAATCGAAATATGCAGCATCGGCAATCAGCGCATGTTTCACCACTTCGGCCAGGCCGTTGGCAAGTTCGGTGGCGGGCAAAGTTTGCAAAACGGCGGGATCGCTTAGGATAAACTGCGGCTGAGAAAAAGTACCGATCATATTTTTAAAACCCTGAAAATTTACTCCGTTTTTGCCACCAATGGCAGCATCGGCTTGGGCAAGAAGTGTGGTAGGGATAAACGCACAGGCAATGCCGCGCAGGTAAGTGGCTGCCGCAAAACCGGCAATGTCGCACACAATGCCGCCACCCACGCCCACCAGCATCCCCGATCGGTCGATGCCCAGATCAATTAGCTTCTGATAAATAGCGTAAATGGTTTGGAGTGTTTTGTGCTGCTCGCCGTCACCAATAAGAATTACCGGAACATCCTTCCAATGTTGACCATAATATTGCTGAATAGCAGGCTGCGAAATCACCACCGCCTGTGCCGGAAGGTGTTGTTGCAGGTTAGCAATCGGCTCATCCGTCAGGTATTGGGTTGCAGCTTTCGGATTGATATGGGTGTTGTTCATTGCGATTTCGAAATAAACTTCAAAAGTAATATTTAGAAGTTAAAAATGACCCTTTCGATTGGATGCGCGTATCGCGTGACGCCAGGCAACAGTCGATGCCAACTGAGGACTGAGAACTGAAGATTGTGGCCTGAGAACTGAAGACTGAAGACTGAGAACTGAGGACTGCCGCCTGAGAACTGAGGACTGCCGCCTGAGAACTGCCGACTGAGGACTGCCGTCTGAGAACTGAAGACTGTAGCCTGCCATCTGAGAACTGAGGACTTTGACCTGCCGCCTGAGAACTGAGGACTGAGAACTGAAGACTGAGAACTGAAGACTGAGGACTGCCGACTGAGAACTGCCTCCCCGCATCAGGTCATTACTTCGTATTTGAGATTTTTGCTGTCGAAGGCCTCGCGGATGGTTTGCAACTGGTCGATGCTTTGCAGGTTGAAGGTGAGCGTAATGAGCACATAGCCAACAGGTACTGTGGTGATGGAGCGCTCGTGGTGTATGTCGTGGATGTTGGCGCGGATGCTGTCGAGGATGGTGATGATTTGTTTTAACTCACCGGCCAGGTCGGGGGCGAGCACTTTGATACGTGCGCGCAGACCTTCCTCTAACATGCCTTTTTCGAGAATTTGCTCCAGCATGCTCATGTTGATGTTTCCGCCGCTGATCACAGGTACCACCTTGCGGCCTTTCACATCAATTTTGTGGGTGAGGATGGCTGCCATTGGTGCCACGCCCGAAGGCTCTGCCAGTATTTTGGTGCGTTGCAGCATCAGATAGAGTGCGTGCGAAATTTCGGCATCGCTCACCACTACTATTTCGTCCACATATTTCTGCACACATTCCAGGGTGAGGTCGCCGGGAGTTTTTACGGCTATACCGTCGGCGATGGTGTGCAGTGAAGTTAAGGTGCTTACATGACCCTGGTCAACGGAGAGTTTCATCGACTGCGCGCCTTCGGGTTCTACGCCGATGATCCGGATTTTAGGGTTAAATTTCTTGAGCGCTATCGCGATTCCCGAAATCAGCCCGCCACCACCAATGGGCACTATCACATCCTGGACATCGTTGAGTTGTTCAAAAATTTCTAATCCAATGGTGCCTTGCCCGGCAATAATATCGGGATGGTTGAAAGGATGGATGAAGTAGGCGCCGGATTCTTCTTTGAAAGCAATAGCCGCCGCAAATGCTTCGTCGAAGGTGGCTCCGGTGAGCACCACTTCGGCGCCGTAGCTGCGGGTGGCAATTACCTTGAGCGGCGGTGCAAACACGGGCATAAAAACCGTTGATTTAACGCCGAGCTTCGTTGCGCTGTAGGCAACGCCCTGCGCATGGTTGCCTGCCGAGGCAGCTACTACACCATTGGTCAGCTCCTCTGCACTCAGGCTGCTCATCATATTGTAAGCGCCGCGCACCTTGAAGCTGCCGGTGGATTGCAGGTTTTCCATCTTCATAAATACCTGCGCACCCGTCATGGCCGAAAACGACTTGCTCGACTCCAGCGGGGTCACTTTAATGATTTTGCGCAGCGTGCTTTGCGCTCTTATAATATCCGAAAAATGTGGTATCTGACTCATTTATAAAATGTTTTAGGATCGATTGCAAAATTAACGATAAACGTCTGCTTGCCTTATGGGGTAAGATTATGACAGGGGAGGAGGGGGGAGGTTCTGAAATCATTATTAAAACACAACTTGTTTTCGTTTGGGCGGATAGAAAATCAGACGCTGCCTTTTGAAACATGGGTTTTTTTGTTGGAACTTTTTGAAGCACAATTTGTTTTATTAATGCAAATTCAATTAACTAAAATTTAATATTATGAAATCGATAGGTAAACTTTTTGCTTTGATGGTCTTGGGCATTGCGCTTTTTACAGGATGCCAGGGAAATACAAGTTCCGAATCTTCAGATTCTAATGCCACCACGAAAGGTTCACGGATTGAAGATGGTTCATTGGTACATTTCGACAAAGTAATCGGTGCGCTGCGCGACGGGGAAATTGTAATGGTTGCAGATGCTGACGCGCTTAAGGCACGTTGGCAAAAAGTTGTGAATGACCAGGTGGAGCCAGATATTTCATTCACAGGTATATGGATCGTTAAGGAAGCCGACGGCTATTTTTTGCGTGCCAGCGATACCATCAATCGTGCGTCATCCATCGTCAGGCTGGTCTTGGATGGAGATAAAATTTATGAATTTAAAATTCTTGACGCAGGTAAGGAGGATCAGGCGGGTTCCGAAACCGTAACATGTAGCGGATGTACAAGTACCGGTCCGGGTTCTGTGGGCGAATGCGAGGTGAAGTGGGGGTTGGAGGGTGGTTATTATTGCTCCGACTGTAGTGCGGGCAATTGCCAGAAAACGCATACCGTGGTCGTGGGTAGCGCAATACTTTGAGCGCTGATTAGTTAAATCCTCCCATCATAATTTCGGCCTTTCTGGCAATAAATTCAATCTGCTCGCTCAGCCGATCTCTAAAACCTGTTGTAATTTTAATCATCCTATTTCTGAATGGATTTTTCAAGATGGTTCTCCAATTCATCCATACCGATGAAATCAGGCTTACCGCTTTCCAAAACTACCAATTCATTTTCCAGATATTTTTGAACTGAAAGGAATTGGCTTTTTTCGCTCAATATCTGAATTTCATCACCGCTGAATCGCCGCAAAATCCGCATAAGAGTATTGACGATTTTATCACTTACTTTTAAACCAATTATTTGCATAGCTAAATAAATACTTTCTATAATAATAAGAGAACATAGTTATAAGTAGCGGCATTTTGTGAAAGATTTCGGCTGATTCAATCCATAGTTATTATGTCTGTCTTTAATGAATAAATGTGGGAATTTTTATTAAAAACCTGAAGATACTCGCTCAAGATTAAGTGGGTATTCGGTGCTGTGGGTCAAAACTTCATAGCTATTCCCACACCGCTCCTGGTAAATCCGAGCTTCCATTCCACAGCTCCAGTGGTTTCTGGCGGAGCAGCCAGATCGCGGTTATAAATTTCGACGGCTTTGGTAGCATTGCGTTTGTAGCCAACCGAAAAAGGAATGCCGATAAGTACCAACCCAGCGCCGATGCCCGCCATAGCCCAGTTGGCTTCACCCCCGACAATGGCCGTGCCAATAGGCCAGCCAATAAGGAAACCGCCGGCAAATCCAAAGATGCTTGCTGCTACATTGTTGCTCTGCGCTTTTTGCATGTAACTATTCGCCTCCGCGTTATAATGGGTGATTTGCAGCAGTTGCCGCGGAGTTAATCTCACCCCGTTTTGTGTAAACGCTTTTTTTACAATCAAAACAGAATCTGTCCTGTTTTGCGCCATGACGCTCACTACGCTTAGTGAGATCACGATTAGAAGAATGACTTTTTTCATTGAATTTTGGTTTTTGGTTTAAAAATTTTGTCTGACAAAAATAAAAAGTTTGGTGGTAATTACAAAATTTTTCTCATGCCGGCCCGGATCAGACTGTTGATCCCGTTTCACAACATTCAAACAGACAGAAGGCTATTGTGAGGCATTTGATATTAAATATCCCTGCCTTAAAAATTTTGATAAACAGGCCTTTTAAGCGAATTAATTGCTCACTTCCACGGTTAAAAAATCCAATTTCCAACGAATCCATTTTCATGCTGTGGTATTAGCAGTTACTTTTGCTGAAAATTTTAGCAACATGATACAGTTAAACGGAATTTTTCCTCCACTGCCCACATCTTTCGACAACGACGAAAACCTGGCGTTGGATAAGATGAGAAGCAACATCACAAAACTGAGTGCTTTCGGCCTGCGTGGCTTTTTGGTTTTAGGCTCCAATGGCGAGCTGGTACATTTGTCGGAATCCGAAAAAATACAAGTATATGAAATGGGGCGAGAGGCCATTGCTTCGGGTAAACTGATGATTGCCGGCACCGGCGGACAGTCAACCCGCGAAACCATTATGCTTACCAAAGCAGCGGCAAAGGCGGGAGCTGACGCCGCATTGGTTTTAAATCCATTTTATTTTAAGGGACAAATGAAACCCGAAGCCCTGAAGCAGCATTATTTTGCTGTGGCGGATGCTTCCACTATTCCGGTCATTATTTATAATATGCCAGCCAATTCGGGGATGGATATGGAAGCTGATACGATACTCCTGCTGTCGGAGCATCCGAATATTATCGGCATGAAAGATTCGGGTGGCAACGTGGCCAAAATGGGAGCCATCAGAAAACAGGCAAAAGCCGATTTTCAGTTATTGGCCGGATCGGCAGGATTTCTTGTTCCGGCGATGAGTGTGGGCGCTTGTGGTGGCATTCTGGCTTCGGCTAATATTGCCCCTGCGCAATGCATTGCCATGCACGAAGCTTTTCTGAAGGGTGATATGGCTCAGGCAAGCAGGTTGCAAATTGACATTATTCCTGTAAATACTGCCGTTACCCGAAAGTGGGGCGTACCAGCTTTGAAGGAAGCCATGGATTATATCGGGCTTTATGGTGGTCCCGCGCGTAAACCCATCCTCCCGCTTGATGCGGCAACAAAAGCAGAATTATTAATAATTTTAGACGACTATAAAATCAAATCCTAAGAAAATGGAAAGAAAACTGTTGATGATTCCGGGACCAATCGAATTTGAACCGGAAGTAATGGAAGCCATGAGTATTCCCACCCCCAGCCATGTTGCCACCGATTTTATCGAGAGTTTTGGTAATAGCCTCGACATGATGAAGCAGGTTTGGATGTGTCCTTCGGGTCAACCCTTTGTGGTGGCAGGCACCGGCACCCTTGCAATGGATATTGCCGGTGCCAACCTTATTGAGCCTGATGATAATGCGCTGGTGGTTTCGACCGGATATTTCGGACAACGATTTGCCAACCTGCTAAAAAGATATGGTGCAAAAGTGACCTTGCTCACAGCTCCGCTTGGCGACATTGTTCCGATGGAGGAAGTGGAAGTCGCCTTGAAACAAAAGAAATATAAGCTGATGACATTCACGCATGTGGATACTTCTACGGCAGTTCTTAACGATCCGAAACCCTTTGGGGCACTGGGCAGAAAGTACAATGTGCTCACCATTCTTGACGGGGTGTGCTCGGTGGCTGGCGAAGAAATCCGACAAGAGGCCTGGGGTATAGATGTGGTGCTTACGGCTTCGCAAAAAGCAGTGGGTGTTCCTCCGGGGTTGGCCTTGCTGGTGGTGTCGCCAAAGGCTATGTCGGCTTGGAAAAATCGCACAACACCTGTCGGAAACTTCTACGCAGATTGGGAAAATTGGCTGCCCATCATGGAAGCATACATGCAGCGCAGGCCTTCCTATTTTGGAACACCAGCAGTAAATCTCATCCTGGCGCTCGAAAAGAGTTTGCAACTTATACTAAAAGAGGGAATGAACCAACGTATAGCGCGGCACCGCAAGGTAGGACATGCTTTTCGCGAAGGATTGAAAACGCTGGGGCTAAATATGATTCCGATAAATAGTAGTGTTGCGGCCAACACTCTTTCGGCACCCTACTTCCCGGAAAACGTCAACGGTGCGGCAGTAATTGTCGGTATTTTGGATGAAGGCGTTGTGGTGGCCGGTGGATTGTTGGCGGAAATAAAAACAAAATACTTCAGAGTAGGCCACATGGGTATGGTAGGCCGCACGGAAGTGGTTACCACGCTCAAAGCCATCGAAGCCTCACTTATGAAGCAAGGCATTAAAATAGAAAAAGATGCCTGCCTGAAAACGGCATTAGAAACTTTATAACAGGGGGATTTTAATCATCCTATTTCTGAATGGATTTTTCAAGATGGTTCTCCAATTCATCCATACCGATGAAATCATGCTTGCCACTTTACCCGACTTGCAAACTGGCCTTTCAAGCGTAGGCGTTAATTGTTAACAACTTTAAGGCTTTCACCGGAAAAGCATAGCTTGCTTAATCCTCCCACCCAATATCCCAAATAGGTTCAGCTCCCCGAAGGTTTTTCACAAAATAATTCCAGCGTACTTTGGTGAAATATTTTTGCGCGGCGCCGGTATAGCCGTGGCGCTGGCCGGGTAATATAAGCATATCAAATTGCTTGTCGGCCTTGATGAGCGCTTCGCCGAACTTGAAGGTGGCGGAGGGATTTACATTTTCGTCGATGCCGCCATGGACGAGCAACAATTTGCCTTTCAGATTGCCCGCCATAGTGATGTTGGATTGCAAATGATAGGCAGAATCCACCGGCCAGCCCATATACATTTCGGGCCACCAGGCTTTTTCCATCCGGTGGTCGTGGTCGCCCGAACTTGCCACGGCAACTTTATAAAAATCGGGATAAGCCAGCAGTGCGTGTGCCGCATCGTAGCCACCTGCCGAATGGCCAAAAATACCCACACGGGTGGTGTCGATCCAACGGTATTGCTTTCCTAATTGTTTGATGGCAATTACATGGTCTTCCAGATTTCCGCCCAGATTTTTGTAGGAATAATCGTGAAATGCTTTGGATCGCCCCGAAGAGCCAAGCCCATCCACCACCACTACGATAAATCCAAGCTCAGCATAAGATTGATAGCTGAAGGCCTGCGAAAAATTGGTTGGAAAAACTTGCGTGTGCGGGCCTGTATAAGAGCTTTCGAGCACCGGATACCGTTTTGCCGGGTCGAAATTTGTTGGTTTCCAAATGGCTCCGTATAGGGTGGTCAGGCCATCACGCGCTGTGGCGGTAAATATTTCGGGAGGTGTCCATTCTTTTATTTTGGTGATGTCAGCGTTGCCTAACATCGTTAGGATTTCTCCTGTGGTGGCGCTCCTCAGAACGGTGGTTGTGGGAATATTTACAGTCGAAAAATTATCGACGAAATAGTTGCCATCCGGCGACATGCTCACCAGGTGATTGCGGTCTTCAGGGGTCAGCAATTTTAAATCTTTACCACCAAACGAAATGCTGTAGAGAAGCTGATAATAGGGATTTCGACCTGCCTCCCTGCCCGAAGCCGTGAAATAGATTTTTCTCTGTTTTTCATCTATCCGCTCAATGCTGTTGATAACGAATGCGCCGTGGGTGATCGGTTTTTCCGCTTTGGTTTTCAGATCAAGGCTGTATAACTGCCGCCAGCCGCTCTTTTCGGATAGGAAAAATAGGAGGCCACTCTTTTCGGCAAATTCATAATAAAAATTATCAATATTGGTTTCGCTGCTTTCCGAATAAAGTTGGTCCAGCTTTTCGGTATTCAAATCAAAACTATAAAGGCTCTGGATTTTGTATCCCCGGCTTTGCTGTGCCAGGTAAACCTTGCCCGGGGTTTTCGACCACGTTACTTCTATGCTGTTGATGTGGGTGCTCCGAGGCAGCCCCGTTTTAATTTCCTTGCCTGTTTCAATATTAAAAAAAACCGGCTCCATATAAATCATGCCGGTATCGCCGGGCGAACCCCGGAAGTACGACAGCAGCTTTGGCCGGTACAAAGTGTCGATGCTCCAATCGAGCAAATACATCTTTTGCGCCGAGCGCATATCGCAGATATTGGCCATCAGCCACTTGCTCTCTTTGCCCCAGGTAACGCCAAAATGAGGAGGGCGTTCGCCATTTTCGCCTTCTATAATATCGTCCCACTCAAACCAGGTAGCATATTCGTATGCCTGCCGTCCGGCAGTGCTTAGTTGTTTCAGTTCGCCGGTTTCGTTTGATTTTATATACAGGTTGTAATCTTTTGCGAAAGCAAGCCACTTTTTGTCGGGAGAAGCCTGCTCATTTCCGTTGGTTTTCTCTTCGGCGGGCGGCAGCTCCAGGGTATAATTTTGCGTATTTAGCTGATACGTTTTTCCCCTGGCCGTTATCAGCAATGTATCGGCGCTCTTATATTCTATTTTGCTAATCGGAAGATCGTTGGCATCAACCTTAGCACCCAGCGAATCCGAAAGAATCTGCGCCAGCTTCTGATGATCGAACAGCGCTGACTGTGCCAGGCCGGGCAGGGTTATTTTTAGGTATTGCTTCTCATCCGGCGATTGATGGATATACCACATTCCCGTACTATCCTGAAACCAATTGGCGCGGATATTCAGATTGAATGCTTTTTTGTTGTAATAATTTTTGTGGAGGTACCCGATTGCGCGGTTGTAATCTTCAAGCGTTATTTCGTTTTGAGCTGCTGCCATACCCGAAAAAAACAGTACGAGTATGAGCAGGATAGTTGATCGTTTCGTTTTTATATTTTTCATTCTTTTTCCGGGTTTAAAGCTGTCTTAATTCTTTTTCTATGTGCTGTTTCAGTATTTTCGTATCCGGTAGTTTCAGCATGTATTGTTGCACAAACAGATATTTGTCCTAACCGGCAGTGGCATATTTCACCAAAGCCTGGTCTTTTTCGGCAACCAACAGAATACCCACGGGTTGCTTATCTTCCGTTTCACAAATTCCATCTTTATAAAAGTTCAAATAAGTATTCAGTTGCCCGATATCACCATGTTCAAACTCTCCAATTTTTAAATCAATTAAAACATTCGGGATTTTTGGATAATCCACTGCGTTCAAAATAGAGGCTATTGATTTGCCTTTTTAGCTCCCTGACACTCCATGATCCTTTGATACACTCAATTTCATAAAAGGTGCGCTTAAGCGGTTCATTACTTCCGAGAAGTAGCTCTATGTGTGAATACGAAAGCCGTTGAAGGATTTTATTTCCCGGAATAAATAACCCTGGTTTCAATTGCGGAACCACCAGAGCCATTTTCTCAGACTGTTCAAATATGGGGGACACTGTCCCCCGAATTTCAACTTGCTCAAAAATGGGGGACACTGTCCCCCGAATTGCCTCAATAATTTGAGGGTAATAGAGGTAAAACTGCCGGAACCTGCGAAGGCTTCTTTCGTCCAAGCCCTTGATATGATTTAACTTTCCGGCAATTGACTTTAACAGCGATTTCCCATATTCGGCCCGATTCTTTCCGTTTTGCTCAAATTCGACAATATAATAGCCCACCAGCCAATTTCGCGTGGTCAGCATTTGATTTACTGCATTTACAGCCGATTGCTGCAATTGTTGATGCAGTTGCAGTATGGTCGAAACCAGATCGTTAAAATTATTCATTACATTATCGGTTTTTCATCCTGACGTGTGCATTTTACAATTACAGACTTCCGGGATTTTATTCTATTTGCCACAGTGCAAAACTATCCAAAATATTCATTCATTAAACTGGAGACTATTCGATCAACTATTAGGCGGCATTGCTTTTCTCCAGGCCATAGCCACACCGGGAATACTGTTAAAGTCTGAAACCATTTAGAACGTTCTGAGAATTTCGATTTGGCATTCATACATTTCGTTCAACGAATCGGGTAAGGTAAAAACCGTAGCACAAAACCGAAATAATCTGGTTTAACAGCGGTTTCTATATAATGAAACATTTTGTTTATCTTTGCACGGCCAAAACATTTTGAATACAAAAAATCACTAAAACGATAAAGAGATGAAAACACATACATTAGACGACGTTCAGGACAAACTTATCGGTAAAATTGGTACTCCCCACCGGGATAGATTTGAATTTGAATTACAGATGGATTTAATTGGGCAGGCTATAAAACGGACACGGCAAGACAGGAAATTAACACAAGAAGAACTCGGGAAACTTATTGGTGTACAAAAGGCCCAAATCTCAAGAATTGAAAATAACGCAAGCAACGTTACCATTGATACATTAATGAGAGTATTTAATGCTTTACAGGCTAAGATAAAACTTCAGGTTGAACTTCCTGACTTTAAAATCAGCTTGTGACAGCCTGAAACCTCAGCCCGAAGCTAAAGGAAATGCTGAAAAAAGAAGGAAATGAAACCGTGACGAACTGTCACGGTTTGAAAATGATGGCTGCCGATGGAAAATTAAGAATGACTGATGTAGCAGACACAAGCAATCCCAAAATTTCGCTACCAACACAGGTTAATAAAACAGAAAAGCCAAATTGTTAATTCAGAAATAACATTTACATTTGACAAATTTTGACAAGCCAAAATAAATACTAATACGGTGGGCCATTTAGGACAGAAAATCAGAGAACTGAGAGAGAAGCAAAACCTTCTCTTGCGACAGGTAGCTGCACAGCTTGAAGTGGACACTGCTTTGATAAGTAAGATTGAACGAGGCGAACGAAACGCCTCGAAGCAGCAGGTTATCGACATTGCCAAATTTCTAAATGCAAACGAAGAGGAGCTATCAACTCTTTGGCTGGCTGACAAAATTGAATCAGCAATTGTTGAAGAACCTGCAATTGCTTATCAGGCAATGAAAATTGCCAACAAAAATTTAAAAAAATGAAAAAGGGAATAAAACTCATAGACAATTCCTCCAACGAATACCAACTTGGCAGTGTGCTGAAAGAGTTGATCGCCGACAATTCTTATTCTCAAATTTCAGTGGCTACTGGTTATTGGGATTTGCCGGGAATGGTTGAAATACTTCCCGAACTTTCTCAATTTCTAGAAAGAGATGATTGCTCTTTTCGCTTGTTGCTTGGTGAAGAACCATCAGTAAAAGCATACCAGGTAAAGAAACCTGCACAACAAGACCCTGATTTTCCGCATAAGTATTTGAAGAAAGACCTGGAGGACTTGCAACTGAAAAAGGAGTTTCAAAAAGTTGCCGAGCTGCTGGGTAAATTCATAAATGAAAACAATGCAGGTAAGGTTCAAATCAAAATTTACCAGAAAAATTTCCTTCATGCTAAGTGTTACATTTTTGGAACGGACGAAGAAAATGCCGTTGGCATTATTGGCAGTTCCAATTTCACCAGGCAGGGAATGTTTGGCAATCTTGAATTGAATCAGTTTGAGGACAACAACGCAACTGTAAATTTTCTCCGCAAAAACTTAATGCAGCATCCATCGCACCGAACATGGTTTGAAGAACTTTGGAACGATAGCCTGGACTGGGCAAAAACTTTCAAAGAGGAAATTCTTGCATTGAGCAAGCACGGAGGCATTTGTTTCAGCGCTTACGAAATGTATATTCATGCCTTGTATCGTATATACGGACAGGACTTGATGGACGAGAAAGAAAACAAAGTTGACATCGACGACCCGGCATCGGGCAAACCGCAACTGCTGAAATTTCAAATTCAAAACGCAAACAGTTTAATAAAGAAATTGGAACGCCAGGGTGTTGCCATGCTTTCTGATTCTGTTGGCTTAGGTAAAACTTACACGGCAATAAAAGTGATTGAGTATTACAAGCACAACATGAATCAAAGAGTAGTGGTGATTGCACCAGCAGGACTACTTCCGCAATGGAGAAAAGCATTTGACGATTTCCGTGTGATTCACATTCCTGAGATTTACAGTTTGCAAGATACGGAACGAATAAAAGATGTGCGTGAAAATTTACAATCCATTCCGGTTGGATTATTTGTGTTTGACGAAAGCCACAACCTGAGAGCATCAGGCGGACAACGTTTTGATGTGTTCATTAAATGGAGACAGGAAAACGAAAATGCAAAAACTTTGATGCTCACTGCAACGCCAATCAATAATCAATTGGCTGACTTGACAAATCAAATCATGTTGGGTTCAGGTGGCGAAATTTTTAAGTTGGGCAAATTTTATGACCGGGGCAGACAAAAATATTTTACGCTGAAAGAAAGGCTGGAACTTTTGCAAACCGACATGCGAAAACAAATTCGCGAAAGCGGATTTATAAATTATCAGCAAATCAAAGAACAACTTACTCCTCTGCTCAACCGCTTTATTGTAAGACGGACACGCCAGGGAATTGAAAAAGAATATCCCGAAGGTTTGGAGATAAACGGCAAAGTGCAAAAGTTTCCGAAATCTTACCCCGACAATTTGGAGTACCAGGTTCCGAATCAATTCAAATCGCAACTGCTGAAAAGTGCAGAGCAAAACGCAGCGTTGACAAGAGCTTTCAATTATGAGATAAGCAGTTTGGCAGAGTTGGAATATTTAGCCCATCCGCTTGATTTGTTTGAGCATTACACTGAAAGAGAAAAGCCAATTCAATCATCACTTGAAATTATTTACACAGCATTATTGAGCCTGGGTTTTCCGTGTTACCGCTACAACATATACCGCCATGCTTATTACGGAAGGAAGAGAGGCGAATTAGAATTGAACGCTGATGATAACCGCGAGTTGAGCAGACAGATTGGTATCTACGGCATTTTTAGAACAGTATTTTTAAAACGGCTTGAATCTTCTCTTTTCTCAATCAATAAATCAATCGATAGTTACGAAAGAAAGTTGAAGGACTTTCAGGAGAAGTTGGAGAGATACGGCAAGATAATTTCCGTAAAAAATATTTCGGCTTTGAACAAAGCCATTGATGCTTACAACGAACAGAACTCAAACGAAGATGAATTGGATTTTGACATTGAAAGTTTTGAGCAGACAGAAGAAGAATTTACAACCATCATTGCAGACGAAGGAGTTTTCAATGTGGAGCAACTGAAAGCCGACATCGAGAAAGACCTTTCTGTTGTCAGCATTTTGAAACAGCAACTTGCGTTGCTGTTAAAGAAGGATGATAAAATTCAGGAGTTAGCAAAACACTTGAATCAGAATGAGGACAGAAAAGTTTTAGTGTTCACCTACTTTGCCGATACGCTGAAATATTTGGAAGCAAATCTTCCAAGCTATTTAGTAAAAGGAAAGAACATTGAATTTGCATTGGGTTCAAAAGGTGAGATTGAAGATTTTGCAAAACGCTTTGCACCCATTTCCAAAAAATACCAACTCAAGGTCGGAGAAAAGGAAATTGATTTTTTGATTGCCACCGACAAACTTTCGGAAGGACAAAACCTGCAGGATTGCGGAATGATTGTGAATTATGATTTGCACTGGAACCCTGTAAGAATGATCCAGCGCAACGGAAGGATAAACCGTTTGGGAACAGTTCATGAGGAAATTTTTATTTACAATTTCAGGCCCGAAGAACAGTTGGAGAATTATCTGCAGTTGGTAAGGAAACTGCAAGCCAAAATAGATTTGATACGTTACACAGTTGGAACCGACCAATCCATATTGGATGAAGACCCGACACCGCAGGATTTTACCGAAGACCTTTACAGCCGCGATGAAAAGAAACGCCTGGCAGCGTTTCAAAAAATATTTGAAACTTCTGAATTGCTTGCAGCCGAAGATTTATTTATGGACGACCTCAGAGCATTCGACCGCAACGAAGTTTTTACCGCTGAATACAAAGAGCAAATAAAAAATTTGCCGAAAGGCAAATGGGGAAAAGTGCAAATGCGAAAAGAGGAAGATGATTATATTCACTTGGCACATCTGGCAGCAGGAGAAGAGGCAACTTTCGAAGCGGGGTATTTTGTTGCGTTCAGCAAAGACAAAATCGGTGAACTCTTTACAACCGCAGAAGGATTGCTGTCTATTAAAGCAACCAGCGAACAGAACGAACGCTTTGCCGACAAGTTTAGAAGCAAACCCGAAACCGAAGCATACATTTTGGATTTCATTCAGCGCTACCAGTTTTCGGAAGAAGAACATCAGGTGCGTTACAACCAACCGCAACAGGCAGCCATAGCATTTTTAATAAACAAAATGATGGAATACGGTTATGCAGTTCCGGAAATTGACAAAGTGAGCAATTCGGTTCTGCATTCACAAAACGCATACATCAACAAAGAAAATTTGAAGTTGGTGCGATTGATAAACCGACTGAATCGCAAGCAGCAACACATAGGCGATGAAATTATAAAGCAATTTATTTCATTGGCAAACCAATACAAGCCCGAAGAAAAAACAGAGAAAGCCCCGTTGAGTGAAATCATACAACTATTTTCATGACCATTACCGACATCAATACTATTCTTGCCTCTCTTGAGGAAAAAAAACGCGAAAACGTTTTTGACTTTGCGGCTGCCCTCCTCCAATGGATGAAGATAGAGCCTAATCCCGGAAGACCCCAACTGATTTCACCGCAAACACAAAAACTCAAGGATTTTTTGGCAACCGCACCGCAAACGGTGCAGCCACAACTGTATCGACTCAGTGCCGACAACCAGAATATCCGTGTTCGCTTTGCCGTGCTCAAAAAGTTGAAGAAGGAATACATCAGCCAGTTGGTTGATAACGACCCTGGGCTTGGCAGTTTTCAGGCAATGGCCAAAGGATTAAACCAATCCACAACGGGCACAGCATTTATTCCCACACAACCTTACTTCATTCACTTTGCAACTACACCCGATTACGACAAGTTGGTTTTAATTTTTAATCAGGGCGAGCAGAAAAGAATTGTTTCGTTTCACAACCGGCTAACCAATACCCAGTACCATAAAATTCTCGAAAAATGGCAAAACATCGGCGTAAAACCAAAGCCCGAAATTGCCGACCTGCTATGGAAATCGCTCGACATAAAAGAAGTAAACAAAGAGTTTTACAGGCAGATCAAAGAACGCTTTGATGCTTTGTCTGGAATTGTTAAAACACAGCATGCATCTACTTCGCTCAGCATGGGCGCTGCAGCCACCGACAATCAGGTAAAACAATTTACAGTCCGGCTGATTGGCCGCTATATTTTCTGTTGGTTCTTAAAAGAGAAAGGAATTATTCCGTATTCGCTGATTAGCAAAGAAACCATTGCGAAAACAGAAAACTATTATCAAACGGTTTTACTCAAACTTTTCTTTCAAACATTAAACACCAAAGTGCAAGACCGTGACCCGCTCAAGCACAACAAACTGTTTGAGAAAATCCCCTACTTAAACGGAGGTCTTTTTGACGAAAGCGAAGAAGATAAACTGTTTTCCAATTTAGATTTGGATGCCTGGCTTTTGCCTTTTGTAGGGATTTTGGAAAGCTATGATTTTACTGTTGACGAAAGCAGCAGCAATTATCAGCAAATAGCAATCGACCCTGAAATGTTGGGACGTATTTTTGAAAACCTTCTGGCAAGCCAAAACGAAGAAACCGAAAAGCTGGCCAACCAACGCAAAGCATTTGGTGCGTTTTATACGCCGCGCGAAATTGTGGACTACATGGTGAATGAAAGCCTGAAAGCACATCTCGAAAACCGCCTGCTGCCGCATGAACCAGAAACTGAAAATACAGTTAATGAGCCTTTAACCGCGTATGAAGGTACTTTGTTTGCCGATTTAGAACCAAATCAAATTCAGGAACAAACAACAAAATATAGCCCCGATACTGAACAAAAACGGAACAAAATAAAAGAGCGGATAAATAAATTATTTGCCACCGATTGTAGCGACAACCCTTTCGACAAGGATGAAACAGCACAGGTGCGCCAGGCGCTTGGCGAAGTAACAATACTCGATCCTGCCTGTGGTTCGGGCGCTTTCCCGATGGGCGTTTTGTTGCGGTTGATGGAATTGCATCAGATAGTTGGGCATGGTTACAAAAATAATTACGACCTGAAAAGTGAGATACTGAGCAAAAATATTTATGGGGTTGATATTATGCCAATGGCCATAGAAATTGCCCGCCTCAGAGCATGGCTTAGCTTAGTTTTGGAAGCAGAGTATAAACCTGCCGACCGCAAAAATAATTTTGGTATTGCTGCCCTGCCCAATCTCGATTTTAAATTTGTATGCGCCAATAGTTTGATCGATAACGGCTACGACGATTTTTTAACTAAAATAAAGCACAATCAAACTTTGTATCTCCTCGATGGTGAAATAAAAAAATTGGAAACTATTCGCGATACCTATTTCGATCCCAAAGGCGATAAACAAAAGAAAGAACAGTTGCAAAGAGAGTTTTTACAAACAAAAGATCATATTAAAACAAACTTTGCAAGTTTACGCAAAACATGGCACCTTGATGATTTTTTAAACAAGGTGGACGACTGGAACCCATTTGACGACAGCCATCCCTCTTCATTCTTCTCTCCTGCATGGATGTTCGGAATCCGTGATGGCTTTGATGTGGTGATTGGGAATCCGCCGTATGTTGATATTAAAAGTTTGCCGCCTGAGATTGTTAGAGAGTTTTTCAAAACATTTAAAACCACACGGAAAAGAATAAATCTTTATGCCGTTTTTGTTGAGAAAGGATATTCATTGCTTTCAAGGAATGGAAATATAATTTTTATCATTCCAAATTCAATTTTGGTTAATGAATCTTATCTGTTGCTAAGAAAGTTGCTTATCCAAAACTTAAGACAAGTTATCAAGTTGCCAGATAATGTGTTTGAAGCTATTGTTGAGACAATCATATTACAAGCAGAAAAAGGCAATAATGAAAAATTTATCAAGACAAGATATTTTGACAATGGAGAAAACACAAACTTCTGTCAACTTGAATATACCAATTTTGCAAGAGAAGATTGGGAAAAAGATAAAGATGTTCGATTTAATATTTTTTTAAATGATAATACCGAATCTATAGTGAATAAAATTGAAAGCACTGGTAAAATACTAAAGCAAATTGCGGATTTCTCACTTGGCATCACTCCTTACGATAAGTATCAAGGTCATTCTAAAGAAGATATTCAGAATAGAGTTTTTCATTCAGAAACAAAAATCAGTGAAGCTTATGTTCCCCTAATTAGCGGAAAGAACATCCACAAATATTTTATTCAAAATACCCCAATTGATGAATTTCTAAAATATGGTGAATGGCTTGGAGCACCAAGAGATATAAAGTTTTTTAAAGAACCAAGAGTGATTGTTCGGCAAATCGTTGCTGGTAAACCTGATTTCAAAATACATGCAGGTTATACTGAAGATGAATTATACTTTACACAAATTGGGTTTGGAGTAATGTCAAAAAAGGAAGATACAAGTGAAACCAAATTTATTTTAGCATTACTAAATTCAGAATTGATAAAGTTTTACCATGCAAACAGATTTTTAGACAGAGAGAAAGAAATTTTTCAAAAGATTCTTATTGCAAACACGAAACAATTTCCGATTCCCAAATTTTTTTCAGGCAAACCCCAAAATCAAATTGAAAAGTTGGTTGATGAAATTCTGACAAAGAAAAAAGCAAACCAAGACACCACTTCCTTAGAAAAAGAAATAGATGTGTTGGTTTACCACCTCTACGAACTCACTTACGATGAGGTTAAAATAATTGATAAAGATTTTTGGCTGAGTGAGCAGGAGTATTCAAAAACGATGATGAAATCAAAATGAGCGAGCCAATTTGCATTACTGAAGAATTTCGATGGCGTTGTGCTTTTGAACAAGCAAGAGCAATCAGGGATTGGAATTAATGGAAGCCTGAACCAACAGGATACCGCACGAAGAGAAAAGTTTTTAAAAGCTGGGAGCAGGAAATCTTATCTCAGGAATTGGCTGAACCACTTTTTTGATCCTACGGGGTAAAAAAGATGCGAAATTTACCGGAGGATTTGGAAATAAAATTATTTTTGTGGAATGAAACAAAAGCAGACATTAAATGGCATCTCCGACAAAAAGATAAAATGTCTTCATAATGTACCTAATGGGAACATTTAAAAGACAAGAAGGGGTCATAAAAACAAGTTACCGCCAAGTGTGAAAAAACAAACGACAGCATTAAAATAGAAAATAAACCATTGTGAAAGGACAGAAAGAAAACAACATATTTACAAGACATGAAAGCCGACACTCAAACCGACCCAATGTTTTTTATTTTTTACCCATCCAGCATTTTTTTGAAACAATTTTAACCAGCCGCACAAATGGCACATTTGCTTTTGCCCAAACACAAATAGCCAACCCTTCAGCAAAATCAAAAGAGCCATTTCTTAGCCAATGCTCTATTTACTTTATATTTGAATAATGACTTATAAAGAATGGAACGAACATATTGCCAAACTATTTTTCAAACCTGATAATGCAGGTAAGGACATTTTTTTTTATCTAACTAAGAATGATTTAATTAAATATTCAAGACAAAGTTTTAGCGGAATTTCTGATGATGAAATTTGGTCTGACTTTATCAATGCTATAAAATATGACCAAAAAGAGGCAAATGATTTTAGAATACCATATTCTCCAATCAGACAACCACTCCGATTATATTCAAATTGGAATAAAACAGACACACCTCCATTCATAGCATATCTGATTCTCTACATAATTCCCCTAACAGAAACTTATGAAGAACATTTTAATGCCTCAAACTATTATGGCAAGGTGAATGTGTTTTTTCATAAGTATGAAATTCTAAATTCATTTACAGAAGAAACAATTGGAACAGGAAATTTTCAAACTATTTCACACCTTTGGGATTCGCTCGAAGAATGGACAGTGATAACTAAGGATTGCGACCTTGGAGTTTTTGAATTGAAAAAGTTTGGCAACCCAAATTGGATTCATGTTGGTAAACCGTTTTCACAATGTGTTTTGCCACCTAGCGCAATTAACAAACTTCCATTATTGTTTTTTGAGGCTGGTTTAATTCCAAATTCAGTTTATTCAAAAGAAGAATTACGAAAAATTCTTTTGAGATATGGTTCAAAAATCCTATGGCTAAAAGATAGCGTAATTGAACTAATCAGAAAAAGCGAATCAAACGAGTTGGGGCAATCAATAATTGAAATTGTAAAAAGAGAATACAAAAAGTGGACAGGTGAAACTCATCAAGACGAGAATGATGGAGAAATACAACGAACGAGAAGAAATTATACAGTAGCACCTTTGTTTTTACAATTCAAAGTAAATTACAACGACAGCCAAATATCATTTTCATACAGAACATATTCTTCAAATGATTATCCCGAAGATTTAAAATTTGCCGAGTATGATAATTTATATGAAACAAACGGGTGGAGCAGAACTTTGAATATTGAATTTAAAGAACCAATTGAACTTCGTGATGACTTTAATAATTGGATTGCAAGATTTCCGGAAAGAAAAATCAGATTATTTGTCAGTGCCGGAATATTTCAATTAAGTGCTGATTACTGGATTGAGACAGAAACACTTTCAAAAACAGACCCAATGTTTTTACTGTGTAAAACGGAGATGAGGCAATCAATAATTGATTGGAGTAAAACTTTTCACAACGGAAATTTCAGAGAAGAAGATTTTGAAGGACTACCTGAGAAATACTCACTCTTCAAAATTCTAAATCCAAGCAAAAGCCATCCGGATATTCCTTTGCTCACAATTTTTACCGAAAAAAGGATTGAATTAGTTGGCGGCCTGAAAATAAATTTTAGAACTTTCATAAATGACTATTTACCAGAAGTGGAAATTACAAATTCAGATGGCAACGAAAAAGTTTATCTTCAGTATAGAAACACGGAGGAAAAAATATTTTTAACAAAGAAGAAATCAATCGGTAACCGTTGGTTGCTACCTATTGATATTTTGTTGAACATTGACTTCTACATTAAAGTTGAAGTAGAAAATTTTGCCGGAAATGATATTGCATACAATCTTGTTAGTTCTAAAGATTCTGCATTCGCAGTTGATGGAATTCAACTACCCAAAAGAGATTCCTTCGGAAGAAATTCAAATAATGATACACAACAATATTGTTTGGGAAGCAACATCATAAACCCTACTCGAGCAAGTCAAAGAGCATATTGTGCATGGGCAAACCTTTTCATTACGTTAAATGAAGAGTTTGCAGTTCAATTTACGACTCCACATTTAAATAATCATAGTGGAAATATGCTTGGTAGTTTTATTACTCTAAAAAATGTTTTAACAACTGAGGAGTTTTACAGGGCTTTTGAATTCTATTATTCAAAAGAGTTTGCAGAAAAGCAAACAAGTATAAATTTCAATTTGTCAAGAATAAAAAGGGCAGCCCTCAACTTTTATGACTACATCGGATTTCTTGATTACGATTATGAAACAAAAAAAATTGTAGTGAACCCACCTCAATTAATTTTCATTCCTTCCAATCAAGGTAGAAAGGTTTTACTCATTGGCGGCAGAGACGCTTCAGTTGTCAATTCAATAATCGCAACTGCACCTAAATACAACTTACAAGTTGAAATCATAAGACAAAAATCATCGAATGAAAAACTTATGTTACCAGATGTGATTACTATAAAATCATTTGGCAAAAGAACAGAAGGTTCAGGAGAACGAAACATAGTTGCATTTGCTAATGTAATGAAAATCAAATTCAGCCGAGAAAATTTTATTCAGGTTGCTTTGCAATTATTTTCAGCAGATATAAAAGAGTATGAGAAAGAACTTCTCACCAACAACGAAACTTCACGGGATGATTACGGTTGGGCAAGAAGAATTTTCAATCCTGAGAATTTGAGTTATGAAAGAAATGAATCATCAACTTTTGATAAATCATTTTCCTTGATTGAATACAAACTTAACGAATACACATACTACCATAAACTTTGGAAAGACAACAAATGCTATTCGGTAGATAAGAACTGGGGAAAGTATCTTGCTCTTAAACAATTCAACAAGCATGTTATTATGTTTGATAATAAGCGTAAGAAAGTTGCAATTCCATTGGAAACGCCACTACCAAGATTGCTTTCAGAATCAATCATGCTTCTTAGCGGATTAGCTCCCGACTTCACAGAAATTGATGGAAGATATTACAGGATTTATGAAAATATTCCCGGTATCTTCACACAAAATTTATTTCATAAATTAGCTCAAGAACCAAAAAATAAAGATTTATAATGAAAGACCCTATTGGCTCCTTTGAAACGATAAAAGAAAACTTTATCCGCTATATAAAAACAGCATTTGGGACAAAGTTTGAAGGCATAGAAAATGAACGCTACGCGTTATTAAATTACGATAAAGTACTTTACCGCAAACCATGGATTGAACCATTGCCCGACTATGTTTCGAGTAACAAACGCATTGATGATTTAACGCTTGCAGATTTAGGCAACGCATTGGATGCTAACGAAGCAGCAACGTTCAGAGAACTTGTAAAGACCGGGTTGTTTCCTTCAACAATAAAATTGCATTCTCATCAAGCAGAAATGCTGAGGCAAGCACTGGAAGGAAATAATTGCATAATAACATCTGGGACAGGGTCAGGAAAAACAGAATCTTTTTTGTTGCCATTGTTTGCACAGCTTGCAAAAGAGTTTGCCAACTGGCAAACTCCTCAGGCAAAAGCGACAACAGTAAATACATGGTGGAAAGAAAGAGCAGATGGAGGACTTACAACAAACCAAACTGTAAACACAGCGGACTTTACCTTGAGTGATGCAGCAAGACAAAGACAACACGAAAGAAGAAAAGCAGGAGTTAGAGCATTGATTCTATATCCGATGAATGCTTTGGTAGAAGACCAAATGAGCCGATTAAGAAAATCCCTTGACTCAGATGACACAAGACAATGGTTAAACTCAAATACAAACGGTAACTCAATTTATTTTGGAAGATATAACGGCAGTTCACCCGTTGCAGGGGAGTTGAAAAAACTCACTGACAACGGAACTGTAATCAATAAAAGAAAAGTCAATCAATTGGTTGAAGCGTTGAGACAAATTGATACCGATTCAGACAGAGTTGAGCAATACATTCAAGCGACAGGAAAAACTGGAAGTGAGGCGAAAGAATTAAAATCTTTTTTCCAACGCTTAGACGGTTCAGAAATGAGAAGCAGATTTGATATGCAAGTTTCACCACCTGATATTCTCATCACAAACTATTCCATGTTGAGCATAATGTTGATGAGGGATATTGACAAAGGAATTTTTGACAAGACAAGAGAATGGTTGGCTTGTGAAGATTTACCAGAAGCAGAAAGAACAGCAGCAAAATCAAATAGGATTTTTCATTTAATAATTGACGAGTTACACTTGTATAGAGGAACTCAAGGCACAGAGGTCGCATACTTACTTAAACTTGTTTTGGACCGCTTGGGCTTGCATCCACATCATGAGCAACTACGTATACTGGCATCAAGTGCATCGTTGGAAGGTGGAGACGAGGACAGCAAAAATTTTGTTTGCGATTTTTTCGGAGTGAGCCAAGAGCATTTTGAAAGAAAGTTCAAACTGATTGAAGGAGTAAATAACATTGTTAATGTATTACCTGAAACTGGCAGAAAGCTTCCTTTAAATCCATTTAAAGAAATTGCGGAACAATTTTCTTTGGCTAAAGGAAATATTTCAAACACGTCTTTTATTACAACTTGCGAAATAGCAGCAACGCAAATTGAAACAGCATTCAATATTACCCAAACAGAAACAGGAATTGAAAAATTACTATCAGTAATTGCAAATCCTGCATTGCAACTAAAAGAAAGATTGTATTCGCCTTGTGAAGATTACAAAGCAGTTTGTTCAATCCAAACAACCGGTGATGACACAACAGGGAAATATTTTGCAGAAACCATTTTTGAAAACACAACCAACAAAGAAGATTTACAAAATGCTTTAAGAGGTTTACTCATAGCTAGAGCAATGTTTGATGAATCAGAATTTCAAAGAGTTGCTTCTTCAATTCCTGAGGAAAGAAAATTACCTCGATTTAGATTTCATTACTTCTTTAGAAATATAGAGGGAATTTGGGCATCAGTAAAAGCAGATGATATTGACAACGATGCATTTGCAGATGGAGAACGAACTGCCGGAAAACTTTATTCGACAACAAAAATAAATTCTGAACGTGGAAATAGAATTTTAGAATTACTCTATTGTGATAATTGTGGAACAACTTTGTTTGGTGGAAGCAGACTGGTTACAAGGAATGAATCAGGTAATCATTCTTTTGAATTGCTTCCAATTAGTCCAAACATTGAAGGTATACCAGAAAAGACTCCAGCAAAACTTGTTGAGAAAAGAAGTTTCCAAGAATTTGCAGTTTTTTGGGCTTGTGGAAATCAAGAGTTCACAATGCATGACCGTGAGCATGGAATTCCAGTTGACTATTGGAGACAAATAACAGTGAACGGATTTAATCAAGGCGATTATGAAGCAAATTGGATTCCTGCATCACTAAATTGCATCTCAGGTGATATTGACTTTTCACATGATAAAGCAACCACTGAAAGTAACTTTTGGATAAAAGGTTACTACTTCACAATTACAGAGAATGGCTCAAACAGAGATATTGCTTTTCCAGATGCAAGTGGAAATATTGACACAAGGGAAACACATAAAGCATTACCATGTGTTTGTCCGTGTTGCGGATTAAATAATCAAAAGAGAAGGCAAGATACACCAAAAAGAAAATTTACTTCTATCAGAGGTTTCAGAACGGGTTTCGCCAAGACAACACAAATTTTTGCTAAGGAACTTATGTATCAGTTACCAGATAACGAAGCACAAAGAAAGTTGGTCGTTTTCTCTGACAGCCGAGAAGATGCGGCACAAATTGCAAACGGCATTGAGAGAAACCACTTTACAGATTTGTTGAGAGAAATTTTAGTGAGTGAACTTCACACAAATTTGATGTTGCGTTATCAAATAATAAACGCTTTTGATAGTGGCGACACAGTAAGGCAAACTGAACTCCGGTTGAATTCAGCAACAATCTTTGATGAAGTTGAATACTTGTTTGAGAAATCTAACTACAACGGAACAAATACAAACCGATTAAGAGAAAAGGAAAATGCATTTTCAAAGTTGAATGAATTCCGTTCACTTCTTATAAATGTTAGGGAGTTGGTTCACATTACAAATTCCTTAGACCTTGCTCCACTCATTAAACGCTTTGTTGAGTTGGGTATAAACCCCGGAGGCAACGATATTTCATTACAATCAAAACCCCTAAATGGAAGATTTGTTCCATGGTATGAGTTGATAAATTTTGGGAGAGAAGAATGGAATGCCGGAATTAGCGAAGAATTCATTGCAGAAATGAGAGATGGTACTTTCACAAACCTTGCTTTTATGTTTTTTGGTTCACTTTTTTACTCGTTTGAATCTTCTGCATTGGGTTATGTAAGTATCAATCCCGAAATGCAAGTTATCACTGACCAAGCAAACACTATTGCTATTGCAAGAAATGAATTTTTGCAAATCGTAAACTCTACAATCCGAATTTTAGGGGACAAATGGAAACATAATAAAGTTGATGATTCAAGTCCTTTTAACTTCACAACATACAGAGAATTGCCAGGTCAAGTAAAAAAATATATTCGTGCAATTGCTGGTCGATTTTCAAAACAAGAAAATGAAATTGGTGATGCAGTCTTTACAACACTCTCAACAAGTGGACTACTTGCAGGTGATACAGGAATTCAAATTGAAAATCTTTTTATTAAAGTTGCAAGAGCAACAGACCAGATTTGGACAAGTCCAAGAGGAAGCAGACCTCACTTACACTTTAGCGGAGGCATCTGCACATATTCAGTTACGCCATTGCAACCACAACCCGACAGTATATGTAATGATATTTGGGAAGAAAATTATCTTTCATACAATGCAATCAAAGTACAACGCCAACCAATCCGTTTGCATTGCGAAGAATTAACCGGACAAACAGACGACCAATTTGAAAGGCAACGACATTTTAGAAATATCATTTTACCGGATGAAGGAATTAGACAAGTAAAAACTATTGATTTATTGAGTGTAACTACAACACTTGAAGTTGGTGTTGACATAGGAGCATTGCAAGCAGTAATGTTGGGGAATATGCCACCGCAAAGATTTAACTACCAACAAAGAGTTGGACGAGCTGGACGGAGAGGGCAAGCATATTCGGTGATTTTAACTTTTTGCAGAGGTAGAAGTCATGACGAATTTTATTTTTCTAATCCTCATAAGATAACAGGCGATTCACCTCCTACTCCATTTCTCTCAATGAATCAAGAGAGAATTTTCAAACGCTTACTTGCAAAAGAAATTTTAAGGAAAGCTTACATTGATGAAGGAATTGACATAACCAACGATGAAAAGTCAAGTGTTCATGGAGAGTTTGGAAACATTGGTGATGCACAAGTGAATTGGACAGATTATAAAACACAAATCATTCATTGGATAATAAACAGTAGAACTCAAATTGAAGAGACTATAGACGCATTAATAACTCCACAATTACTTGCAAAGCGAAATGAATTTATTACATGGATAACTGACACTATAAGTGCAAGCGGGTTAATTGAAAAAGCACAAAGTGTAATTAATAACGAAGAAATTGCAACAACAGATGTTTCAGAGAAATTAGCCGAAGGCGGAATACTACCAATGTTTGGAATGCCTACTACAATCAGAAATATGTATCACGGAATCAACAAGCATTTAGAACCTCTTTCAATTGACAGGGCACAGTCAATGGCAATTTATGAGTTTGCCCCTGGAGCACAAAAAACAAAAGACAAAGCAATCCATCAAGTAATTGGTTTTACAAGCGACATTATAAAAACAAGACTAAGAGGAAGCGAAACAGTAACAAACGCAAGGACAAGCAATCAACTTCCATTTTCTTTGAACCGTTGGTTTGTAAGATGCAGGGCTTGTGGATTTTTTGAAACTTACTCAGAAGAAAGAAAAACTGAATTGGAAAGCCTGAATCATTTTGACAGTTGCCCAAATTGTGGTGAATTAAATCCTGACAAATATCAGCAACCTGTAAAACTGAAATCACCGAGAGCATACAGAACAAATCTATCTTCGGGCAGCGATAATAAAGATGATTCAGAATTTCTTTTATCAAGACCACCAATTTTTGCAGAGAAAACAAATAATGACCCTGCAAATCCTGACCAATATAAATTAGTAAATAATGCTGATTTAGTTATCAGCGATAAAGATGTTACATGGAGGGTGAATACAAACTCGGACAGATATTTCACAGGAAAATTATACAATACAAACAACCGTTTTCCATTTAATTCAGTCATCGGATTTTGGTTTAATGACCAATGGTTAGTAAATGATTTTGCGGTTAATTCCAACTCAAATGGCTATTCAATCTTCATTCAACCAAATCTAGCTGGACAAGACGAAGAGATTGCATTAGCAAGCAATAAGAAAACCGAAATATTCAGAATTGCACCTGCCACAGTTTCGTTGGAGTTAGACTTGAATATGTTTTCAAGAGAAACAGATATGCCTCATATCAAAGCACAATCAAACGGAGTGCGTTCAGGATATTATTCAGCAGCTTTTTTACTTCAAAGAATTTTAGCTGACAAACTTGATGTTGACCCAACAGAAATTGAGATTGCAGACATATCAATGAAAACGCTTGACGATGGAACAGAAAGAAGAATTGCTGAAATTATTTTGACAGATGAATTACCAAATGGGTCAGGATTTGTGAGATATTTATACAACAACTTTCAAAACATTATTGCAGAAGCAATGATTCCAACCGACCCAACTAATTATTTAGGAAAGATTCATTCACCAACACATCAGCAAAATTGCAAGGATGCTTGCTATGATTGCTTGAAAGTATACAGAAACATGAACTATCACAGTTTGCTTGATTGGAAATTAGGGCTGGCAATGCTGCGAGTAATGAGTGATTCAACTTATGTGTGCGGTACTGATGGAAATTTCAATGACTACATTGAATTGAATGATTGGATTGCATTTGCATCGGAGTTAAGGGACAGTTTTGCTCAAAGTTTTGGGTTCACTCATTTGAGTGAGATAAACAGATTGCCTGTTATTAAATTCGGAAGAAATCAAAAAAATGTTATCATGATAGTTCACCCTTTCTGGGATATAAGAAATATTAGAGAAGCAAATTGGTTAGCTGAAACAAAAGCAGAGATTGATGAATACACAAGTAGCAGAAATGGAACAATAAGCATTGTAGATACTTTCAACTTGCACCGCAGACCTGGTTGGTGCTATGAAAAATTAATCAACAGATAATGAATAGAGTTGGTAAAATAGTTTTTAAGGAAATCAGTAGGATTTCTCCAAGTCAATTTTATTCAATGAAAAATTGTGCTTACAAATCCTTATTGGCAGAATCGTTTTATAAGAAACCTTTGTTGCCGGTTTCACCCAATGCTTATTTAGGAACAGCACTTCATAAAATTCTTGAACTAATTGCAAAAGGTGTAATCAAAAACGAAGATGATTTCAATAAGGCATTTGACGAGCAAGTGAAATTGCAAGAGGAAAACTTAATAAAAATGGGCTATGATTTTTTTATTCCACTTCAAAAGAATGTGAAGGACTTTGGGATGAAGAAAATTCTTTTAAAAAAACATTTGAGAAATATTTCTGAAAGACCTGTAGCATCAAGCACAATAAAATTTTCTTCTGAAAAATGGTTTGAATCAAAAGACAAATTGATTGCAGGTAAAATTGATTTAGTGATTGAAGAAGAACAAGCAACAGAAATTATTGATTTCAAAACAGGTGCAATTACGCAAGATATTTTAGATGATGAGGGAGAAGTATTTTCAGAAATAAAAGAAGAATACAAAGAGCAATTAAAAATATATGCTTACTTATATTTTGAAACTAACGACAAGTTTCCGACTCAATTAAGTTTAGTTGATTTGGCAAAACAAAAATTCAATATTGTCTTTACGGAGTCAGAGTGCAATATTATCTTTGAAGAAGCGAAACAATTACTAAAAGCAACAAATGCAAGTATCAGCAGCGAAAAATTTGTTGCTAATCCATCAAACACAAATTGCAAATATTGTTTATATAGACCAGCTTGTTCCTTTTTTCTGAAACATTTGGAAACCGATTATTCGTTCAATGATGTTTCAGGTTTAATAATAAATGTGGTTAAATATCAGAATGGAAATGTCAGCGTGTTTTTAAATTGCGGAGAAATGGAAATTACTGTAACAGGTTTTCCAACTAAAAAATTTCATGAGTTGAATGATAGACGAAATGAAAAAATAAATATTTTCAATTTAAGAAAAGAAGCAATGGAGTTTGTATACTCAGCAACCAAGACGACAATAATTTATGAATAACCATCAAATATATAAAATTCCTATTCTCTCCTTTTATTCAGGCGGGGGGTTTATGGACATGGGCTTTGAGCAAGCAGGGTTTGAAATTGTTTGGACAAATGAATTTGATAAAGATTTTGCAAAACTTCATGCTGCCGGAATTACTTCTTGGAGAAAATCGAAAGGAAATGGAATCAAAGCAGAAATCTTCAATACAAAATCCATTACAGAAATTTCTTCAAGTGATATTATTTCAGAAGCATTTCCCCAAGGTAAACCGGAAAACTTTGGAATGATTGGTGGTCCACCCTGTCAGGATTTTAGTATGAATGGGAATTTGAAAGGTTTCAATGGAGATAGAGGAAAACTCACAACACTATATTTTGATAAAATTTTGGAACTGAAACCAACATTTTTTGTAATGGAAAATGTAACCGGCTTGACAAAGCGAAAGGAAACAAAAGAATTTTTGCAGTCACTACTGAATCGAGTTGAGAAAGAATATTTCATTGACCACGAAAAATTAAATGCATTAGAGTTTGGAGTTCCTCAATTTAGAGAAAGGATTTTCTTTGTTGGAATCAAGAAAACAGTGCTTGATGTAAAAGTTGTTTCCATAAGCCAATTTGGTAAATGGTTTCCATTTCCGGTAGACAATAAATATAAAGACGCTCCAACTAAATATAAATGGGCAACACCAGTTCAGTTTGGAAATACTTTGACAAAGCCAGAAGATTTACCTTTTGAATTATGTGTCGAAAGTTGCTTAGTTCCACAAAGTGAAATTAATACAATAGCAAATGCAAATGAGTTTTTTAATTTATATGTAACAGAAAAAAAATTGGATGCAATTAATGAAGGCGAGACAAACAGACCATCATTCAAACGGCTTCACCGTTTTAAATACAGCCCTACAGCTTGTTATGGCAACAACGAAGTTCACTTACATCCATACAAAAACAGGCGTTTGTCAGTCCGTGAGACATTGAGAATTCAGGGAGTGCCGGACTCTTATATTTTACCAATAGAGTTGCCACTATCAAAAAAGTTTAAAATGATTGGTAATGGTGTTCCTGTTCCAATGGCTAAAGCAGTTGCGTCAGCATTATTACAATATATTGAAAAAATGAAAATTATAAATAGTAAATAGCCAACGCTTCACAGTCATACACATTGCCAAGTCGCGCGAAAAACCAACCGCACAAACCAAAACTTGTCAATAAGTATGCCTGTCCCAGCCCGCGAGCAGACAGAAAATATGTTGCAAATTGAAAGAGAAAATGACTGAAATGAATAAACACCAGGCGGTAACAAAGTGTATAAATCATTGGGCGGTTCGTGCTGGTTTCAAGGGTGTTACACTTAATAATATTTGTAGCGGTTTGACAAGAAAGTTCTTCGAAATGCCCAACGCTTCATACACCAACCGTTAGGTGCAAGGTGAAAAGAAAATGGGAAACATCAAGGAAATAATTAAACAACTTAAAAACATCAACTTAGATTATTCTTATAGTTATGAAAGGATATTACTATTCTTTGAAAAGAATAATATTGAGATTCCCACACTGACCTATGATATTTTAAAGGGGAAAATGCTGTTTCGATCAAGAGAAAATTTTGATGAATTATTCTTCCATAAAATAGATGGTATAAAAAATCCTGCTAAAAAATTTGTTACAAAATTTAATAGAGCAAATAGACCATATCAATCATGTTTTTATTGTTCGGACAAAAGAGAAACAAGTTATTCAGAATTCATGGAGGACTGGCTTGATAAACCATTTGGTTCAACTTTCGATATCACAGTTGGAATGTGGGAGACAATAAAAGACCTTAAAGTACATCTAATTTATGATCGTAAAGACTTTAGTCAGGAATACAATTTAATAAAAGGTGTAGAATGGGATGATGATCTAACTTTAATGAATGACTTTTTAGTTGACATATATAAAGCATCTTCTTATAACAACAAGCAAATTTATATTTTAACAAGTGCTATCTCAAACGTATTGTTAATGAGGAGTGAACTTGATGGAATATTATTTCCTTGCATACCAACAAATGGAATAGGTCTAAATTTAGTATTGAATTCAAATATATGTGTAGAAAATGTTTTAATCCTAAAACATGTTACAAGAGATACATTTCTAACAACATTAAATGAAAATAGATTAAAAGCAAATCATATAAATATTGCTTCAATAGATGGTAAAATTGATTTTGAAAAGAAAACAATAATTTGGAAATAAACACCCAGCAGCTAACAGCAAGTAATATCACATAGCCGCGTATCGGTTATTAAGACAAAGAATTGTAAATTTGAAGATAGTACAAGTTAATATAAATACTGCAAAGGAACGGCTACGTGCCATACTTGCAAAACGTTAGCACCAATAATTTTAGAAATAAATGAAAAATGGTGAAAATAAAATAAACAAGAGATATATAAAAAATCTTGAATATCATATTGAAGGTACCAAAGCCAATATTAAGTACTCCTTAGACAGGTTTGATATTTTAATAATATCCTTATCCAGTGGCGGACTCATTTTCTCAATGGGCTTTATAAAAGATATTCTGCCAAAAGACATTGAAATAAATTTCCTTTTACTCAAAATTTCTTGGATTTTATTTGGTGCATCGATAATGATCAATTTGCTTTCGCAAGTGACTGGTTATTACGCAAACAAAATGGAAATTAAAATTTCAAAAAATATAATAAGACAAGAGAAAAAAAATGAAATGATAGGTAATCAACAACATTTTGAGAGTATGAAAAAAATATTCAATTCATTGACAAATGTTTTTAACGGACTTTGCCTATTTTTCTTAATTGGTGGTGTTGTCTTTCTAATAATATTCGTTAGTGCTAACCTAAATTGATACCGCAATGAGTAATGATGAACTAAAAAGGAAAATTGAAGAACTAAAAAGGATTGAAGAAAAGGAAAGACGGAGACAAGAAGAAATAAGAAGAAAAATCCAAGAGCAAGAAGAAAAATGGAAACAAAAAGAGGATGACAGGCAGTACGGACGACCAACTGACGAAAGACCAGAAAAAGATGATTAAATTACAATGATTACTGGTGCTAACAGCGGCTCACAGTGCATGCCGCAGAAAGCGCATATTAAGAAAGATAATTGTAAATCTGAAGATAGGACAAAACAAGGACGAAAACTATAGACCACAAATCTTTGACAATTTTGAGGGAACTCTTAGAGATACAGATGAAAGGCTGTTTCAGTGGATTGGAACAGAAACAGGAGTTGATGTTAAATATTATTTCAAAAAAATTGATGGCAAGTGGTTTTTAATAAAAAAGGAAAACCTTGGAGATTAAGAAAGCGCCTCACACCACCACCCAAGCCTTCCTTTAATACATCGAGTTGCGGAGCTCTTTTATTTTGTCGCTTAGGATGTAGTCGTCGTAATCCATGCGTTTGTCGATAAAGCCTTTGGGCGTAAGCTCGATGATGCGGTTGCAAACCGTTTGTATAAACTCGTGGTCGTGCGACGACATCAGGATGCTTCCCCTGAACCTTGAAAGCGTATTGTTAAAAGCCTGTATCGATTCCAGGTCGAGGTGGTTGGTGGGGGTATCCAGCATCATCACGTTGGCATTGCGAAGCATCATCCGCGCTATCATACACCGCACTTTTTCGCCTCCTGAAAGCACCTTGCACTTTTTGTATATCTCGTCGCCGGCAAAGAGCATTTTGCCCAGGTAGCCCCGGATATACAGCTCGCTGGTGTCGTCGGAGTATTGCCCAAGCCAATCCACCAGGGTTTTGTCCGACTTAAAAAAACGTTCGTTATCCAGCGGCAAATACGCATGGGTTATGGTTTGCCCCCACTCAAAAGTCCCGGAATCGGCGGTATCGTTGCCGTTCAAAATTTCAAAGAGGGCAGTCATGGCGCGTGTATCGCGTGAGAGGAATACAATTTTATCCTCTTTTTCCATGCTAAAGCTCAGGTCGCGGAAAAGCATTTCGCCTTGCGCGCGCTTGCTCATCCCCTGCACTTCAAGAATGCTGTTGCCGGCCTCGCGCTCAGGCGTAAAAACAATGCCCGGATATTTGCGCGTGGAAGGTTTTATCTCTTCAATATTCAGCTTCTCTATCATCTTTTTGCGGCTGGTGGTTTGTTTCGACTTGGAAACGTTGGCACTAAAGCGCGCAATAAATTCCAGCAATTCCTTTTTCTTTTCTTCAGCTTTTTTGTTGTGATTGGCTTGCTGCCTAAGCGCCAGTTGGCTCGACTGATACCAAAAACTGTAGTTCCCCGAAAACAACTGCACCTTTCCAAAATCGATGTCCACCGTATGCGTGCATATCGAATCCAGGAAGTGCCTGTCGTGCGAAACCACCAAAACGGTATTCTCCAAATTGGACAGATAGCTCTCCAGCCAATCTACCGTTTCCAGATCGAGATCGTTGGTTGGCTCATCGAGCAACAAATTGTCGGGCTTACCAAAAAGTGCCTGGGCAAGCAGCACTTTCACTTTCTGCCTGGCAGTGAGTTCTTTCATGCGCTTGCCGTGCAGCTCTTCTTTAATTCCCAATCCGCTCAAAAGCGTTGCCGCATCATTTTCGGCATTCCAGCCATCCATATCTTCAAACTTATGCTCCAACGCCGCTGCCTGTAAGCCATCTTCGTCAGAGAAATCGGGTTTGGCATACAAAGCATCTTTTCGGTTTATAATATCCCAAAGCTCGGTATGGCCCATCATTACCGTTTGCAGAACCTGAAACTGATCAAATTCGAAGTGGTCCTGTTTTAAAACCGATAAGCGCTCCCCCGAACCAAAACTCACATTGCCGCGCGTGCTGGGCACTTCGCCGTACAACATTTTGAGGAAAGTAGATTTCCCGGCGCCATTGGCTCCAATTATTCCATAGCAATTGCCGGACGTAAACCGCATGTTGACATCCTGAAACAAAATGCGTTTTCCAAACTGAATCGCCAGATCCGAAACTGTAATCATCAAATAAATTTTAAGATGTGTAATTTTTAAACAAGCCGGCAAAAGTAGTTTTTAAAAATGGAGTGATTTTTTTTGATTATTAATAAACAAGTGATGTGCAGATGCCTGCTAAGAATTATTTTCTATTTTTGTAAGAATTAAAAAGATGTTCTTGAGGTTGCAAAGATTTATACCAATTTAAAAAGATGAAACCATGAAAAAACTTATCGTAATCTCTATTTTAATTTGCCTTTTCCAAGTAGGTAAAGCACAGGATTTTCAGTTCCAAATGTATTTTGAAGACGCCGTTGCGTTTGAAATAAAGTCTTATCCAAATCCCGTGACCGATTACTATTTCTTAGGCATGTCTGCTGACCTGATAAATGAGGTAAGGATTGTGGATAAGGGTTTTAGTGGTAAATTGTATGTGATGTAAATTGAAAAGCGAGATATGGCCAAAAGTAAAACCATAAAAATTGAGGGAAAAGAGATTGCTATTATTTCCCAGAAAAATAGTGACTTCATTTCCCTCACTGACATGGCGAAAAGCCAAATGCAAGAAGTTATTATTATCAAATGGCTAAGTTTAAAAAGTACAATAGAATATTTAGGCGAGTGGGAGGCATTGTACAACCCCGTTTTTAATTATACCGAATTCGGTACAATTAAAAATGCTGCCGGTAGCAACAATTTTGTTTTATCCGTAAAGAATTGGATTGAAAAAACAGGTGCCATTGGCATCGCCGCTAAGGCTGGAAGGTACGGTGGAACCTATGCTCATAAAGACATTGCCTTTCATTTTGGCATGTGGATAAGTCCTAAATTTCAACTGCTGCTCGTTAAAGAATACCAACGACTAAAAGAAGACGAAAATGACCGTTTAAAATTAAATTGGAATCTCCAGCGAACTTTAGCCAAAGTAAATTATTACATCCACACCGATGCCATCAAAGAAAACCTGATCCCCGCCACGCTTTCCAAAGAGAAAATAAACGCAGTGTATGCCAATGAAGCCGATATGCTGAATATGGCTTTGTTTGGAATGACTGCAAGGCAATGGCGGGTTACCAATCCCAAAGTCGGTGGGAATATTCGTGATGCAGCCACTATAGAACAACTGGTGGTGCTTTCAAATATGGAAAGCATCAATGCAGTGTTAATTCAACAGGGTTTATCGCAAAGCCACCGATTGGTTCAATTGAATAAAATTGCCATTGCACAAATGAAATCTTTGTTAAATCGTCCGAACACGATTAATGGGATTAATAGAAAACCATGATTTTATGAACACGATAAACGATATTACTCGTAAAATAATCGGCTGTTCAATGCGGGTACATTCCACTTTAGGAAGTGGATTTCAAGAAGTTATTTACCAGAGGGCTTTGGCAATTGAAATGAGCATTGCTAACTTAACTTTTCAAAGAGAAATGGAAATGCCAATTTTTTATCGAGACGAACAAATAGGAACAAGACGAGTAGATTTCTTTGTAGAAAACAGTGTAATGGTTGAATTGAAGGCAATGAAAAAAATAGAAGATGTACACAAAGCACAAGCAATAAACTATCTTGAAGCATACAATATTGCTGATGGCTTACTCATCAATTTTGGCGGTTTAAGCCTTGAATTTAAAAGGCTTTATAACAAAAAACTTATCAAACCCACAGGGCATCCTGTAAATCAAATTAATCCTTAAAATCCTGTTCTGACAAATGACAGATAAAGATTACGATAGACTCAAGCAAATCGAAGAAGCCATCCAGGCTTTCAATAGCGCAACACTGTCCAAAAGCAGCCTTGCTTTTTGAATTTCGACAATGTTTTATTTGTCATTGGTTACACCGGCTACCGACGGTTGGAACTTGGAACTTGGAACTTGGAACTTGGAATTTGGAATTTCCTCGTGGGGCGTATCCTGCACGTGCGGGATGACCTTCCCGCCCTTCAACGGGTTTTGGAACTTGGAATTTGGAACTTGGAATTTGGAACTTGGAACTTGGAACTTGGAACTTGGAATTTCCTCGTGGGGCGTACTGGAATCGAACCAGTGACCTCTTGCCTGTCAAGCAAGCGCTCTAAACCAACTGAGCTAACGTCCCGCTTACAATATGGCGGCAAAAATAATAAAAACCCCTTGCTTCCACCGAGAAATTTTATTTTTGGCCGTTTACAATTTGTACCATGTATTAATCAATCAATAAAAAATAATGATGAACAAGAATTTCCGGATTGTGCTTTTCGCGTTTACCGCAATGTTTCTGAGCCTTATGGCAATGGCGCAGCAGGCCGCCGATACGCTGAGCCTCGACCTGATCTTTGCTTCCCGCACCTTTGCGCCTAAGTCGGTGCGTGGCATCCGCCCGATGAACGACGGCGAACGTTACACCCAAATAAAACGCGACTCGATAAATGCCTACAGCTACCAAACCGGCCGCCTCACCGATGTAATCGTTACCTCCGATCAATTGATCCCGCAAGGAGAAAGCCAGCCCATTGCGTTGTATGATTATGAATTCAGTGACGACGAAACCAAAATCCTTTTCGGCACCAACACCGAACCGATCTACCGCCGTTCTTCGCGCTCGGATTATTATATTTTTGATTTAAAAACCAAGAATTTACAGCCCCTTTCGGGAAACGGAAAACAGCAACTGGCTACCTTTTCACCCGATGGTGAAAAAGTTGCTTTTGTGCGCGACAACAATCTTTTTATTAAAAATCTGACAACCAACGAGGAGCGGCAGATCACCAGCGACGGTAAGGCCGGCAGCATCATCAATGGCACCACCGACTGGGTTTACGAAGAGGAATTTGCGGTGGTGAAGGGTTTCGACTGGTCGCCCGACAGCCGCCACCTGGCCTTTATGCGCTTCGACGAATCCAACGTAAAACAATGGGAGCTTACCACCTACGGCGAGCTGTATCCCGAAAGGCACGAATACAAATATCCCAAAGCAGGCGAAGACAATTCAGTTGTCACGGTGCAGGTTTACGATGTTAATTCAGGCAAGATAATGCCGGTGGATGTAGGCGCAGAAACCGATCAGTACATCCCGCGCATCTTCTTTACAACCGACCCGAAGGTGCTGGCCATTTTGCGCGTGAACCGGCTGCAAAACCATCTCGACGTACTTTATGCCAATCTTGCCAGCGGCGGCACACGCACAGTTTACAGCGAGGACAACCCCTTTTATATCGAAGACAGCAACTACGACAATCTGGTGTTCCTGGGCGATGGCAGCCGGTTTATCCTCACCAGCGAACGCAGCGGTTTCAACCATGTTTATTTTTATAATATTAATAAAAAGGAAATGAAAGCGATCACCAGCGGCGACTTCGACGTAACGGAGCTGATAGCTGTGGATGAAAAAAATGAAAATGTTTATTATCAGGCTGCGCTGCCCACGCCAATGGACAGGCAGATTTTTAGCGTAAGCTTCACCGGGAAAAACAAGACGCTGCTCACGCCGCGCAAAGGTACCAACACCGCCCGCTTTAGCGCCGACAACAAATATTTTATCCAAACCTGGTCGGATGCCAACACGCCGCCGGTGTATTCAGTAAACAATGGCAAAAACGGCGAGATCATCCGCACCCTCGAAGACAATGAGGAGCTGCTGGCCACCCGTACAAAATACAACTTGCAGCCGCGCACCTTTTTCACCATCACCACACCCGAAGGCGTTACGCTCAACGCCTGGAAGATTCTGCCTTTCGATTTCGACAGCACCCGGCAATATCCCGTGCTTTTTGATATCTATGGCGGACCGGGATCGCAAACCGTTACCAACAATTACGGTGGCGGCGAACTTTACAACCAGTACCTGGCGCAGCGTGGCATCATGGTGGTGTCGGTGGATAACCGGGGAACGGGTGCCCGTGGCGAAGCCTTTAAAAAAGCAACTTACCGGCAGTTGGGCAAATACGAAACCATCGATCAGATTGACGCGGCGCGTTACCTGGGGCAGTTGCCATATATCGACAGCAACCGCATCGCGGTGTTTGGCTGGAGCTACGGCGGGTTTATGTCAACGCTGCTCATGACCAAAGGTGCCGGCGTGTTTGATGTGGGTGTGGCTGTGGCGCCCGTTACCAACTGGCGTTATTATGATAATATTTACACCGAGCGGTTTATGCGCACCCCGCAGGAAAACCCCGAAGGTTACGACGACAATTCACCCATCAATCATGTGGAGAAAATGCAGGGCGATTTCTTGCTTATCCATGGCATGTCCGACGACAACGTGCATCCGCAAAACAGCATCGACCTGATAACGGCGCTGGTGGCCGCCGACAAGGATTTCGATCTGATGTTTTATCCCAACTCTAACCACGGCATCTATACCGGCAAAAACACACGTATGCATCTTTATAAAAAGATCACGCGTTTCCTCATTAGCAACCTTCGATAGGCGGCGGCTATTTTTTTACCGCGTGTAGCTCTATCACCAGATAGATGTCGTCAGAAAAGGTGAAAGCGTCTTTGCTTTTCACGTATTTGACGGAGGCTGTGGTAAGCCCCCACCGGGTGCGGTCGATTTTGAATTTGTCGGAGGTAGCCCTGAGCGTGTTGCCTTGGATGGATACTGTGGCAGGAAAAGTAACTGGGTGCTTTTGATCTTTGGCTTGCAGATCGCCGGTGATGATTTGTTTATTCCCTCCTGGATTCACCTTGGTGATGGTAAAACGTGAAACGGGATAATGTTCGGCATCGAAATAGTCGATAGAACGAATGATGTTCTCCAGTGTTAGGCGCATCAGTTCATAGTCGATATCGATATCGGTGATGCTGTCCATGTTGATTTCGAAACTACCTTTCGTAATTTTCCCATCCGCCAGGGTAAGGTCGCCTTTTTTTATCTTGATGGTTCCGTTGTGATTTCCGCAAATCCACTTGATGTTGCTCTTTTTGGCATCAGCCACATAATTGCCCGTTTGCGCCACCATATTCACCGAAAGGTGCATGAGCATGACCAGCAGAAGGCTGCGAGTGATTATCCTAAATATTTTCATAATAATGAAATTTAAAAACGATTATAATTCCTTGTCGTTGTCAGAAATGTAATAGCCGGTAACGATCCCATCCACCATCAGGTTTTGTATATCTTCGGGGATGTTGATGGCGCCGCGCAGAATGGTGTTTTCAAATTCTGCACCAAAGAAGCTGCACGCTTGCAGGTCGGCGCCGGTAAAATCGCATTGCTGCAAATGCGCTCCCTGAAAGTTGGTGTGGATAAATCGTGAATTTACAAACGAAGACCCTTCGAGGCTGGCGCCGGTAAAGTCGCTGTAGCTGAAATCGCACGAGTCGGCGGTGGCATCGAGCAATACCGAGCGCACAAAATTGGCTTTCACGGCTATCGAGCCTGAAAATTTACAATTGATAAATTCGCTGTCTTTGAGTAGGGTAAAGGAGAGATCGCAATTTCTTAAATTAGCATCGTGGCCTTCCATTCCAAACATATTGGCGCCCCGCATCGACGAATTGCTCATGCGGGCGTCGTCCACAAAAAGATGAAACATACGCGCCTGCTTAAAGTCGCAATTTTCGAGAATGGAGTTGCTAAAGTTGGTCCAGCGGATGTCGGCGACTTTAAAATCTGAATTAGAGAAGTTGCTGTTGGAGCAATTGGCATAACGAAAGAAGGTTCCTCTGAAATCGGCGTTTTGCGCGCTAATGCCCACCCAATAGATGTCGTCGAGCTGGTGGCCACGGAAATCATCATTGTTTTGTGGCACCGTTCGTATGCCTTTGTGGCGGGGCGTTCCGTCGGGCAGAAGAGAGGCTCCCGAAATAATTGTAGCCACATCCATCGGAGCCATATAATCTACCAAAGTGAGCGACTGCGTGTCGGGCGGATGCGGAAATAGTTTCTCAACCACAGGCGTATTAATATTGGCACATCCGACAAGCCCTACCAGCATTGCCAATGCGGGGAGAAGGCGGAGGTTTCTTTGTTTTTTAATAAAAAAGATTTTCATAATCATCACACCACATCATTATTTTTGAAACTGCGCAGGCTGAGCCACAAAAACAGGAATCCCAGCAAGAGCGGATAAATTATCGAAAACGTAATAAAAATGCCACGCCCCACGGTGTCGAGGATATAGTAGGAGGCGGCGCCCATTACCGTAAGGCTGGGATCGAAAAGTACCAGCACACCGGTACGGAAAACCTGCAATGGGTTGATCATTCCAAAACCGATTACCAGCTCCGGGCTGATGCGGAGCTTGAGCATAGCGCCCATCAGGATGATGTCGAGCAGCGCCACCAGTAGCAGCCACAGGATGAAAGCAGAGCCGATGGCGTGGGTTTGTGTGTTGGCTTTTACGGAAATCATCATACCAATTCCCAAAAAACAAAAGGTGAGCACGGCAAGCAAAACCACGTAAAGTGCAAACAAATCCCAGGGTACGTCGATGCCCTGAAACATTCCCCACAAAACGGCTCCGGTGAGCGCCAGAAAAACCGGCGTAAATATTTCGATGTAACGGCTTATGAATTTGCCAAGCAGATACGACGAAAACGAGATGGGTAGCGAAAGGAAGTATTCCATCACATGCGTTTCGCGGTCGCCAACGATGGAGCGCACGGTGGTGATGAGGATATAAATGGGCAGCACCACGATGCACACCTGCATAAAGGTGATCATCAGCCGCCCCAGCCCCAGAAAGCCGATAACCTGCGACTCGGTGATGCCCAGCGCAAACATGATGGCCACGAAGCCGCCAAATAAAATGGAATATGACCAAAACCACGTGGACCGCAGGCTTTGCATCAGCTCCAGCTTTAAAACATATTTCAGGTCATGATTTTTCATCTGCCTTCTTTTAGTGTTGGTGGCCGTCGTGATGTTTGTCGAGCATTTTTTTGTCTTTCAAAAACTGCTCCCGTTTTGTGTATCCCTGGCGGATACGCTCCATGGTTTCATCGTAAGTGTAGGTGGAGTCGTTGGGTACACTCAGCGCGCCATAGCCATAGCCCATCGGGGTGCGGTCGCCGTAGCGGTACCAGGCTTGTTCTGCATCAATCCACTCGCCGGTTTCGCAGTGGCCCACCCATATTTTTACTTCGCCCTCGCCGGCAAAACGCTTCCAGTCGTCGTGTTTCATGTATTCGGTAAGGCAACCAATATCGTCGAACCAGAGCACTTCGGAGCGCTCGTTGATAGCTTGCGCGGAATATTCCTTTTCGGCGAGTCCCATCAGGCAGTTGATGCAAATGTCGCGGTCCCAGTTGATTTCGCGGGCGCTGTAGTCGGCCTCACCAACGCAGCCGGCAAGCATTACTGTAATAATTATTGCGTAAAATATCTTTTTCATTATTTTAAAATTTAGTTTAAAGTTTGATTGATTTTCTGATCCAGCACCACTTTTCCTAAGTCCATTTCGATGTTGCGGTTGATGATTCCTGCAATTTCATTCATCCGATGGCTGCACAGGATCATCAGTGCCTGTGGATTATAATTTTGTAAATAATCGAAAAAAATCATTCGGGCGGCCGGGTCCAGGTTGGCGGCGGGCTCGTCCATGAGCAGGATTTTGGGGTCGCGCCCCAGGGCAAAAGCTACCAGAAGTTTTTGCTTCATCCCACCGGAAAGTTTATAAAAAGGCTTGCGCAGATTGGGTTGTATTTGTAATCCCATCTTTTCGGCAATCCGCGTAAAATCCTCACTGTGGCGGTCGGTGAGCTGCACAAAAAAACCGATCAGCTCCTGAATAGTCATTTTGAGCGGCGGTGCAAGCTGTGGCACAAATCCTACATTTCTCATGATCTCAAGATGATGCTTTCGCGGATTTTGCCCCAGCACCGAGAGCTTGCCCTGATAGAGATATTGCCCCAGGATACAGCGCATCAGTGTGGTTTTGCCCGCACCGTTGGGACCGCTCAGGCTTATGCGCTCGCCGCCACCAAAGGCAATCGATAAATCGTCGATCACCGTTGCATTTTTAAACATCTTGGTGAGATGTTGCGCCTCAATTAATATATTGTCGGTAGTGTTCATCAGGTTAATTTATCAATGCCTTTAAATGAATAAGTAAGTGCTTTGCCGGGGCATCTGTCCACGCAATAGCCGCAGCGCGTGCAATCGGCGCCGGCAGTATGTATTTTTTGGGTGGCTTTGCCGCGTTTGGTAAACCACAACACGTGGGGCACTTCGCACACTTTCTGGCATTCGCCGCAATAGCCACATTTTTCATAATCGAACTGCACAACCATCGGCGAGGCTTTGCCTACCATGGCCATTGTAGTTCCGATAGGACAAACGTAGCTGCACCAAAAGCGTTTGCTGTAAAGCAATTCGAAAAGCACCAGCGCCACTATCCACAGCAAAATCAGTCCGGGGCCATAGATCAAAGCTCTGGAAATAATGCCCACAGGATTGATTACTTCAAATACCAGACTGGAGGTGGCAAAGGCCAGCAGGATAAATCCTACCCAAAATACATAGCGCAAAGAACGGTTAAAAGTATGGTTTTTAATCTTGTATTTCTTTTCCATGTAGCCGCGTAGTTTATCCACCCATTCGGCTATAAAATGATACGGACAAATCCACGAGCAGTAGGTGCGTCCGCCCATGATGGCATAAAATCCTACGATAATCATCAGGCCGATCCAGAAGTTCATGGTGAGCAGGGCGATAAATCCTGTACGCGACGAGATCGACAACAACTGCAAGGTGTTGAATGGGTCGATGAGATAAAATCCCACCAAACGCGATCCGCTTAGGGAACCTTCCAAAATGGAGAGGTCGAGCATAAACGAAAGCATAAAAAGCAGCGAAAGCCCTATCACCACCGCCCAGCGTATGTTGCGCCATTTGTGGTTGTAGCGGCGTTTGTTGCGCCATTCGTTGTAGCTAAGCCCTTCCTGCGCGTGTGGTAACTGACCCACCGGCTTTGCCGGCAACGGTTCTTTATCTTTTGATTTTTTAAATATCATCACAATCAATTATTGGGTAAAACAATAATACTTGCTTCAGCCGTCGGGCATACCATTACGCAAACACCACATCCGGTGCAGCCATCCAGTACCTGTGGACTATAATGAAGCGTGCCGTCAGCCATGGTTTCGGCGCTCATCACGATGGCTTTCTCACCAATGGGGCATTCGGTGACGCACAGGTTGCAGATGTCGCGCGCGAAGGTTTTGTTGCGCAGCGGCGAGGCTTGTTTTTCATAAATCTGTTCGCCGGATGCGTTGCCGCGTTGCTGATGACGGCGAGGCCTGTCGCCGCCTTCCTGCTCGGTGATTTCAGTTGTGGTGGGTGCCGGCGAGCGATAAACGCCTTTGAAATCCTGGTCGCGTGGCGTACCCGTAAAGCCTTTTCCCTGCACCGCGAGGCACGTTTCGGGAATCAACTTTGCTGTTCCCATCCGCACCGCTTCTTTCATCGCAGCTATTTGTATCGGGAAAGGATTGTACCCTTTGTCGGCGCCATGGGGTCCTTTGCCGTCGTGCATCCCTACGCCGTGTATGCTGTCGTTTTGTTGCTGCCGTTCAGCTTTACGTTCTTCTTCGTAAGCGATAATGGCTTCGGTACCGGCATGTTTAAATTGCCTGAAGTCGAGTACACCGGTGGGGCATGTTTCGACACACTGCAGCGAGTCACATGAAAAATCGCAGGGCTGGCTGCGTGGGTCTATATATGGTGTGGAGTAGGAAAGCCCTTTGTTGATTCCTGCCAGCCGGATGGCATGCACCGGGCAAATCTGTACGCACAGGCCGCACTTGATGCAGCCATACACGAAATCTTTTTCCTTCGCCGCCCCGGGGGGTCGAAGAAAATTTTTGTTGCGCACATCGTTGCCCGTCACTGTTTTTACAATACCAACGCCGGCGCCAATGGCAACCAGGGAACCTGCCACTACGGCTCCGCTCTTCAAAAAGTTGCGCCGGCTAATCTCTGTACTTTTCTGATTCATCGTTTTTTTATTTTCAAAATTAACGTTTTGTAATAGCAATCTTACCGGTGTAATGGATTGCAAGAAACGGGCATAATAGTTTTTAAAACATAAATTTTACACCCAGATTAAAGCTCCGACCCGGCTCATAGTATGGAAACTCGTCGTACATATTGTTGTAAGAGCGGCTAAGATGCTCTACATAATTTTTGTCCAAAATATTGGTAATGGCTCCATACACTTCAAGGAAATCCAGGGGCATGTATTTTACTTTTAAATCAAAAACAGCAAAACCCGTGGAAGTAGATTCATCGAACGAAGGCGCTACCCGCTCCTGGTCGCTGGCAATGCGGGCATTCAGCACTGCCTGCAGCGATGTAGCATAATACCCGATGCTGCTGCTAATGCTCAATGGCGGAATTTCGGGCAGTGGCTCATCCCATGAAGTATTTTGTGCATAGGTGTAGCCGGCAGTGAGTGTGTATTTAAAATTGCGTCCAAACTGCCATTCCATCCCGGCCTCGAAACCTGTCATAAAAGCGTCGGGAACGTTGGCGTATCGCTTGGCATGTTGGGGCGGTTTGCAGGGTAAAAACTTACGTGTGAGCGTGGTGTCGAGATAAGCGGAGATGTAATTCTGCAACAATGAATAATAAACATTGCCATACGCCGACAGCGACGACCACCGTTTTTCGACACGCAAGTCAGTCTGGTAATTAACTTCCGGTTTCAGGTTGGGATTACCCAGATATTCGTAAGCATCCTGGCCAATAGAAAAATGATTGATATACATCTCATTTAGCTCCGGGGTACGCACGCCACGACCCAACGCCCACAGCATTTCCAGCCCATGTTCGATTTGCCAGGTGAGCGAAGTGCTTGCCGAAAAGTTGGTCATGGTGCCAGGCTTTATAGCGTTATTGTAGGCCTCGCTGAAATCAGGCGCTACATCGCGGGCGTCGTAGTTGGTAAAGTCGATACGTGCTCCGGTTATCCAGAGTAGGTTTCGATGGAGCTGGTTGTGATTTTCGGCAAAGAAACCAATGGTATTTTTAATCGAATTTTGCCACACCAGGTCTTCGAATACTTTGGGAGGGTCGTACGTTTGCCCGTTGCACACGTTGATGTAAACCTCCCGAGTGCGCGTGCCGTCTTTGCTGGTGGTTTTGAAATCGGTACCCAGATAAATCAGGTTTTTGGGTGATGTATGGATGCTAACTTCTGCATTGCCGCCGGCAACAAAGGCGGTGACCGGAGTTACGGCATGAACGGCGGCGTAGTTGGGACGGTTGTCGTTCGACATGGAATGATCGACCCAGGAGCCAAAAAGTTTCATCCGCAACGACGAAATCCGCTGCGAAACATTGTTGGCCACATAATCGATAGCAAGCAGGGTGCTGTTGTCTTTGTCGGCGTCCATGGGCAAGGCCGCATGCATGATGTCTTTAGCAAATCCCTGTCGGAAGTTGAGTTGTATGCGGTGGTTCGCGGCAGGGTTGTAACCCAATTTGGCATCGTAGCCAAAGCGGCTGAACGAGGAGGCTATTTCCTGGCCGGAGCCGCTGCTGTAGTTGCCAAAATCTTTGTAGTCGGCAGATAAAAGGAAATCCACTTTTTTGTGTTGCATCAATACATTTACAGCTCCCCAGGCACTTCCGCCATTGGATTCCCAGCCACCCAGCACGCTGCCCGATACGGCTTTGGCATCGGGATTCGGACGTGGACGTTTGGTAACCAGATTGATGATTCCACCGAATGTTTGCCCGTAGCGCATGCTATAAGGACCTCTTATGATTTCTACTTTTTCGATGTCTTCGGGCGAAACCTGCGAAATGGCGGGGTCCATCCGGTTGGGGCAGGCATTGCTGCTGGTGGCACCGCCATTAAAAATCACGTTCAATTGCTCGTACTTGTATCCCCGCATCACCGGTTCCATGGCGTAGTTGCCGCGCTTGATGATGCCAAACCCCGGCTCGTTTACAAATATCTCGGCTACGTCGTGGATGTCTTCTATCGGGATGGACTTGCTGTTGATGATAGTTTTTTGAATGGTGCTGCTGCTTTGCGCTTCTATTACAATGGCTTCGATGGTGATGGTGGTATCCACCACCTGCGCTGCAACCGAAAGCGCCATTATTTGCAGCAGCAGTATCGCCAATATTTTATGGATCGTATGCATGATTTGGATAGGTTTTGATGTTTTGATATTTATTACCAAATAATGGCAACGGATATAAAGTTGCCGAAACTGCGGCACAAGCCTTTGGTGTGTTGGCTTCAAACGGATTGTGCAGCAGTGTTTTCATTAAAACACTAAACCAACTTGGGCGGGGGTATCAGCACCTCCGCGTACATGTGGATAAAGGGATGAATCGAAAAATAAAACTTTAGTTTATTTAGATCGGGAACAGGAAATGCGATTTTATTGGTATTAAAAATAAAAATAAGATTGCTGTTTTCCGACTGGAACTTAACGGGCATGTTCTTGTCGGTGTCGGCGGGTGTGCTGGCTCTTTTTTTTATAGCATTCAAATAGCTATAATCCCCCAGGTTTTCGGCAGGCTGATACCTGTCGCTTTCGGTGCTTTGCCGGCACAACGAATTGAGCTGCTGCCAGAGGTAATAATTGAGCACAGGAAAGGTGGCTGCCGTGAAATAGAGCAGATAAACAAACAACAATATTTGCGAAAGCAACAACCTCATATTTAATTGATAAATGTTGTTTCGGTAATCTCTTTGCGATACATGGGCGTTTTGTCGCGTAGTATGAATTTGGGTTTAGAAAAGGGTGCGAGGCGTTCCAAAAAGTCGAGCACCACCAGCACCGGTGAGGCGTAGAAAAATTTCATGTTTTGGTTAAAATCCCAGAGATGATCAACGTAAGTATATAATTCGTAAGGCGTGTCGCCCACGTTGTCGCCATCGCGATCGAACCCCTGATAGTCGTCGAAATAGTTGTGCTCCCACTCGTTGCCGTTGGCGGTGTTGCCCTGTGCCACCACCTGCGAGAGGTTATTATGAAAATAGTTGTTCTTGATAAGATTGCCTTCCTGGTTGGTATGAAAAAACATGCCGGCCACACAAAAAGCAATTTCGTTGTTTTCGATGGTGTTAATTTTTTCGGGCACAAAGGGAGAGACGTCAAAGTGAATCCCTTCGGCAGAGTAGATAAAATGGTTGTTGAGGATTTGGTTAGAAGAAGTTTCTTTCATGCCGAGGCACATGCCGCTTTCGCCGGTGGATTTCATGATCAGGTTTTCGGTCATAATGGTGCGCTCGCTGTACATCAGGAACACGCCCACAGAATTTTCGTAAAACCGGTTGGCCCGGATGCGGTTGTTGTGGGCATACATAAAATGGATGCTGTAGCGGTTGCCGATTCCCAGGTTTTCTTCAAAGAGGTTTTCTTCGCTGTACCACACCACCATGTCGCGCACGTGGTGCCAGTAGTTGTTTTGAACCACATTGCGCTTGGCCCACCACAAGCGGATGGCATCGCCTTTTAGCGCTTTGGCGCGTCGTGTTAGCGACGAAATTTCACAATGAGAAACCCTGTTGTAATCAGATTGAAAAATGTCTATTCCAAATAAGCACTCCTGTATGCGGCAGTTTTCGATGGTATTGTAGCTGCCTATAATTTTCACACCACAATCAATCTTGTCATGCGAGCCGCCGGAGTTGGTAATTATCATATTTTGTAGCGTGATGCTGTCGGCGTCGAGATAAAAAACACTCTCCTGATCAAGTCCGGTAACGGCGCTTTGGCATTGTCCGTCGATAAAAAGCCGGCTCTTGCTGATGCGCACCGGGCCGTGATACAAATGGGCGCCCAGCCTTATCGTGTCGCCGGCCTGCGCCCGGTCGATGATGGGCTGTAAAGCAATCGGGTGCAATGTGTCGGCAACGGGCGTGATGGATTGCCGCATTCCGGAAATCTCGCCTTGCGCTGTTGTTGTATTGATAATTATTAAAACAAAAAGCATAAAAAGCAAAAGCGCACAACCCGCTTGTGTGGGTCGCGCGCTAAAGCTTTTATGGTTTAAATAATTAATCATTTATAAAGTAAGACCCATGGCCTTACGATTTTATTGCTTTGCGTTTTTGTATGATGGCCAGAATCATGAATACAAAAACCAGCAGTGTTACAAAAAATCCGAGGTAGGGATACGACATGGTAGTAAACTGTGCTACCTTGCCTTCGCCAAATACTGTGGGCATAAACTCTTTGATACCTTCAAAAGCGCCGCCGCCATGAAGCCCCAGATGATGGCCGTACCAATACAATCCGATGATGTACATCACGAGAAAGTAAACTGGCAACAATGCCGGGATGATTCCCAAGGCTGCATTAACTTTTCGTTTGGTAACAATAAAGCCCACGATGAGCAACCCCAGAAATACAAAGAGCCAGGGCGAATAATACATCAGCCCGTCGAGGAAGTTTAAGAAGCCGGGGGTTACGTCAACTCTTACCGGCTGTCCGGTTTGCGCATCGACGATCTCATTACCATCAGCATCTTTTTTGGTATCGAAAGTTTGGTGCGGTGGATAATCCACATCAGCAGCAACATTGCGTCCCTGCACTATTCCATACATCCCGATGAAGTGGTTGATGGCATTCATCTCTACCAAACAATCGGCACCCGCCTGATTGGACGCCAACTCGGAGCGCTCGCTCGTGCCCTCGCAGCCGTTGTACACACCATTGTATTTAAACTCAATACGAATCCCATTGGGATACATCGACTCCGGATATTGGTGGCTTTGCAGTGCCACCCACCAGATGGGCATAAAATACGACAGGATGAGCAAAACCAGCGCCAGGGCTGAAAAAATTTGATATCTCTTCATTATCAAAAATTATTTTGCCTCTACGTTGGCTTCCTTCAAAATGTAAGCAACGGCGTCGTACAGGTCTTTATCGGAGCAGTCGGTGCAGGAGCCACGAGGAGCCATCACACCATATTTTCCGTCAGGAATACCATTGATTACACTTTGATGCAATGCTTCCATACCTTTGGGTGCTACTTCTGCCCAGCGTTCGTGATCGGTTACCTTGGCTGCTCCGGCCACACCGGTCATGTGGCAGGCAATGCACACTTTTTCGTAAACCACTTTACCATTTTGCAAGTCGGCAGTCATGGTAGCTTTCACTTCTGTTTGTTCGGTGGTGGTAGTGCTTTTTGTTTCGTTTCCGCCGCTGCCACCGCAGTTAACGAGCGTCAGCGCAAATGCCGACACCATCATAATCAGGACAAGTCTTTTCATAGATTTTTAAAAATTTAGTTGTTAATATTTGATTATTTATTACTCATTTCTTTGAGTACCTCATCAGAACGCAGTTTCATGTAGGTTATGATTTTTTCGGCACTTTCTTCTGACACGTTTTGGTTGGGCATGGCCAGTTTGTATTTTTGGCGCATCGCCTCTATATCTATCTCCTTCAGGTGATTTTCAGGATCCATGATCCACGATTTGAGCCATTCGTCGCTGCGGCGTTTGGAAACCATGAACAAGTCGGGGCCGTTGTACTCTTCGCCAAAGCGGTGGCATGCGTTGCAGCCATGGTTTAGGTATTCCATTTCGCCGGTGAGCATGTTTTTCATTTCGATGGCCGAAGGTTTGAAGGCCTGCATCTCGGAGTCCTTTTGTACCCGCTTGGAGTAAGCAAGCAGCCGGTCGTTCTCGGCTTTATCGCTATATTCAACTGTAAGGTAGCCCTGCAGTTCCCTATCGTCGGGATTGTGCACGCAGTCGAGCAGCAGCGGATACATACCGGCTTTTTCGGCAGTAAATTCCAGCGTAGCCGTTTCGCCCGGACGCCAGCGGTACATCTGATCGTAGGAGGAAATTTCGTAAACATAATGATCGAGCTTGTTCTGGCCATGATTGGTCAGGTGTATCTGTACGTTTTGACCCTGATTCACAGTTATGTTTTGCGGAGTTACCTTGCCATCGTTGATGGTACCATACACATGCACGCCATCACTTTCGGTAGTAACCTTTTCGCCACCCACAGCCACATAATATTTCGATTTGCTGTTGGTGGTAATGTCGGTTCCAATGTCGTAGGTCGAAATGGACTTGTAAGAATCAACATCCATCAGGGCGGTGTAGTGTGGTTCGCCCATCGGTAACGGGAGGTCGTAGATAATTTTCATCTTATCACCACTGATATCGATAAGCTGATGATTTTGTGGGTGAAGCGGTCCTACCGGGTTGAAGCGGTCGATAGATAGTTTGTTGAGTGCTATCAGATAGTCACCAACTGGTTCGCGGGTATCGCCGTGCGACGACACCAGGTGGCCGATGTTGTAATGCGAAGGAACATAATCGATCACTTTAAGATTGATATAATCCCATTTGGTAATGCGCGAGTCAACATAGATAGAGGTGTAGATAATGCCTTTTTCATTGTCGAACTGATTGTGCAACGGGCCTAAGCCTACCTCAACGCTGCCATGGAGTGCATCTTCGAGCGAAATAATCGGGATGCCATAGTTATCGAAGCCTTCGAAATTTTTCTCATCGATAGCTTTCATAATTTTCTCGAAAGAATATACCCAGGCATGTGAGTCGAGTTTACCAGCCACCACAATGTATTTTCCTGATGGGTCAACGTCCACGCCGTGGGGTGATTTAGGTTCGGGAATCAGATAAAACAAACCTTCTTTTACAGCTATATCAATAGGTATCACTTTGTGGCCGTTGATGACAGTATATTTTCCGGCAGCCACTACCTGCTCAGCTTTTTTCCAGTTGGTTACGTGCATATAGTCCACATCGCGCGAGGAGCATCCAGCTTCAAATGGCGGACGGCCACTTTCCATCCCGCCAATGTACATTTCGGTACAGAATGAGTTGGTAAAGCCCCAGCCATAAGAGTCTTCCTTGCCGGCATCGGATAAGTCCTGCGTGTAGGGTGGAAATTCAAAGGTGAAGCTCTTGTCGTGATCTACCTGTCCGGTTTCGTTGTCGAATTTCCAATAAGTCAATCCGCCGCGCCAGTATTTTTCGAAGTTGGTTTGTGAGAGCGGATAATACTTTCGGTCGAGCGGGGCCGGATATTGCGAGGCTTCCATGATGTATTCGGAGTTGGGCGTATAGAAGTTACCACCGTGGTTACTTCTGAACAATGGATTTTGGATCACATCCTTTAGCTCCCAATCTGTCAAGCTGATGATAAAGATGCGTGGGTTGGCTTTATCGTTTACGGTAGCCCATTTGCCATCGTACAGCCCATCGGTTTCCGAAAATCCCGGATGGTGTGTGTCGCCCCATTTTATCACCTGTCCTTCTATAAAACCTTTGGCCATCATGGCTTTGGTTTCTTTGCTGTAGCCGTATCCGTTGGCTGGTTGGTTGGCACATGTGGGTACATATTTTATCATACGCATCGAAGGAACGGTGTACATGGGCATGTTGCCTTCCTGTCCGCCGGAGTTCAGCGCAACGTATTCGTCTTTCACGTTGTCGGGGGTGTAGGTTTTGGCAGCGGCCAGCAAGTCCTCGGCATTCAGGCCACGCCGGTCAATCACATCTTTGAGTGATTCTTTGCCACGGGGAGCGCCCAAATCGGAGGTGCCACTTTTTTGTTTGCCATCGCAACTGGCCAGCACCAGTACGTATGTTAGCACCAGGCTGATGAGCCACAGGGTGTTTATCTTTCTGCTGATATATTTCATTGTCGTTATTTTTAAAGTTAACAAAATGTGATTTTAAAAATTATTTCTTACCCTCTTCATCTTCCAGTTGGATGCGCAGGAGTTCTTTAGCACGTAAGCCTACGTCGGCAGCTTTTACCTGATATTGGAAGTATTGTTCAGCCCAAAGGAAAGCATCACGATATTTCTTTTCAGCCACATACTTTTCATAATTTTCTTTGGCTTTGGCGGCCTGTCCAAGTTGATCCACAGCATCATCCACAAGGGCTTTCACATAATCATAGTTCTGATAGTTGTTCTCTTTGAGCCAGGTTACCACGCCGTTGATAACATCCTGCGTTTGGTTGATGACCACGATTTTATCTTCAAATCTCTGTTTGTATTCAGCTTGTTGGGCTTCTGTCAGCGCTACGTCTTCAGCAGCTTCGGGGCCGGAGTAGTTTTTGGGTTTCACCATCAGGATGCCTTCCATTTCCAGGTGCAATGCCGAGCAAAACTCGGTGCAATAATAGGGGAATGCTCCGGGGCGGCTGGCCGTAAAGGTGAGCGAGGCCGTTTTGCCAGGCTCAAAACTTCCGTGTACACCGTAAGTGTCCACCGTGAATCCATGCGTTTCGTCTTCGGCACGCTCCAGGTTGGTAAGGTGGAAGGTTACAATATCGCCTTCGTTCACTTCTACAATTTCCGGCACAATGTGCGAGCGGATCATGGTTCCGAAGATATGTACACGGTTTCCTTCGCGTTCAATTTTTTCGCGACCGGCCACGGTTTTGAATTCCGAAATCTCGCCGGTACGGGTGTTGGTTCCGGTTTCGTAGCGGATGATTGGCTTGATGCTGGTACGCAATACAGCCACCGAACCATAAATATTGGCTTGTGGCACGCTCATCGAGTACAGGTCAACCATGTTGTCGTCGCTTATATCAATAAGGTGTTGGAAGTTGGGACGCACAGGCCCCGTATTGGGGAAATTCTCGTTGAGTCCCTCTTTATTGGTTACCACCAGGTAGTTGGAGTGCGGCTCTGCCGACAATCCCTGCGGTATCATCACGTGGCCTGGCTTAAAAGTGAGCTGCAGTTCGCCTTCTTTTTTCAGCGTGTTGTAATTCCACCTGATGATCTTTTTATCCTCAAAAGCGGATGCGTAAGCAACATTGTCGCGATAGTCGAAAGTGAAGTCGATCACCTTATTGCCCAGATCAATGGCGCCATGCTCGATATCTTTGCTATCCAAAATTGGAATATCTCCGGGAGCGTTGCCGGCAAAAGTCTTGTCGTTTAAAGCGGCCCTCACCTTAGCAAAATCGAAAACAATTGCCCTGTCGCCGGCTGCAATGAAATAATCACCGTCGGGGGTAACTTTCACTTTCGAGGCTTTGGCGGGTAAAGCAACCAAAGCTACAGCATTAGCATTCAGCGCTTTTTGCAGGCTTACCACATTGGTTTCGTTTATTTTTTCGGTAGGGATCGATTTGATCTTTTCAAAATCCACAACATACACGTAGTGCTTGCCGTCCATGCTGGCAAGTCCCACTACCAGGCCATTGCTCTTGAGGCGTCCGGCATCAAAATAGCCCAGCGTATAGGCGGGCAGCTCCACGGTAAAGCTTTCATCTTTGATCATTCTACCCACATGATGCCCGGTTTCGGTGACAGCTTCCGGCTCGTGAAATGCCCAAAAAGTGATGCCAGCCTTGGCGTTGGCCAGATCGGTAGTTTTCAAATCCCATGGTGCCGGGTATTCGCTGGTTTGAATGATGTACTCCGTATTTTCGGTAACGGCTACTCCGGCAAAGGCATTTTTGTAGAGCAGGTTGGCCAACACTTGCTTGGTTTCAAAATCGTCCAGTCCCAGCATCGCTACCCGCGAGTTGGCACCATCACTATAAAACAAATATTTGCCATCGTATTTGCCATCGGTTTCCGATAGGGCAGGATACCGCATATCGCCGTAGTCATAGATGCGGTTGTCAGGCGAATTTTTCTTGAGCATCAGCGAGCTTTCGTCGTCAAAAGCGTAGCCTTGCCAGGGTTCGGGTGTAAAAACACCTACATACTTGTAAATGCGCATCGAAGGCAAACCGTAAACGATCATGGTGCCGGAGTTGCCGGTACCGATAAAACCGAAATACTCATCGCGTCCGCCCCGTGGCATGAAGGTTTTAACAGCAGCCAATACGTCTGCATCGTTAAGTCCGCGTTTCTGTTTTACGTCATTGAGTGTTTCCTGTCCAAAAGCCGCCGGCTGTTCCATCCAGAGACTCAGGCAAAAAACTACCAACAAAGCGTACCTGATTGCTTTAATCATAGTTCAAAAATTTTAGTGTTAATTTATTAATAGTGAAATGAGTTTTACTCACATTTTTTTTGATTTTTCAAAATTAGAATAATAACAAGTAATTCATTACCTAATAGTGAAATTTAGACGCTGTTTAAATTGCAAAAAGATTTTGGTTTAAGGTAAACCTAATCAACTATTTACAATCGAAATTGACAAAATATTCGATGAAATTTGCCCTTAGGGTGTGATATATTTCACACCCTGATGAAGGAAAATGTAAACCAACCTAAGTTTTTGGGCATCCGATTCCTTTAAAGAATATTTTTGCTTCCTTAAAATTCTTAATAATTGTGACTATGAAAAAATATTTCAACTTGCTTGTTCTTTTAGCTTTTGGCCTGTCGATGGCAAAATATGGTGCTGCCCAGGAAGTAAAAATTTCGGGCGAGCTGCGCCCACGTTATGAGATGCGCCATGGTTTTGGCAATCTGATGCCTGATGATGAGGATGCGGCCAACTTTGTGTCGCAGCGAACGCGCATCAATGCCTGGTTTGCAAACAATAATTACCGTTTTTACCTGAGTCTTCAGGATGTACGCGTGTGGGGCGACGTGCCACAACTCAACAAATCCGACATTTACGGCCCATCGGTGCACGAAGCCTGGGGCGAGCTGTTGCTCAGCGAGGCCTGGTCAGTGAAAGCCGGCCGGCAGGAAATTATTTACGACGACAGCCGCATGTTTGGTAACGTGGGCTGGGCACAGCAGGCACGCAGCCACGATGCCGCCATTATAAAATTTGCACCTAATGCTAACCATCGCCTCGACGTGGGGCTGGCCTACAATGCAGCAGGGGAATCAAACATTAAAACAGATTACAGCATCAAAAACTACAAAACCATGCAGTACGCCTGGTATCATGGTAATTTCGGCAAACTGGGCGTGAGCTTTTTGTTGCTCAACACTGGCTATACTTACACCGTTATCGAGGATTCTGCAAATGTCGAAAAAGTAGCCTTCAGCCAGACGGTGGGGCCGCGACTTTCGTACAAAGACGGTAAGCTCTCCGCCAACGCTGCTTTTTATTATCAAACCGGAAACAATTCATCCAATCATCCGCTTAGCGCAATGTATTTTGCCATCGACGCAGGTTATCAGATTCAGCAGGAGCTAACCCTTGGCCTGGGCATGGAATACCTTTCGGGAACCGCCACACAGGACAGAGCTTCAGGCGAGGACGATAAATCTTTTACTCCGCTCTTTGGCACCAATCATAAATTTAACGGCTGGATGGACTATTTTTATGTGGGGAATCATGGCGAAAATGTAGGACTGGTGGATATTTACGCCACTATCAATTACAAAAAAGACAAGTGGTCGCTTACGCTAATGCCACATTATTTTAATATTGCCGCCACGCTATCCGCTATCGTCAACAACGAATGGAAGGATTATGATAACTACCTGGGCACAGAAATCGACTTTTCGGCAGCGTATGCTTTTTCGCCTGAGGTAACGCTCGAAGCCGGATACTCACATCTTTTTGCCAGTGAAAGTATGCAGGTGCTCAAAAATTCCGGCAACTACGAAAACGCACAAAACTGGGCATGGCTGATGCTGACTGTAAAACCAGTTTTCTTTAGCAGCAAGTAGATTAGGCTGGGAAAAAGAATTTATTGTTTGTTGTTCGTTGTTTGTTGTTCGTTGTTTGTTTCCCGAATCGCTGCGCTCTCGGGATTTCCCCGATGGGTTGGGGCAGGCAGCTTCGCTCAAGTTTGTTGTTCGTTGTTTGTTGTTTTCTGGGTTGGGACGAGGTTGCACCTCGTCCGGTTTATTTTTACAGGCTTTGCCTGTGTTAATGATTTGATTGCGCAAGCAAAGCCGGCAGAAATATATCCAGCTTAAGTAAAGCCAAAGCGAAACCTAATCGGGATTTGCCAACCGGAACTGCCAACCATGGCATTATTTTCAAAAAGCCAAATCTCAAACTGATGAGGTGTTTTTCCCTTTGAGTTTTAACCAGTGCTATTTGCTTGGATATTGGGGTTTTGAGTTTCAGAATTTATCAATCTAATTAAGACTGGGAATAAATTAGCCCAATGCAGATGGATAAAGAAACTTGAGAGAAGTTATTCACTATTTTTGTGCACTGCTGACGTTTATAAAAACATACAATTATGGCCTCCATGTTTCGCTTCCTCATTCCTCCGCCCACCTGGCGATTGCCTGCCGCCATTGTTTTGGGCGCCATCGTAGGGTTGGGAATCTACACCTTCAGGATTTCCAATGCAGTGTCGTATCTCTCTGACCGGCCCGAAACCTGCATCAACTGCCATGTAATGAATCCACAGTACGCCAGTTGGTTTCATTCGGCGCACCGTGAATATGCTACCTGCAACGATTGCCACGTGCCGCACACCAATCCGATAGCCAGCTACACCTTTAAAGCTATGGACGGCGCGCGTCATGCTACCATTTTCACATTGCGCAATGAACCCCAGGTAATTCAGATAAAAGATGCCGGCGCCGCGGTAGTGCAGGAAAACTGCAAACGTTGTCACGGACATGTAAACGAAAACGTGCACACCATACAGGTTTCGCTTCAGATGGCGCAACATGATCAGGGACAGCTCTGCTGGGACTGCCATCGTGAGGTGCCGCATGGCCGCGTGAGTAGCCTGAGTACCTCTACCTACGCCCGCGTGCCACGGCTGGGCAGCGTTGTACCTCCCTGGTTGAAAAATCTCATGCAAAAAGACGAAGAATAAATCACATTTTTGAAATCATCATACAACAAATAACTTAACGGATATGGAAACTCAAAAAAAACGCAGTCCCTGGATCAACTGGACAATCTTTCTTATCACTGTAATTGTGGTATTTGTATTGGGCATGCTTGCCTCTACCATTGCCGAGCGGCGGGTGGAAACCGAATATATTTACAAGCCGCGTGTGCAGCTTACCCAGTGGGAGCCGCGCAACGAAGTATGGGGTGAAAACTTCCCGGCAGAGTACACCTCCTACATGCAAACCCGCGACACCAATTTTCGAAGTAAATACAATGGCAACGCGATGATTGATATGCTCGAGGTAGATCCACGAATGGTGGTGCTGTGGGCTGGGTACGGTTTTTCGAAAGATTATTCACAGGGACGCGGTCATTACTATGCCATCACCGATATGCGCAATACGCTGCGCGTGGGCGCTCCCGTAATCGACGAGCCGGAGCCTATGCCGGCCACCTGCTGGACGTGCAAAAGCCCCGATGTACCCAGGCTGATGAATAAGGTGGGCATTGCCGAGTTTTACTCCGGCAAGTGGTCGCGCTGGGGCGAAGAAATCGTGAACCCTATTGGCTGTGCCGACTGCCACGACAATGTTACGATGGACTTGCGTATTTCGCGTTCTGCCCTCATCGAAGCTTTCGAGCGCCAGGGCAGAGACATCACCCAGGCCACCCACCAGGAGATGCGTTCGCTGGTGTGCGCCCAGTGTCATGTCGAATATTATTTTAATAAAGACCTGCCTGGCAAAGAGGGTATTCCCTATCTCACCTTTCCATGGGATAAAGGCATGCAGGTGGAGGAGATGATCGCCTATTATGACGAAATCAATTTTAGCGACTGGACACACAAGATCAGCAAAACACCCATGCTGAAAGCACAGCATCCCGGCTACGAAACCTGGATAACGGGCACGCACGCCAAACGCGGCGTAACCTGCGCCGACTGTCACATGCCTTACATGTCGAAAGGCGGCCAGAAATATACCGACCACCACATGCAAAGCCCGCTCAACAACATCGCCAACTCATGCCAGGTGTGCCATCGCGAGAATGCTGAAGAGCTTGTAGGATTTGTTTATGATAAAATGGATAAAGTGATTTCGCAACGCGACGAGCTGGAGAAGATGCTGGTGCGCGCACATGTCGAAACGGGTCATGCTTTGGAACATGGCGCCACACAACAGCAGATCGATCCCATACAGAAACTGATCCGGCACGCCCAATTTCGTTGGGATTATGCCGCAGCCTCACATGGCGCCGCCTTTCACAACTCACTCGAAATTTTGCGCGTCATTAGTTCCGGTATGCAGGAAGCCCAGCAGGCACGCATAGAGCTGGCCGCACTGCTCACTGGTATCGGCGCTCCCTATCCGGTGCCCTATCCCGACATCGAAACCAAAACAAAAGCACAGCAGTATGTGGGGTTGCCCATGGAGAAAATGCGCTCCGACAAGAAGCAATTCCTGGAGCAAGTAGTACCCCAGTGGGATAAAGCTGCCAGCCAGCGTGAAGATGCCTGGGAGGTAGTTTATTATTAAAGATTAATTGATAGCTATAAAAAGCCTGGGAAAGCAAGCGTTTTTTCAGGCTTTTTTGTTTTTAAAAACAGGGAAATAATGTTGGAAATATGGGCTTGCAGCATTTCTACAAAAGTTTGTGAAGACAATAAGATTTGTTAAAAACCATGTCACCGAAATCAGATAATACCCTTGAGCCTGATGGCAATCATCATCAATATCATCAATGCAAGTAGTGTGACTACGATACCAAAAAATTAAATGTGCTACCTTTGCCGCCAAAAATTTTTAAAAATATGTCGAAAAATCTGGTCATTGTTGAGTCACCCGCCAAAGCCAAAACCATCGAAAAGTTTCTTGGAAAGGACTTCACCGTCAAATCCAGCTTTGGCCACGTTCGGGATCTGTCGAAAAAACAGTTGGGCGTGGACATCGAAAAAGGGTTTAAACCTGATTATGTAGAAGCTGAGGACAAAAAGAGCATTATCAACGAACTAAAAAAACTTGCCAAAAGTGCCGACATCATTTGGCTTGCAACGGACGAGGACCGTGAGGGAGAGGCCATTTCATGGCATCTTTTCGAAACCTTAAACCTGAGCACGGAACGCACCCGGCGTATCGTTTTCCATGAAATTACCAAAACTGCAATCACACGTGCTATTGAAGAACCACGCAGCATCGACCTGAATCTTGTGGATGCACAGCAAGCGCGTCGCGTGCTCGATCGTTTGGTGGGTTTTGAACTTTCGCCGGTGCTTTGGCGCAAGGTGAAGCCGGGGCTTTCGGCAGGTCGCGTGCAGTCGGTGGCGGTGCGCCTGATAGTGGAGCGTGAAGATGAAATCAAGAATTTCGAAATTGTATCCTATTATCGTGTCACAGCAATATTTCAGAAAAATGGCAACGAAACCTTGCTGCGCGCCGAGATTCCGGCACGTTTCAGCACCCGCCAAAAAGCGCACGATTTTCTTGAGAAATGTATTGGCGCCGAGTTTACCGTTGCCTCTGTCGAAAAGAAACCGGGCAAAAGATCGCCGGCACCGCCATTTACCACCTCTACACTTCAGCAGGAAGCCAGCCGTAAACTTAGCTTCGGCGTGGCCAAAACCATGCAGGTGGCGCAGCAGCTTTACGAGTCAGGAAAAATCACCTACATGCGTACCGATTCCGTCAACTTATCCGACCTGGCTTTGGGAATGGCCAAAGAACAAATCACCAATGCTTTTGGTGATAAATACCACAAATTCCGCCGGCATTCCACCAAGAGCAAAGGTGCGCAGGAAGCCCATGAGGCCATCCGACCTACCTATCTCAACCACGAAAGTATAGACGGCACCAACGATCAGAAAAATCTTTATAGCCTCATTTGGAAAAGAACCATCGCCTCGCAAATGAGCGATGCAGAGCTGGAACGCACTACTGTGACCATCGACATTTCTACCACACCGGAGAAATTTGTTGCGCGTGGCGAAATGATCCTTTTCGATGGTTTCCTGAAAGTATATTTTGAATCGAGCGACGACGATGCAACCGACGAAGCCGCTGGTATGCTGCCTCCCGTAAAAAGCGGTGAGAAGCTTCCAATGCTCCAAATTGATGCAACACAACGTTTCACACAGCCGCCCGCGCGATATACAGAAGCCAGCCTGGTAAAAAAACTCGAAGAGCTGGGCATTGGCCGTCCTTCTACTTACGCTCCCATCATCTCCACCATTCAAAAGCGTGAATACGTGGTAAAAGGCGAAAGCAACGGAACTACCCGCCCATTTGAAATAATTACATTAATAAATGAAAAGATAAAAACGGAGAAGAAATCCGAAAAAACCGGACAGACCAAAGGCAAGCTCGTGCCCACTGATATTGGCAACGTGGTGAATAAGTTTCTGATGCAGCATTTTATGAACATTATGGACTACAACTTCACCGCAAGTGTGGAAAAAGAATTTGATGAAATTGCCCTGGGGCAAAAGGTGTGGAATAAGATGATTGCCGATTTTTATAAACCTTTTCATAAGCGCATCGAAGACACCATAGAACACAGCGAGAAATTCAGTGGCGAGAAGCTGCTGGGGCAGGAACCGGGTACCGGCAAAAACGTATTTTCCAAAATTGGCCGTTTTGGCCCGATGATTCAGATCGGCGACACCGAGAGCGACGAGAAACCACGCTTTGCTTCCATTAAAAAAGGGAAGTCACTCGACACAATTACGCTGGAGGAAGCACTGGAGATGTTTAAATTTCCACGCACCATCGGCGTATATCAGGACGCCGACGTAAGCATCGGCATCGGGCGCTTTGGCCCTTACGTGAAGCATAAATCTCTTTTTGTGTCATTGCCAAAACAATATGATCCATCTGAAGTAAACATTGAAGAAGCTATCGGGCTGATAGAGGATAAAATTAAAAAAGAGCGTGAGAAAACGATCAAAGTTTTTGATCAGGACGAAAATATAAAAGTGCTCAATGGCCGCTGGGGACCCTATATAGCCGAAGGAAAAAACAATCATCGTATTCCCAAAGGCACCGATCCGGCAGCCATCACCTTTGATGACGCCATGAAAATTATTGCGGCAAGCAGCAAAAGCGCTGCACCTAAAGCCACTTCGCGTAAAGCGGCAGCTAAACCTGCTGCCAAAAAGACAACCAGAAAAACGACCTCAAAAACGAAAAAATAAAATCGTCACAAACAGCCTCTGATGGAGATATCCATTTATTTCGAACCGGTAAAGAGTGAAAGTCTGCCGCCTGATCTGCCGAGCTACAGTGCATCGCTAAGCCAGCAGATAGTGGCGTTGGACGAAAGCTTCGACGAAGACGATCTCGCGCAGTTTGACGCTGTTATTGTTGGCGTGAGCGAAGAGCGGGGTGCGGTGAATAATGCCGGATGCGGCCAGGCTCCCGATGCCATTCGGCGTGCTTTGTACAGCCTGAGTGCGGGATCGTGGAAACTCAAAATCGGTGATATGGGCAACATCCGACCCGGCGAAAATATTAGCGATACCTATTTCGCTTTGCGCGATACCATCTTCCGGCTGCTGCGGTCGGGTGTGGTGCCCATCGTCATCGGTGGCAGCGAAGATTTGTCGCTCGGAGTTTATTCAGGTTACGAGCAGGCCGGACGGATAATCAATTTGGTGAGTGTGGATGCCCGCCTCAACTACGGCGGCACCGACGTAAAAAACCCGGACGCGGCCAATTTCCTCTCTTCGATTATTTTTAAAAAACCCAACTCTCTTTTCAATTTTGCCAATCTGGGCTACCAGAGTTATTTTACTGACGTTGCCACGCTACAGGCGATGAACAAGCTCTTTTTTGATGCCTGGCGGCTGGGCGTGGTGCGCCAAAACCTGGAAGAGGCCGAGCCGGTAATCCGCAATGCCGATTATTTGAGTTTTGATATTTCCGCCGTGCGCTACAGCGACGCGCCCGGAAACGGAAACGCTTCGCCAAACGGCTTTATGGGCGACGAAGCCTGCCAGTTGGTGCGCTATGCCGGCATCTCATCCAAGCTTTCGTGCATCGGATTTTACGAAACCAACCCAACACTCGATCAGCGCGGACAAACGGCGCTGCTGTCAGCTCAGATGATCTGGTATTTTATCGACGGACTGGCGGTGCGTCTGGATGAATATCCTGACGACAAACATGATAATTTCGTCAAATACATTGTGGATGCCAACAGCGTGGGCAGCGATATGATTTTTTTTAAAAGCAAACAAACCTCCCGCTGGTGGATGCAACTGCCCGTGAGCCATGAAAAAGAAAAAGACCTGCTTCGTCACATCATGGTGCCCTGCACCTATGCCGATTATCAACGGGCGGCCGCCAACGAAATCCCCGACCGCTGGTGGAAGGCGTACCAAAAGTTAATGTAATTCCCATCACCATTATTCGTTGTATTGTATTTGGTTATTAAATAGTGTCTGTCTTTAAAGTTAGGTTTATTGTGGAAATCCATAGCCCAGGCATTTATGGGATTGAAATGAAGGGTTGTCAATACCCCGCCCCTCGCTGGGATTGCCGAAGGCAATCCCAGCGAGGGGCGGGGGAAACAAATGACAAATCAATTAT
>SABY01000090.1 GCA_009928785.1 Clostridia bacterium | reverse complement strand
TGGACTGCTGACTTCTTCTTCTGCCAACTGCCTACTGTGGACTGCTGACTTCTTCTTCTGCCAACTGCCTACTGTGGACTGCTGACTTCTTCTTCTGCCGACTGCCTACTGTGGACTGCCTACTGCCACTTCGGTTTCTCTTTATTTAGAAATGCTTTCATCCCAACCTCCCCCTGGTTTCCTTCGCCAAAGAGTGACCCGAAGCGCAGCGCTTCCAGCTCTTCGCCTGCGTCGAAAGGAGTATGCCACGCCTGACGCGTCACCTCTTTGATTATCCTGACAGCTTTAGGGCCTTTGGCAGCAATGGTGTTGGCAATCTTCAGGGTTTCTTCCATCAGGTTTTCGGGTGACGTTACTTTTTGCACCAACCCAATGCGCAAGGCTTCGGTCGCGTCGATGGTTTCGGCGGTCATGAGCAAATAGAGGGCATTGGCCAAACCAACCAACCGCGGCAGACGCTGGGTGGCGGCATAGCCGGGAATAAGTCCCAGGTTTACTTCGGGCTGTCCGAATTTGGCGTGGTCGGCGGCAATGCGAAAGTCGCAGGCCATGGCAAGCTCAAGCCCCCCGCCCAAAGCAAATCCATTGATGGCAGCTATCACCGGAATGGCCATCTTCTCCAGCGAACGGAAAGTGTGTTGGCCCAGCCGTGAGAAAGCTGTTCCCTGATGCTGGTCTTTGTCAACCATCTCGGCAATATCGGCGCCAGCCACAAAGGCTTTGCCTTCACCGGTTATGATCATCACCTTTACATCGGGAAGGGTGGCCACATGATGAATCATTGCATCCATCTCATGGAAAAATTGCGTGTTGAGCGCATTCAGCGACTTGGGTCGGCTAATGGTTACTACCGCCACGGCGCTTTCGGTTTTTAGTTTTAAAATTTCAAAGTTCATGAGCACTTACTTTTTATTACGATTAGAAATTCATTTTCTTTCGACAAAAATCTATAATCCTATGAGATTTACAGCAAAGCATTAGATTAAAACATCAGCTTAACAAATTTTTAACAATAATAAAAAAAATCCGGTAAACAGGAACTAATATCTTTGCGTTTGTTTGAAGTAATTGATAACGCATGCGCAGCATACTTTTTAAAATATCGGTAGTTTTTTCAGCGCTTCTGCTGCTGATAGCGACGATGGGGGTAAATATTTACTCGCACGACTGCACCTGTTGTGCTTCTTCACAAATCGCCATCATGGAAGTTCCGGACGAATGCTGCGAAGATGTGGCCGCTTCGGAAACTTACAACCAGGCGGACGCCTGCACCTGCCACATCACCAACAGCCATCAGGCCGGACACAAATGCCATTTCAATCATCAGTATCATAAATTAGTAGTAAATTTTACTTCGCCGGTGATTGCCCAACTGATGCCGCTGATGCTTTCGCTAAATGAAATCATACTGCACGAGCAGCAACCCATCGTAGTGGAAGATACCACCAAAAATACATTACAACTCCTTCAACACCTCCCGCCAAAGCTCGCCCACCGGGCATTTATTATTTTTACCCATACGCTGAAGATTCCTTTTTAAACATCTGATTCTTTTCTGAACCATTGTGTCGCTCATCAGCGAAAACTGATGCATGCGGCTCATCATTTTTTTATTAATACACAAAAAAGAACAGATTGTTTTATGAAAATATCAATCACAATTATGACCATTGCCATGATGGCATTTACTAATTTGCAAGCTCAGACAGTAAGCGGAAAAGTATATGGCGTAACCGAAGACGGCAAAAAGGACGTGCTGCCGGGCGTGAATATTTATTGGGCGTACAACTTGCAAGGCACCACCAGCGACATACAAGGGAATTTTAAAATTACGCTTTCGCGGAATAGCCACGTAAACGGGAAGGATGCCCCTAAGGTGGATGCCAACGAGGGGCATCCCAACGAGGGGCATCCCAACGAGGGGCATCCCAACGAGGGGCATGACCACAACGGGCATGACCACGACGGGCATGACGAATCCGACAGCCACAACGAACATTTGCTGGTATTCAGTTTTATCGGCTATCAGAAAGATACCATCCACGTGCACGAAAACATGAAGCAGGTGGAGATCGTTCTGCGATCGGACGAATACCTGGAAGGTGTGGAAATAGCCGCCCGGCAAAAGGGTTCGCATATTTCGCGCCTGGATCCTATCCTCACCCAAAACATTTCGGGCGCCGAGCTGCACAAAGCAGCCTGCTGCAACCTCTCCGAAAGTTTTGAAACCAACGCCTCTGTGGATGTCAACTACAGCGACGCACTCACCGGCGCCAAACAAATACAACTTCTCGGGCTGGCGGGCATCTACTCACAACTGATGACCGAAAACATCCCCAACTACTACGGGTTGGCCAACAGCTTTGGGCTGATGTATGTGCCGGGAACCTGGATGGAATCGATACAGGTATCCAAAGGAACGGCTGCCGTGGTAAACGGCTATGAGTCGATTACAGGGCAGATCAACGTGGAATACAAAAAACCCGACGCCAGCGAGAAGATTTATGTAAATGGATTCATAGACAGCGATGGGCGGCTGGAAAGCAACATGAATGCTGCTACCAAACTCAGCGATCGCTGGAGCACGATGATTTATGGCCATGCCAGCAACAACAGCAGCCGCGACGACCACAACGGCGACGGCTTTCTGGACCATCCGCTCTATACCCAATACAATGTTTTTAATCGTTGGAAATACGCCACCGAAAAGCTAACCACGCAATTTGGATTTCAGTACATCAACGAGGAGCGCACCGGCGGACAGGATAACTTCAACCTGAACGACGAACGCATCGTCACCAATCCTTATGGTTTGAATATCGCAACACAACGCGCACAGGCTTTCTGGAAAGGCGGCATTATTTTCGACCGGCCCGCCACCAGCCTGGGGATTTTGAACTCCTACACCTGGCACGAACAAAACTCATTTTTCGGGCTGCGTACCTACGATGCCGAACAAAACAGCTATTACGGAAACGTAATTTTTAATTCCTACATCGGCAATACGCAGCATTCATACAGCACCGGCGCAAGCTATCGCTACGACAACTACGCCGAGCGCCTCAACGACAGCGCCTTTGGCATGAAAGAAAGTGTGCCCGGCGTATTTTTTCAATATACCTACAGCCATCCCGACAAGGTGACTTTTATTGCCGGCATGCGCGCCGACTTCCACAACGAATACGGCACCTTTTATACGCCACGCGTGCATCTGCGCTATGTGCTCACGCCCAAAACTACCGTCAGGCTCTCGGCAGGCAAAGGCTACCGCACGGCCAAAGTACTGGCAGAAAACACTTCGCTGCTGGCCAGCTCACGACAAATTATCACCCACGGAGCTTTGCAACAGGAAGAAGCCTGGAACTACGGCATCAACCTCACGCACTACTTCGACATTAGAGGCAAAGAGCTTACCCTTAGCGCCGACTTTTACAGGACGGATTTTGTGAATCAAATTGTGGTGGATGTGGATAGCGACGTACATGAGATAAACATTTACAACCTCGATGGTCGCTCCTTTAGCAACAGCTTTCAGGTAGAGGCTTCGTACGAACTGATAAAACGCCTCGACGTGGTGGCAGCCTTTAGGATTAACGACGTGAAAGTTACCTATAATGATGAGCTGCTGCAAAAGCCGCTGGTGAACCGTTACAAAGGTTTGCTCACACTGTCGTATGCTACCAACCTCAACAAGTGGCAGTTCGATTTTACCACGCAACTCAACGGCGACGGCCGCCTGCCCGACACGCAGATGAACCCGCCGGAATATCGCCGCCCCGAAACCTATGCGCCTTACACCATTCTGAACGCACAGATTACACGCTACTTCAAAAGATGGAGCATCTATGCCGGCGGCGAAAATCTGCTCAACTACACCCAGGACAATCCGGTGATAGCTGCCAACGATCCGTATGGTCCCAACTTCGATGCTTCGATGGTGTATGGCCCCATCATGGGATTGAAAGCTTACGTAGGATTCCGGTTTGCCATCGACTAAAGCGAAGCAATTTTCATTAAAAATTCATTTATAAACCATCAAAATAACAGAAGTATGAAAACACACAAAATCATCACAACTATGCTGGCGCTAATGGCGCTGGTGGTGGCCACTACAGGAACTTTGTATGGCCAAAAAGCAGACAATAAAACCGAAACCATCGAAATAAAATCGTCGGTGGTATGCGGCATGTGCGAAGAGCGCGTGAAGAAGGACCTTGCTTTTGAGAAAGGCGTAAAAGACGTGGCGGTGAATCTTGAAACCAAGGTAATCACCGTTACCTATCGCACCGACAAAACGGATAAGGAGAAGATCAAAAAAGCCATCACCAATATAGGCTACGATGCCGACGATATGATGGCCAACGAAACCGCCTACGAAAAGCTGCCGGCATGTTGCAAAAAAGATGCACCGCCACATTAATGGTAGTTTGAAAGTAAAATTGGGATAATCTGAAGCAAAGTTCCAAAACCCAATTTCCAAATGACAAATAAATTCCAAAAAAACAAAGCCGCCCTGGACTATGCCGGGCGGCTTTTTTTCACTAAATCAAATTAATTTAACTAACTCAAAAAACTATTCACATGAAAAAACCAATCATTATATTTTTTAGAGCGGAACAAAAGTGTTTTTGATCACGCTTTCGGTGGCAATGAGCAAGATGATAAAGGCAAGCAGCAGGAAATAGAAAATGGATTTGGAATCGATCAGGTTGAATTTTCCGAATGACAGGATGAAGGTGCGAATACTTTTCATAATAAAATACATTTCAGATTATAACGCTAAGACGGGAACGATTAAAAAATGGTTGCGTTGACCCGGAAAAAAGCTGGTAGCGTTTTTAAAATCATTTGCAGCAAACGAAACCAGCCGGATATTATTAATAATGTAAGGATTTCTTGGGAATGACTTCAGCCGGCAGTTCTCAGTCCCCAGGTCGCAGTCGGCAGTTCTCAGCCAGCAGTCCTCAGCCAGCAGTCCTCAGTCGGCAGGTCGCAGTCGGCAGTCCTCAGTCCACAGCTCTCAGTCGGCAGGTCAAACAACAAACAACAAATAACAAACAACAAACAACAAACAACCAAACAACGAACAACAAACACCAAACAACAAACACCAAACAACGAACAACAAACAACGAACAACAAACACCAAACAACGAACACCAAACACCAAACAACAAACAAATTCCCCCTGCCACGCAACCTATTTTTGATGATGAACGTCTAATAATTGACTTTTAAAATCGTTCTTTGAAGTATTTGAATAACTTTGTTTGGCGCCAACGAGCGTTTAACAAGCGATCTATCACCTGAGAAATTTTGGATTTACAAAAAATCATCGATGGATGTATCCGTGGCAACAGCCGTTCGCAGCAAGCGCTTTACAACCTGTTTGCTGACGAGATGTTTGCCGCGTGCATGTACTACTCGCCCACACGCGCCGAAGCCGAAGATACACTGCACGAAGGTTTCCTGAAAGTATTTCAAAACATCTCAGGATTTAAAGGCTCCGGATCGCTCAAAGGGTGGATACGCCGCATACTTATCAACACGGCGCTGGAGAAATACCGACGCAAAAACCTTATGTATGTCACCGATGGCGACGACATCAACCGCTACGAAGGCAGCGACCGGGAAGACATCATCAGCAACATTACCGCCGACGACCTGATAAAACTCATCCAGGAGCTGTCGCCACAATACCGCATGGTTTTCAATCTGTATGCTTTGGAAGGTTTTTCGCACAAAGAAATCGCCGAAAAGCTGGGGATCTCGGAAGGGACATCCAAATCGAATCTGGCTCGGGCAAGGTTAATACTTCAAAAAAAGGTGAAGGAATATTTTTATTTATCATCATCACAAATTAATGGCTGACAACAGCAATAATATCGACAAACTCTTCCGCGAGAAGTTGCAGGGGCACAAAGTAGCGGCTCCTTCCGACGGCTGGTCGCGACTTGAGGAAGCGCTGCACAAGCCGGCATCGCGCCGTATGCTCTGGATTATACGGACTGCTGCCGCTGCCGTGTTGCTGATGCTGGCTTTCGGCGCCGGTATCTTCTGGTCGGATTATTATCGTGACAGCAGTTTGCGCACACAGGCCGATCCTTCAGCCGTGATTATTGATAACAATCATGATAATTCAAAAATTGACAATGAGATTATTGATGATCCGATAACCTCCGCCAATTCCTTTGAAAATATTTCATCACCCCGCACTACTTATAATTCTGGTGCGGTTCGTTCTGATGCCCTTCCCGGCGATTCAGAAAATGATTTTGTTATTAAATCAACAGAAAGACATTCGCCGACAAAATCTTCACTTTATTCATTGGTTCCGCTCAAAGTGGAATTATCGGGAAAAAATGTGATTATTACTCCGTTCCGGTCAGCATTGAAGCATCCCGCCATGATGCCGGCAAGTGCCACAGAGCATTATGCATTTATTTTTGAAAATAACCAACTGACCGCTGACGACCCGCTGATGATGGATGACGAAATGCTGCGGCGCCTGCTGCTGGGCGAAGATGCTTTTGCCGATCAGGATCAAGCTACCGAAGAAATTGCTGCTCCAAAAGGATGGAGTATCGGCGGACAGCTTTCGCCCGTTTATTCCTATCGCACACTCAGTGGCGATGTGTACGTTACGCCGGATGAAAAAGTAGATGCCGGATATTTCAACGACATGGAATCGGGCATCGTATCGGTAGGTGGCGGCATCAGCATGGATTATCAGCTTGGCGAACGCTTTAGCATTGCTTCCGGATTATATCTTTCGCGCATCGGGCAGCAAAATGAGTCGGTGCTGGCCTACAACGATCCCGACGGCTACGGCATGTATAAACTGGCCTCATCCACAGGCTCGGTGTCGGTGAATCCCGCGCAGTTTACACAGGTTCTTGCCACACAGCCAGCCAGCGCCAAAGATATTCCCGGCGACTATGTTGCCAGCAGCACCTTTATACAAAACCTCGACTATCTGGAAGTACCCCTTGTATTGAAGTATCGGCTTTTGGACACCCGATTTGGAATAAATCTCCTGGGAGGAATCAGCCCCGGAATCCTTGTTAACAACCACTCCTATTTCGAGTTTGAAGGACAGAAGTTGCAAACCGGCACCACCGAAAACATTCAGCCCATGATTTATAACAGCGTGCTGGGTATCGGGATGGAATACGCTATCAATAAAAAAATATCTGTTAATCTGGCGCCGTCATTCAAATACTCGCTTACACCAGTGAATACCTCCAACAACCTCGGCTACCACCCCTACTCGCTAAGCTGGTTTACGGGCGTGAGCTACAAGCTGTATTAATAATTCGTCCTTGCTAATTGTAGCATCCTCTATTTTCACAAACCAATAAACTTCGCAGAATTTAGTATCGGGTTGAACCGAACATTTCCAACAAACTTTGACATCCGATTGTTGGTCAGGATTGTTAATGCTAATAAGGCTAATTTTGTAAAAAGCATCGCATATGTCTGACAACAACCAGCATCACCACCATCATCATTCTTCTGCATTGCACGTCAATGCGGGTGTACCGCAACCTGAGCAGATTAGCAAATCCTCCATCGAGCGTTTTAAGCATGCCGGGCGCAAATTGCTTACCGCCCAGGAATATGCTGACGGCATCCTTGCCGGCAACCGCATTCTGCTCAGTCAGGCCATTACGCTGGTAGAAAGCGCGCGACAACAGCACCACGCGCTGGCACAAGACATTATAAGCCGCTGCCTGCCCCATGCCGGCAAATCTGTTCGAATTGGAATCACAGGAGTTCCTGGCGTAGGCAAGAGTACTTTTATCGAGGCACTGGGCACGCATCTTACCGCGCTGGGTCATCAGTTGGCCGTGCTGGCCATCGACCCCAGCAGCACCCGCACCAAAGGCAGCATACTGGGCGACAAAACGCGCATGGAATCGCTCTCTGTGGATAAAAATGCTTTTATCCGTCCGTCGCCTTCCTCCGGATCGTTGGGCGGCGTAGCACGCAAAACCCGCGAATCCATCATCCTGTGTGAAGCAGCAGGTTTTGATGTAATTTTTGTAGAAACTGTTGGCGTGGGGCAATCAGAAACTGCGGTACATGGCATGGTCGATTTCTTCCTTTTGCTCATGCTGGCAGGTGCCGGCGACGAGTTGCAGGGAATCAAGCGCGGTATCATGGAAATGGCCGACGCCATCTGCATCAACAAAGCCGACGGCGACAACCAGCAGGCTGCACAGCGCGCCCGCGTCGAATATCAAAATGCGTTGCATCTGTTTCCGCAGGCTCCTTCAGGCTGGACGCCACCGGTGCAAACCTGCTCGGCACGCGCCCAAACCGGCATTAGTCAGGTGTGGGAGACCGTGCAGGAATATCTCACCAAAACCCGCCAGAATGGGTTTTTTGAAGAAAAACGACAACAGCAGAAAAATCTCACCCTCCACGAGGCCATCGACGAGATTTTACAAAGTGATTTTTATAATGATATTAAAATAAAAACAGCACTTCCGCAGATGCAGCAGGCTGTTCGACAGGACGAAATGAGCGCTTATGTGGCTGCCCGACACCTGGTGGATATGTACGATCAGCAGCACGCTGGCAACAATCGGCCTTAAACCGTTGTTTAGTGCCTGATGAACTATCTGGCACATCTTTATCTTTCGTTTGGCGACCCCAAAATTATGGTGGGCAATTTTATTGCCGACAGTGTAAAAGGAAAACAATTTCTCTCTTTTGCGCCTGAAATACAACATGGCATCATTCTGCACCGGCGCATCGACACCTACACCGACCAGCATCCGCTCACAGCACAAAGCCGCAGCCGTATCCGCCACCGCTATGGTAAATATGCCGGCGTGATTACCGACATTTATTACGATCATTTTTTGGCCGCCAACTGGAAACTTTATTCCGATCAATCGTTGCAATTATTCACCAAAAGCGCCTACCGCATGCTTTTCGGACATTATTTGATGATGCCTGCCCGCATGAAACGCATCCTGCCGGCCATGGCCATGGGCAACTGGCTGGCTTCGTATGCATCCATCGACAATGTGGGGCTGGCGCTGAGTGGGATGGCTACGCGCACCCGCTTCGACTCGCAAATGCAGCATGCTACCCACGAGCTGGTGATGTATTATGAAGATTTAAAAAATGATTTCCTGCATTTTTTTCCCGACCTCACGGCTTACGCACGAGAGCAAATTCCGCAAATCGCTAAACAACTTTTAATTGAAACATAAATAAATTCACTTTTTAATAACTTAAATCTCATTATCATGAAAAAAAGTACACTTTTAATTCTTGCTATTGCCTTAATAACGGGCACGAGCCTTATGGCACAGGTTCCCAACGGCGATTTCGAAACCTGGGTACCCACCACTTCCGACGGCGAACAACCCGAAGGTTGGATGGCTGCTTTCAATACCGCTACTTTTGCGAATATCTTTAAGGTAGAAGGCAGAACTGGTCTGGGCGCAGAATTACGTGTTTTAGAACTGCCGGGGTTTGGTGTCGTTGCGCCTATCCTTATCACCGAACCTTTTGCTGTAAATCAGCGTCATGCCAAAATCACCGGCTTTTTAAAAGGAGCACCACAAGGCAATGATTCGTTATCAATTTTTGTTGGCATGTACACCAATAGCGAGAATCTGGTGGGTGCCGGCGTCGGGTTTGTATCGCAAACCTTCACTACCTTTTCGCCCTTTACGGTCAATGTTTTCTATAGTGGAACTGAAACGCCCGACTCATGTATTGTTTCTTTTATACTTGGTGCCAATACCTCTACCGGTACAATCGGATCATCTTACACCATCGACGATGTGACATTTTCGGGCATTGCCGGCCAGGAAGAGCTAAGTCCGGTATTTGCCGGTGTGGGTCAGGCGTTTCCCAATCCCGCTGCCAGCGAAATTACCATTCCGTTTGAGCTGCAGTCGGCCGACGAGATTTCCGTTGCCATTTTCGACGTCTCCGGAAAACTGCTACAACGGCAAGCTGCGCAACGCTTTATGCCGGGCGCCAACCAAATAGAGATGAATGTCTCGGATTTGTCAACAGGCAATTACTTCTATACCCTCATCCCTTCCGACGGCATCAGCACCTCACGCAAGTTTGTAGTCAAGTAGTTTTTTGTTTTAAAAAATTGCAATTAATAACCCCGCAGTGAGCAGTCGCTGCGGGGTTTTTGTTTTTAAGCCTTCATGTAAGCGATTGATTTTTTCGGCTCATCCGGATTTCCAAATTATGCCATTCGTAAGTGTCAACACCTATTAAAGCCTTCCGTTGCATTCAGTGCCAACACGTATTTTGTCTAATGGCTGGTCATTAATAAAGTGAACCAACGTATTAATAGATAACTTTGTCAGTATTAAAAATCAGTCAGTGCAACGAATGTTGCAAATGATTTCCTAACTCTTTTTGAATCACTTGCTTTTCGATTTATGATCCTTTTTTTAAAAAATATTTCTGCATCAGTTGTCTTATTGAAAGGTTGGTTCTTTGAAAAACAAAGAATGATGCATGCATTATCAGTAAAGCTCCTTTTTACGCTGATACTGGCAATGTTTATTTTTCCAGGTCAGGTTTTGCTGCAGCCGCAAGCAGTCAAATCGCCGGAGGTAGCTGAAGAAACCAGTGTTATCGACAGTTTGCTCGCAGAGGGATTGACCGTTCTTTACACAGATCCCGAAAAAACGCGTGATCTTGTTACTGAGGCATTAGCGCTGACGAATAGCACTGATACTGTGAGAATAATGAGAGCTTACATTTTTTTAGGGGCGAGCTATCAGCTTCAGGCTTCCTACGACAAGGGAATGGAATGTTTTTATGAAGGATTAAAATATGCCGGAACGGGTAAAGATAAGCTAACTGCGCATTTGTATAATAACCTGGGGGCTTCGTATTTAAAAATGGGCAACCATAAAGATGCGCTGAAATATTTTATGAAAAGCAACAGGATTTATGAAAATCTTAAAAGCAATGAGCATGTTGCTGCTACCAACAATAATATTGGCTTGCTTTACATGGAGTTGAATAATTATGATATGGCGCTTGTTCATTTTAAAGAAGCCCTCCGAAAGCGCCCAAAAGCTGACAGTATCGGAATGGCAGCCACCTTTAGCAATCTGGGGACTATGTTTTCCCAAATGGGGCAGATTGATTCGGCTTTTTATTATCACCAGCTTTCCATCAATCTGGATCTGGCAACAGACAATAAATATGGGCTGGCCGTTGGCTACGAAAGCCTTGCCAATACTTATCTGGAAACGGGACAATACGACAAGGCCATCGCCAATTATCTTTTGAGTAAGCTTGTTTCAAAAGAGATCAACCATTCGTATCAGACGGGGCTTGCTGATCTGGGTTTGTCTAAAACATTTCTCACGCTTGGTAATACAAAAAAGGCAATGCTTTTTGCCGATAGCGCTTTCCTGATAGCCGAAAAACTAGGCAACATTAAGCTGCAACAGGAAACCCATGCAGCGTATTCGGAAATATTTGAAAAAAATAACAACTATAAAAAGGCTTTTGAAAACTACCAATCCTCGATAAACCTCCGGGATTCGCTGATCAACCAAGCCAAGCTGCATCAAATTTATAATCTCGAAATCGACGAGTTGAGCATGGCCGCTGAGATACAAAAACTGGAAATCCAGCGCCAGGAGCTTCTGTTGAGTAAAAAAAACAACATTATTTATTTCATTGTAGCAGCTTTTGTGCTTATCCTTGCGGGGACTTACCTGCTCTACAAAAATCGTAATCATCTCCGCAATGCCAACCATCAAAAAACCATTTTGTCGCTTAACGAAAAAAAATCGAGGGCTGCTACCGAAGCTGAAATACAGGAAAGAAAGCGCATCGGACAGGACTTACACGATGGCCTGGGACAAATGCTCTCTGTAGCGCGCCTCAACATTAGTGTGCTGCAACAAAGGCCGGAGCTTTCTGGCGAAATTAAAAAAGAGCTTCTGGATCTGGCATTAAGCAGTGTGGATGAAGCATTTTTGGAGCTTAGAAATATTTCTCATAATCTTGCACCGTCAGTGCTTTCGTCAAAAGGGCTTGCAAAAGGTATAAAAGAAATGGCAGATCAGGTGAATCAAAGCAAGCAAATCAATGTCCAACTGGAGATGTATGGTTTGACCGGAACCCTTGACGAGATACTCGAAAACACCCTTTACCGTGCAGCTCAGGAGTTGGTGAGCAACACCATCAAACATTCGCAGGCTAAAAATTTTGATTTACAAATTATCAAAAGTGATGAAGAAATTACGCTCATGGCCGAAGATGACGGGAATGGCTTTGATATTAATAAAACATTGATATCGAATGGAGGCGGTTTGTCGAACATCCGATCGAGAGTTGAAAATCTGAAAGGAAATGTTTTTATCGACTCTAAACGGCAAAGAGGGACAATTGTAACGATAGTAATACCATTAACGGAACTTTATTATGACAAAGCCAGCCATTAGTGTTTTGGTAATTGACGATCATCAATTAATAATCGATGGGTTAAAATTGATCTTTGAGGTAGAGCAGAACATTGTTTTTGCCGGTGGAGCCAATAACATGGAGGAGGCGCTTAATTTTTTGAGTAAAAATCAGGTGGATGTGGTTTTGGCTGATATCAGCATGCCCGGGCATTCAGGAATTGAAGTAACAAAAAAGATCAAAGAAATCTATCCCGAAATTCAGGTGCTTGCACTCACCATGCACGAAGATATTGCTATGATTTCGGCAATGATCGAAGCCGGAGCATCAGGCTATCTGCTAAAGCGAGCCAACATGAATGAGGTGGTGGAGGCCATACATACGGTAGCCAAAAAAAAGAAATATCTGGGAGGAGAAGTGCAGGCAATCCTGATGGATGATCTTATCCATCGCGAACCTACGGAAGCTACTGCAAAGTCTAATTCGGGCGAACTCACAAGACGCGAAAAAGAAATCCTGAACCTGGTGGCCAAGGAATTTAATAACGAAGAAATTGCCAATAAACTCTTTATCAGCGAACGCACTGTTGAAACTCACCGCCGCAACATTTTTACAAAAACCAATACCAAGTCCATTGTTGGACTGATAAAATATGCCCTCCGCACCGGATTGATCAGTCAAGATAACGAAGCCCAGACAGATTTGTAAATTTTTTGTTGCCTGATAACCCGATCAGGAAAGAGGATTACAAAAAAGATGTCAGGCTGTCGCCGGATCAGCAACGGCGATTCCTACCTAAAATACAAACAGCACAGCACGATCGTTTTTGATGACCGGCTGTGCTGTTGCACACTCAAATTTAATTAATTAAAAACCTATTATGAAAAAAATTACCTTATTACCAATTTCCTGAAACAGTTGAAATGATCAGCATAACCACGAACCACATAAATGCCCGGGCTAAGCTGGCTGACATCGAGGGTTTGTTTTCCCGAAAATTTTTGCGAAAGAATCATCTCACCTTTTATATTGAATATTTCAATCGTTCCTATCTCACCTTCTGACGTTGGCATAAACACAGTGATTTTTCCACTGGCAGGGTTCGGGTAGAGTTGAAAATCCATGGCTTCTGCCCGATAGATACCGGATACTGAAAGTTTGAAATCATCAACCAGCGCCAAAGTATTGGATTGATAACGTCCGGTGGCATTTCCATAGGATGGATCGAATGAAACTTCCATGTCGAAATATTCGCCTGTTGAAGCTCTGAACAGTTGAAATGAAAGCTGTTCGTTTTCCGCAAAACCATCCTGAAATTCAGTGGTAGGATCATCACCAAAAACAGTGATGGCAATGGTAGCACCAAATTTTCCTATCTGATGGAAACCATAGAATTCTCCACCTTGCCCGTAAACACCAATTACATCTCCCGGAACAATTTGGTCGTTGCCCGAAATGCCGAATGCAATATGCTGTGCAAAAGGCGTGGGATTCAGAGTGCCCCAAATGGAATTCATGCTTTCTGAAGCGGTTGATTTTGATGCAGATATTTTGCCGTTGCAATCCGGAAAAGTCAAAGTTATCGGATTTTTAACCTTGATTTTGTAAGCGTGGCCCGGAATAAGATTTTCGAGGGCATAAACATTCATCTCCGGCCAGAAAACTCCCGTGCCGATGAGCTCCTGTACAATTTCAATGTCATCTATAACACCGGAAAAAAGATTCAGCACATTTACTTCACACTCGCTGAGCACAGGCAGATAATGCCATCCGGCAGCTAACTGAATTTGCCTGTCGGCGAATTGGGTGCCGCATATTTCCATGCTGCGTGCCCGGGCAAACTTTAGCGCATACCCAGAGTTGTTGTCGAAATCACCGATTGTGTTGATGCCTTGTGTCGGCCAATAAAAGCCAGAGAGGTTTTGCATAAAAATCAAGTCTCCGGATACCGGACTGAATAAGCTCGACGGGTCAGGATTATCGGGAACCACAAAAGCCGACATGCTATTCCAGCCCTTAGCAAAACTGAATTGCTGACAGGCGTTGCTGATAACGGCAGTATTGGAATATTCCGATTCGCAACCATTGCTCCAAACCGATGTAACGTTGTAGCTCACTTCGCCCAAAGGCAGGTTCATATCGGTGTAGCCGCTATAAGGAACCAGCTCATCATTGATGCGTACATCCTTCCGGTAAACGTTGTACCCTAAAAGCACTCTGGGAGAATAGAGGCTTCGCTCAGGTGGGTTGTTGGTTATCGACAGCTCACCTGACCAATGACCGGAGTGATCATCGGGAAGGGATGTTAACTGTGGAAATCGCCAGTCCATGGTTTCGACCAATCCGCGAACACTCCAATTGTAATCAAGGTCGGGATTTACTGCAAGCAATGTCTGCCAATCGTTGCCGGGCAGCCTTATCATATTACCTTTTTCATTGGTTGCCGGGCCCACATCCACACTGGCCGGATATCCAGAAAGCGCGTTGCACCGCAGACCAAACCACAACTCCTGCGTATCGTCGATGGGAACTGGTGTAATTAAAAACACTTCATTCCATTGGCCAATTACAGGATTCGACACATATTGGTCAACAACAAGGTTTTGGGGGCCATTGATGTCTCCGCCAGTCCATACTCTTACTGAATATTCGCAGGTTGCAGCATAGGCATGGAACCATATCCTGGTAAGAAATTTCCTACCATAAGGGCGCAGGTCTTCCACGTCGAAGCGCTGTGCCACATCAAAGTCGATGGCGCCTCCGGTACCGATAGAATTGTTTCCAAATTCCCTATCCCAATGTATCCAGGTGCCGTCGTTACCGATATTTGGTTTTTGCCAGGTTAACGCTGCTGTTGAATTTATGATTTGTGCCGTAAGGTTTTCGGGAGCCTCGCAGGTCATCCCGGTCATCACCACGTTTTGGGTAATACCGGTTTGATTAACCTCCAAAGTGGATAGAACCCGATCGTAAAGCGGGTGCGTTACCGAATAAGGATAGTTGCCCGGAGTAACTTCAAAAGTTGCTGTACCCACTGTGGAAGTGGTTTTAGCAGTCCCATCAAAATACACGGTTGCACCGGCGATGGGTAGGCTATTTTCATCTTTAACCACAAACTGCACCGGATAACCTACTTCGAGTACAGCATTGATATACTTTGCAACATTAGTGAGAGAGAATTGATCGTTAAAAGTTTTGTATCCCTCCTTAGAAATGGTGAAATCATAATCACCCGGATAAAGTGTTGTCATGGCATTGCCATTAAAAGTTTGTAATGTTTTAACAACATTGCCGGCATAAGTAATTTTTATTTGTGCCCCGGATAACCCAACTCCTGATTCATTTCTTACCATAAAACGGACGGTATAACCAACGCCGCTGGTTGGATTATTAAAAGGTATCGTTACAATTTCTGATTGTCCGGTGGTGGTAACCGCCTGCACACCTGCCACGTAGTTGCCCGCATCAAGTCCGATGAATAGAAATTCAGGTTCCTGAACTCCCTGCGCCACCGGATTGACCATATCATCGAGGTAAACACTGAATCCCTGATTTGTTCGTGTTCCAGAGAGGTTGTAATTCATATCCTCAAAGGTTACGTCGGGAATTGTTTCCTGGTATCGCGTGGAGGCAATTACGGCATCAGCTTGTGGTTCCGTTGTTTTGGCAGCTTTTGAAATATGAAATAGCTCAGTCTCATCTATCCGGATGTCGCCCACGGTGATTTTGTCAATCAGCCAGGATGCTGCCAGGCCATATTCGGCGACAGCCTGCCAGGCTAAACGTATGTTTTGTCCGGCAAAAGGTTGAAGATCGACCACAGCAGGGTAATCGTAATTGTTTTTACCGTAAGGTAAATCATTGGCTTGCCAGAGTGTCATCCAGGTTTCACCATCATCTGTCGAAACATTTACACGGTAATAGCCATATCCCGGAGGCAAGCCGTTGGTGCCGAAATACCAGAATTCAAGTTCGCCGGCAGGTGCTTCAAATTGCTGACTGATCAGCCATTCGTCCTGCAGATCGGTACCCCACATAATAAAGGCCTGGTAGTCTCCTTCAAGTGGCGCTACGCTAATATCCGCAAAATTGACAACACCGTACTTTTGCCAGGTAAATTTCCAATCGACACCAGGCTCTTCTACTTGCCCGTGATTGGTAACGATGGTATCCCAGCCGGTGGGCGGATAATTTTGTTCAAAGCCTTGCGTCCAGGGTTCCCCGCCGGGCTTCTCATTCCAGGTAAAGTGTGCCTGCCCCGGGTAAAGTCCTGCTGTTTGAACATCCAATCCATAAGGCGTCCATACCAGGTCATTCATTGGAATATCCACGATGGTATCGGAGGTGGGATAGAAAATAAAATCGTGAACCGCATAATCCTGTTTGTAGATATAAACGTGGTATTCGTTTTCATACAGGTCTCGTTTTACCTGTCCATTCATT
>SABY01000089.1 GCA_009928785.1 Clostridia bacterium | reverse complement strand
CTCTATCTCCTCCAGGTTGGTGGGCGCGTGGCCGCGGATAGAGAGATGCTCGAGAAACTCCACCACGTCGGGATGGGCAATGAGCTTGGCCATGTGGGCACCGCCCACTTTTTCGGGCATCACCACACTTTTTACCCCGGCGGTGCGCAGTTTTTTTTCGTTGGCTTCGCTCGAAGCCCGCGATACGATGGTGATGGTGCTATTGAGCGAGCGCGCCGTGAGCGACACAAACAAATTGTCGGCATCGTTGGGCAGCGTGGTGATGATGGCACGTGCCTTTTGCACGCCGGCGCGCAGCAGCACCACGTCTTCGGTGGCGTCGCCTTCGATAAATCGTATCGGCTTGCCACGGTATTGCTGCATCACATCGTGCTTGTTGTCGATCACCACAAACTGATGGTGATGTGCCTGCAGCTCTTCAATCACCTGCTGGCCATTGCGGCCAAACCCTACTACCAGAATATGATTCTCCATTTTGATTTTAGATTTAATACGATAGCCTTTAAAAATATAGCTAATTTGCTCTTCGATAAAATGGGTGCTAATGAGCGAAATGGAATAAGCAAAGAAACCGAGACTAAGAAAACTTAAAATGGCTGTAAAGATTTTGCCCTCGTCGCCCAGTGGGTGCACCTCGCCAAAGCCCACCGTGGTAAGGGTGATGATGGTCATGTAAAAAGCATCTACCAGCCCGAAATCTTCGATGAGGATGTAGCCAACGACACCAATAAAGATAATGATCAAAAGTAAAATGGCTGCGATAAGAATCTTCCGGTTGCCGGCATCTTTTTGCATGGTAAAATTTTAGGTATGCAATAGTAAATTAAAAATACGAAACAGATACCGGCTTGTCATGCCTCACCATTGCGCAACAGCTTGCTACCGATGCTGCACCGCAAACATTGGCGGCTGCGGCAATAGCTATTTTTAAGCTCCAGCAGTGCCTGCGATTCAAAAGCATTTGCAGCCACTACACCTATTTCGTTCCAATGGCTGATTATCTGGTTGCTTTCGGCAGGCAGCGCCAGCAGCAGGTCGATGGCCCGGTCGCGATATTCGGCTTGACCGGTATGACCAGCATAGAAAAACAGAAAACGCACGATGGTATTCATCAGGATGTTGTCGGTAGCGCTTCTGCCCAGCGGTTTCGGTTTGGCGGGTACTTCTTTATCAAAATTATAATGTGTGCGCCAATACTGGCTTGCCTCCACGGTAAAAAAACTCCGCAGTTCGTCAACGCTTTTGGTATTGATGATACGCGAAAACATGCTCTCGCTCTCATGCACCAGCGCTGCCAGTTGTGCAATGCGGATGGTGGGAAAGTTTACCGGACGCAGCCGCAGAAATTTCCACAGATGCTTTTCCATTGTCACCAGGTTATATTTTTTTTGCAAAAATCTATACTCATTTAGCAGCGCCATGGGGTACTCATCGTGGTAATCGGGGCTGAGCAGGCCGGAAGTTCCAAAAAGCAGCGCTTCTATCTGAAACAGTGAGCTTTTGTGCTTTGCCAGCGTATTTGCCGGAATCAAACGTGCCAGCATCCGAAACGGCTGCTCATTTACTTTGAAGCCAAAGTTGCCTGCCAGCATCTGATAAAATGTTTCGCTCAGATTGTTGGTATTGTGCGCAAGCAAAGTTTCCAGCTCATGGTTTTTGCGTGCCAGCCTTTCTATCAGCAGTCGCTCCAGCCAGCTTTTCATCGTCAGCGGCCTGATGCGGCCAATATCCGTCTGGCACGGAATCCAGTGGTGGTTATTAATATAATACTGATATCGCCGATACACATCCTCGTTGATGATGCCACGCAGCTCAAGGGTAGGAACAGGCAGACCGTTGCGGTCGTGGATGATGCGATCGTGATCGAAAACTACGTGCAGGATAAGATTGGAAAAAGCTTCGTCGTTCTGGTGATTGTGCTGGTACCAATCGGCCGACTTGAGATGAATTTCGATGTTTCCGGCCCACAACGTATCGTCGAGCCGGATACGGGCGTTGGCAAAGTCGGGGCCTGCATTGGTGTTGAGGATGCCGGGGTGAATCACCTCCAGTTGCTGCCCGTCGGTGGTTTGCAGTTGGGGATGATAAAGGCGGTATTGCCATACAAAACTCAGGAAACTTTCGTTCATCTGTTGTAGCTTTGCTGACAAAACTAAAAAAACATTTTTATAAAAAGCCGAATAAAATATTTTTTAATAAATAAAAAAGTCTAATTTTGTCAGGTTGTGATTTGATCAATTACAGAGAAGCTTTATGAAGGATTTGATTGCGTTGGTAAGTGGCATTGAATACAAAACCCGACAGTTATCAAGCCAGCTTCGCAGCTTCGAAAAGCAAATTGATGCGTTGCAAAGCCACAACAAAAAATTATTGGACGAAAATAACGAACTAAAATTAAGAGTTAAACAATTAGAATACACAAATCAGATAATTAAAATTGCAAAGGCATTAGAAAGGGAAAAAGGATCGACAGGAGCAAAGCAGCTCGTCAACGGGCTGCTGCGGGAAGTTGACAGATGTATCGGCCTGATGAATGATTGACAAGCATTTTTATAATACGCTGTGATGGACAAATTTTTTATAACCGTACGAGTAGCCGAAAGAGAATACCGGTTGCACATAGAACGAAAGGATGAAGCGCTGGTGCGGGAAGTAGTAAAAAAAATCAACGATGACCTCAGAAAATATGCAGAAAGCTACGAGTTTAAGGACACACAGGATCTGCTTGCCATGGTGGTGCTACAAAATGCCATCGGCAACAAGCACATGGAAATCCAGTTGAACTTTCAACAGGATAAGCTGAGCGAAAAATTAGAAGAGATCGACAGCGTATTAACCGAACATTTGACCAACGAAGTTAAACCAACGTTCTTTGAAAAGCGCCGCTAAGCAGGGATAAAAGCCCTCACAGCGGTGGAATAATTTAACCCGCATTTATTCCATATTTGTTTGTAAACTCAACATTTTACACTCAAGGGAAAAACGCAGGCAGTTAAAAACAGGCCTCATTCCGCTTCGGCGGAAACCCGCCCTCCGGCGGGTCAGTGGACGTTTGATGCTGCCGGTGACCCTAATCGTTAAGAACGGGGTTTACTAAACTCCACTGGAATACTTGCGGGTTTTTTCTTTTTCTGATGCCCTCACCAAAAACACGAAAAATGATGGATACCTACTTGATTGCGATTTTCGTGGGGGTTTTAGGAATAGCCCTCGGAGTATTACTCTCTTCCACAGTGCTGCGTAAGAGAGTGACAAAAAAAAGCCAGACCGTACTGCTTGATGCACAGGAAAAGGCTGAAATGATTAAGAAGGAGAAAATCCTTCAGGCCAAAGAGAAATTTTTGCAGCTCAAAACCGAACACGAACAAGTTGTAAACGAACGCAACAACAACCTGCTCAAAAACGAAAACAGACTTAAGCAAAAGGAAGCTACCGTCTCACAAAAATTTGAAGAGCTTAATAAAAAAGACAAAGAACTCGTCAACCTGCGCAAGAATCTCACCTCACAGCTCGAAGTGATCAACGCCAAACAGGAAGAACTCGACAAGTTTATACACAAACAGGTGGCACAGCTCGAAGCCATTTCGGGGCTTACCGCCGAAGAGGCCAAAGCACAGATCATCGAAACGCTAAAGGACGAAGCCAAGAGCGAGGCCATGGTTTATGTGCAGGACATCCTCGACGAAGCCAAACTTACCGCCAACCAGAAAGCCCGCGAAATCATTATCGAGACCATACAGCGCACAGCAACCGAAAATGCTGTAGAGAATTCTGTTTCGGTTTTTAATATCGATAACGACGAAATCAAAGGCCGTATCATCGGTCGCGAAGGCCGCAACATCCGCACCCTGGAGGCGCTCACAGGCATCGAGATCATTATCGACGACAGCCCCGACGCCATCATCCTTTCGGGTTTCGACCCGGTGCGTCGCGAAATAGCCCGCCTCTCCCTGCACAAGCTCGTCACCGACGGACGTATTCACCCTGCACGCATCGAGGAAGTGGTGGGGAAAACTAAAAAACAAATAGAACAGGAAATCATCGAAACCGGTAAACGAACCTGTATCGACCTGGGCATCCACAACATGAGCCCGGAGCTGGTACGGCTGGTAGGTAAAATGAAATACCGTTCTTCGTACGGTCAGAACCTCCTGCAACACTCACGTGAAGTTGCCAACCTGTGCGCCACCATGGCCGCCGAGCTGGGCTTGAACCCCAAAAAAGCCAAACGCGCAGGGCTGTTGCACGACATCGGCAAGGTGCCCGACAACGAATCGGAATTGCCCCACGCACTGCTGGGCATGAAGCTGGCCGAGAAATACAAAGAAAACGAAGAGGTGTGCAACGCCATCGGCTCGCACCACGAGGAGGTGGAGATGACCACCCTGCTGGCCCCCATCGTTCAGGTGTGCGATGCTATATCGGGTGCACGCCCCGGTGCTCGCCGCGAAGTGGTAGAAGCCTACATCCAACGCCTCAAAAACCTCGAAGCCCTGGCACTCTCCTATCCCGGCGTCGTGAAAACTTATGCTATACAGGCCGGTCGCGAGCTACGCGTAATCGTTGGTGCCGAAGCCGTTTCGGATGAAGAAGCAAGATTACTTTCATACGACTTGTCCAAAAAAATCCAGGACGAAATGACTTATCCGGGCCAGATAAAAATTACGGTGATTCGCGAAACACGCGCCATCAACTTTGCCCGATAACCTGTTTAGAATAATCATGAATTTTCTTCACGCTATCATTTGTTGAGAAAATTCATGATTTTTTTTTGAATTACCACCCCTAAAAGAACTCTTATGAATACATCCAAACGCCTTTTTAAATCATTTGCTCACATCCTTTTCACAGCAATTCTTTTTGCTACCTGTCTGTGGCCGGCTTCCACACATGCACAAACTTTTGACTGGGCTGTAGCCGAAGACATCGAATTTGAGCTGAATCCTGAATTTCTAAACTATGCCGTTACCGCCGATGTGTGGGGATATGTTTACTATGCCGGATTAAAAACCTACGCCGCTTCTTACGGCAGCAACGCTTTTGGCGAAAGCTTCTTTGCAAAATATGATGCCAACGGCAGCCAGATGTTTCATAAACTGATAGCAGGCCAAACCGTCATCACCAATCTGGCCTCCGACCGACAAAACAACATTATAGTGACAGGCATGATGCGCACCGAAGTGGTTTTTTGGGCAGGAGATACTTTGGCCTACAACGGAAGTGGTACCAATACTTTTGTTGTAAAAATTACACAACAGGGCCAGATAGTCTGGATGAAAAATCTTTCGACGCTCTATGGTTCTTCTGATCAGATAAAAGGTGTGGCGCTGGACGAGGACGATAATATTTTTGTAGCCTGGTCGGCAAATGCAACCGGCCACTCTATGGTCACCAAGTTTTCGCCCGGCGGGGAGCTGCTGCTCGACATCCTGCAAAGTTCCGTTTCGATAGTTTCATCTATCGATGTAAGCGCGGATGGCGATATTTACGTAGCCGGCTCTTGCCCAAGCCCAAATGCCGTGTTTGGCGGGGTGCCCTACAAATCTGGGTTCACTTACAGCATCTATGTAGCGCGCTACAACAGCATGGGCGAAACTGTATGGGTCAAATTTGTAGAAGATGTCAACTGCATCCAACCACGCGTGGAATGGAGCCCGATTAATAAACTATTTGTTTCGGGACGACTCTCGGCACCCATGACTTTTGGCGCCATCCCAACCAATGGCCCTGCCTGGGTTTTCGACTTTTTCCTGGCCCGGATGGACACAACCGGCACTTTCGACTGGGTGCGTGAAGTACCACAAACTACCCTGGGCGACGCCAGCACAGGAAAACTCAATCATCTTTCACTCGACTACTACGGTTTTCCCTATCTGTGCGGTTTCTCACGTGGTGAAATAGAATGGTCGGAACTGTGGCAGACCAACACAGGCGCACGCGGACTTATCGTGCTGGCCTACAATCCCGACGGCGACTACCGCTGGATAAAAACTGCCACCGGCGCCCTCGATGCACAAGCCATCCATGCGTTCTCACCCGACGAAATTTATGTTACCGGCGTCGCCTTCGAGCAGTTGCACCTCGACGACATCACGCTCTCGGCCAACAGCTTCATCTTCCCTTTTCTGGCCAAAATTCAATTGGTGACAACGGGAAGTAAGTTCATGGCGCCCCATGCAATTCAAGCTAAAATATTTCCAAACCCGATGCATGACGTTGCCACCATCGCCATCGAAAATGCCTCTGCAAGCATCCAACATTTGTACATCCGCACCCTGGCCGGCATGATGATTAAAGAAGTTTTCACTAATAGTAAAACCGCGCACTTCACACGCGAAAACTTAAGGCCGGGACTTTACCTGGTCGATATTCGCCTCAGCGACGGCACCAATGCCATATCAAAACTGGTAGTGCTTTAGCGGAGAAGTTCTCAGTCGGCAGTTCTCAGTCCTCAGCCGGCAGTCCTCAGTTCTCAGCTCTCAGTCCGTAGCCCTCAGGCGGTAGGCGGTAGTTGTTTAAATCAAAATTCTTCTTTTCGATATTAAAAGAAATAGAAGTTTTACCAAGCACAACCATTACTCGGCGCAACGTTCAGTTCGCTTGGCTCAGCGTTCAGCTTAGGTTTTACCTAAGCTGCATTAATTCTTGCAGGCTACGCCAGATTTATCTTTTCATTTTTTAAATATTCGCACAGGCGCAGCCTGTAAAAATAAAATGGCCAAGGTGCAACCTCGTCCAAACCCCGTGAATTGAAGACTCTTCATAAAAAAAGCCCGGATAGTTCTGCTATCCGAGCCTTTTGCCTGGTTTAAAAAATTGAATTTTGTTCCCGACTATTCAGGATGAATCGCCTCAACGGGGCAAACATCGGCGCAAGCACCACAATCGGTGCAGGCATCAGGATCAATCTTGTAAATTTCGCCCTCGGAGATTGCCTCTACAGGACACTCGTCAATGCAAGTACCACAAGCGGTACAATCATCTGTGATTACGTATGCCATTTTATTTAGGTTTTTGAATTAAAAAATACTGCTGCAAAGTTTAAATTATTTTCAATCTAACGATCTTAAAATGTCAAACATTTGAAAATTTATAGCTGTTTTAAAGTGACATTACCTTACAACTACCTGCCTTGTGGCGCTATATGCAGCAAAGCGGCCATTTCGCCAAACGAGGCTTTTATGTACTTTTGCGTTTTTACATTGTTTGTCAATTTTATAAAAAAAGAAAATAATGAATGTTTTTGAAAAAGAAATCCTGCAAGGTATCCCCAAAGAGCTTCCCGCCATGCCGCAATGGGACGCAACCATTTCGCATGCACCACGCCGAAAAGACATTCTTACTGCCGACGAAAAAGTGCTGGCTTTGAAAAATGCTTTGCGCTATTTCCCGCCGGCGTTGCACCCACAACTGGCGCCGGAATTTGCCGAAGAGCTACAAAAGCATGGGCGCATCTATATGTATCGCTATCGGCCGACCTATGCCATGCATGCCCACGCTATCGATGATTATCCCGCACAAACCCCGCAAGCGGCGGCCATCATGCTGATGATTCAAAATAACCTCGACCCTGCCGTGGCGCAGCATCCGCACGAGCTGATAACGTATGGCGGCAATGGAGCAGTGTTTCAAAATTGGGCGCAATACCTGCTTACCATGAAATATCTTGCAGAGATGACCGACGAACAAACATTGGTGATGTATTCAGGACATCCGATGGGACTTTTCCCGTCGCACCGCGACGCACCACGTGTGGTTGTAACCAATGGCATGGTGATTCCCAACTATTCCTCGCCCGACCACTGGGAAAAATTTAATGCGCTGGGCGTTTCGCAATATGGACAAATGACAGCAGGATCGTACATGTACATCGGCCCGCAGGGCATTGTGCATGGCACTACCATCACAGTGCTCAATGCGGGCAGAATGCTGGCGCAAGGGTGCAATGAAAGCCTGGCCGGAAAATTATTTGTAACCTCCGGCCTGGGTGGGATGTCGGGCGCTCAGGCCAAAGCTGCTGTAATAGCCGGCTCCGTGGGTGTAATAGCAGAGGTAAACGAGGCTGCCGCCCGAAAACGCCATGAGCAAGGCTGGGTGGACGAACTGTATTACGATTTGCCAAAACTAACCGACCGCATCCGCAAGGCGCGCGAAGGCAAAGAATCTGTATCGTTGGCCTATGTCGGGAATATCGTGGATTTGTGGGAGAATCTTTTATCAGAAAATATAAAAGTAGAAATGGGGTCGGATCAAACCTCGCTGCACAACCCCTGGGCAGGTGGCTATTATCCCGCAGGTCTTTCTTTTGAAGCATCTAATAAAATGATGGTGGACGACCCACAACAGTTTGCTGCTGCTGTAAAGGATTCGCTGCGCAGGCAGGTAAAAGCCATCAACGCAATGACGGCGCGAGGTATGTACTTTTTCGATTATGGTAATGCATTTCTGCTTGAATCAGGACGCGCCGGAGCCGACATTTTCGACGATAAAGGAGGCTATCGCTACCCGTCGTACGTGCAGGACATCATGGGACCCATGTGTTTCGACTTTGGTTTTGGCCCGTTCCGCTGGGTTTGCACATCGGGCATCCCTGCCGACCTCGACACCACCGACCGGATTGCCATAAAAGTGCTCGAAGAAATTGCAGCCACTGCGCCCGATGAGATAACCCAACAAATGCACGACAACATAAGATGGATAAAAGGAGCTAAAGAAAACAAGCTGGTGGTAGGCTCGCAGGCACGCATTCTTTATGCCGATGCCGAGGGGCGTATGCGCATTGCAGAAGCTTTTAACCAAGCCATACGCACGGGCGAAATTTCCGCTCCGGTGGTGCTGGGTCGCGACCACCACGATGTGTCGGGAACCGACTCGCCCTATCGCGAAACTTCCAACATCTACGACGGCTCGCAGTTTACTGCCGACATGGCCATCCAGAATGTTATCGGCGACGCCTTTCGTGGTGCAACGTGGGTTTCGATACACAACGGCGGCGGCGTGGGCTGGGGCGAAGTGATCAATGGTGGCTTTGGCATGTTGCTCGATGGCTCCGACGATGCCGACCGACGCCTGAAGTCGATGCTATTCTGGGATGTAAATAATGGCATCGCCCGCCGTAACTGGGCACGCAACCCCGGCGCCATTTCGGCCATAAAGCGAGCAATGAGCAACAATCCCAACCTAAAGGTGACCCTGCCCAACGAAGCCGACGAAACACTACTGAAAAAATTTGTTTGATCCAAATTATTAATAATCCGTTATTCGCGACCAACTAAACCCTGTGCAGGCCAACGAACTACATAAGATTTATCAGGCAGAGATGAGCGATGCTGACTTTGCGCGGCTTAGCGAATTTATCTTTCGTGAATACGGAATCCATCTGCCACCACACAAGAAGCTGATGCTGCAAAGCCGCCTGCGTTCGCGCATGAAGGCAAATGGATGCAACGACTTTTCAACCTATATCGCTTACCTTTTCAGCAACCGCGGGCAACAAGCTGAACTTATCCACATGATAGATGCGGTGACCACCAACAAGACCGACTTCTTCCGCGAACCTGATCATTTTGACTATTTGTATAAAAACATCCTTTTGGACCACTACCAGCATTCCGAAAACCAATATTTTAAAATATGGAGTGCCGGATGTTCCACCGGCGAAGAGCCTTACACCCTGGCCATTATCATGAGCGAGTTTAGGGCGTTGCATCCCCGATTTGAATTTGAGATTTTTGCCACCGACCTTTCGACAACGGCATTGCGACAAGCAACTTTGGCCATTTATCCGGATTCTAAAACGCAGGTGATACCGCTTAGCCTGCGCCAAAACTACCTTTTGCGGTGCCGCGACCGGAGCGCCAAAACGGTGCGCATTGTTTCGGCACTGCGGCAAAAAGTCCGGTTTGAGCGCCACAATCTAATGCACACGGAGAGTTTTCATCACAAAGATTTTGATGCTATTTTTTGCCGCAACACATTGATCTATTTCGAGCGAGCCGTGCAGTTGCGCGTGATACGTGCCTTGCTTGGCAAACTTCGTACAGGCGGGTATTTTTTTATCGGCCACTCCGAATCACTTTTCAGCGACCTGTGGCTGCCGCTTAGACGGGTGGCACCTGCTGTTTATCAAAAGATTTAAGTAAAAATGCTGCATGCTGCTAATATTTGGTTTTTGAATTTTGAATCTTGAATTTTGAATCTTGAATCTTGAATTTAAAAATTGAACCAAAACCGACATTACACCATAAACTATGACCTCATTTACCGACCAACAACTTATCGAAGAACTGCAGCGACGCATCGAGCAGCGACGCCAGGCTTACGACGAACTGGAACAGCTCAACCAGACCCTCCGGCAGGTAAACCAAAAACTTATTGAGGCGGAGGGATTAAAAACGAATTTTCTTTCAAATGCCCGCAACGAGATCATCAATCCGTTGACTTCGATAATAAGTTTGTCGGAATCGCTTAGCGCGGATGAAAATTTATCTATGGACCAAATTCGTCGGCGGGCGGCGGTGATACATCAGGAGGCGGTGCAGCTCGATTTTCAATGGCACAACATCTTTGCTTCTGCCGAGATAGAAGCCGGCGAAGTGATGGTAGAATATTATGATTTTGATGTAATACAGTTGCTGAAGGAGATTGCAACAAAGTTTGATAAAACGACTGCCGATAGAAATGTCCGGTTCGTTTATGCGGCTTCGTTTCCTGAAAAACTTATCATTAGAAGCGATCCGCAGAAGCTGCAACTGATCCTTGAAAACCTGATTATGAATGCTGTGCAACAAACCTACCATGGCACGGCGGTGGGCATTTCGGTAGATTATAAAGACGAAACTCTAACCATCGCTGTTGCCGATCAGGGTGCCGGTATCGACAGTGCCGACCATGCCCGCATCTTCGATAGATTTGTCCGGCTCAACACGGCCGTGGCTACGCCCGGCCAGGGACATGGCCTGGGGCTGCCACTTACAAAATCGTATCTTGAGCTTCTTGGTGGCTCCATAAAATTGCAAAGCCAACGCGACCACGGGAGTATTTTTACCCTGCAAATTCCAGATCAAAAAAACAAGGCCAACAGCAATGGTGCGGCTGCGCATGGCCAGGATTTCCTCTTCGACCCAAGCGAATTGTTTTGAGTGATAATGAACAACCTACAGGCTAAATACATTTATTCATCAGCTATTTTTGTGGCGCAAGAGCCAGTTGTACTCCATACCATTTTAGGATCGTGTGTGGCTGTGTGCCTGTGGGACAAAGAAAGAGCAACAGGCGGAATGAATCATTACATGCTGCCGCTTTGGAATGGCGACGGACTTGCATCGCCAAAATATGGAAACATTGCCAACGAATTGCTCATTAAAAAAATGCTTAGCCAGGGTAGTAAAACACAAAACCTGATAGCAAAAATGTTTGGCGGCGCGCAGATGCTCGACGATCAGGCCAGGATTTTTGACATCGGCCAACGTAATATAGAATTGGCTTTTGATAACTACAACACCTATGGCATAAGGATAGCCAAAGGCAGCACCGGTGGAAACCGGGGACGAAAAATCTTCTTCAACACACATACCGGTGAGGTAATGCAAAAATTTCTTTGATTGGCTGGCAAATGAGGTGAATACAAAAACAGCCCGATTTTTATGAAAAAAATTCGTGTTTTAATCGTCGATGATTCCGCAGTAATCCGACAGTCGTTGGTCGAAATCCTTGAGCGTTCCGGGCAAATAGAAATTATGGCCACAGCTCCCAATCCCTATGTGGCGGCGGCGTGCATGAAAAAGGAGATTCCTGACGTAATCACCCTCGACCTGGACATGCCCCGCATGGACGGACTTACATTTTTGCACCGTATTATGACGCAGCACCCCATTCCGGTGGTAGTAATTTCGAGCCTCACGCGCAAAGGCGCCCCCGAAGTAATCAAAGCGTTGGATTATGGCGCTGTGGATGTGATTCATAAACCGCATCTGATCATTCAGGAAAACATCGACGAAAGCAGCATCCAAATTATCGATGCAGTGATAGCCGCCAGCATGTCGCGACCAACACGTCGCAACATCGGCTTACGGCCAAAAGGAATAATACCGCCGTCGGACTTCCCTCCTACCCTTACATTCAGCAGCAAAACCATAATCGCCATTGGCGCTTCCACCGGCGGCACAGAAGCCATCCAGACAATCCTTTCGGGATGGCCTGCCAATATACCACCGGTGGCTATCGTGCAGCACATGCCTGCCGGCTTTACCCGCACTTTTGCCGAAAGGCTCAACAGCCTTTTTCCTTTTCAGGTGAAGGAAGCCGAAAATGGAGAAAAACTTACCACCGGCAAAATGCTGATAGCTCCCGGTGGTTATCACATGGCCATCAAACAATGTGCTGACGGCTATTGTGCCGATGTTTACAGCAGTGCGCTGGTCAATCGTCACCGGCCTGCCGTGGATGTACTTTTTGGTTCGGTAGCAAAGGTGGCCGGCAAGCGTGCAGCAGGAATTCTGCTTACCGGAATGGGTGCTGACGGAGCTGCCGGACTGCTGGAAATGAGGCAGGCAGGAGCCCTTACCATTGCTCAGGATAAAGCCACCAGCGTGGTATTTGGTATGCCCAAAGAAGCCGAAAAAATTGGCGCTGCACAATATGTCCTACCCGTGCAGCACATTGCTGAATTTGTTATTAACAAAATAAAAAATGGCCGCTAAAAAACTGCTCCTGTTGCTTTTCATTTCTGTGATATGGGTATCTCATCTACAGGCAGAAAGAAATATCGCGTTATGCGACAGCCTTTATCAGATAGCGATGCAACATGCTGACGATACCCTTCGGCTCCAAAATCTGATGGCTGCTGTTAGCGATATTAGTTTTAATAATCCTGACACTGCCTTTTACTATGCCCAAAAGCTGTATGAACTTTCTATGCAGCAAAATTTCACCCGCGGCATAGCCACCGCTCTCAACCTGCAGGGCATAATGCTCGAACAAAGTGATTTTTCCGCAGCAATAGCCAAATACAAGCAAAGTTTAAAAGTTGCCCAGGAGAACAATCTTAACCTGCTTGCCGCTTCGGTTTACAACAACCTGAGCATCGTTTATTCGCTTATGGGCGAATATTCTGTTTCTATCAATTACCTGTTGGAATTGCTTTCGCTGGCCGAAAGCATGAACGACACCATGCGCATGGCCGTGGCCCTCAACAACATCGGGCTGCGCTACCACGAGATGAAAAGCCCCGACGTGGCTCTGGATTATTTTCGCAAAGCGATAGACTACAACCTGAAAAGCCACGATACTGCCAAATACGCCACCAACCTGTCTAATATCGGCGTAGCATTTCAGGCACTTGAACTCTACGATTCAGCATTTTTTTATCTTCGGAAAGCCATCGAACTGCACCGCCAAAATCATGACCTGTACAAGATGCAATATAGCTATCAGGCGCTTGTGTATCTTTATCTCGACAAAAACGAAATTGATCGTGCGAGCGCCGCCCTGGATACAGCGCTCGGTTTGGCACATGAGGTTAACGATCAGTACGGAATATTAAACCTGATGACGGCGCAGGGCGATCTGCTCAACCGGAAAAATAAAAACAAAAAAGCACTTGCCGTTCTGCTCGAAGCTCACCGGCTTGCTATGGAAATGAACTACCGAAGCATCCTGGTGGATGTTTACAAGGAACTAAGTAAAGCCTATCGTGGTGTGAACGACTATAAACACGCTTTTGAATACAACGAAAAATACATCGCTTTGCGCGACTCGCTGCAAAACATCGAAAAAAGCAAATCGCAGATGAGCGTGAATGCTTACGTCAAAGAGAAATCAGATAAAGAAATAGAACTTTTTACTAAGAATATCGAAATACAAAAGCTCCAACTCCAACGGCAAAAACAGTTGCGCAACCTGATCATTGTTATCGGAGCATTAATTTTGTCATTGGCCATGCTGCTGCTGCATCGTTACCGATACGTACAACGTACACGTCGCCAGTTGGAAAGCAAAAACCGGATGATAACACACGAACGCAAACGCTCCGACGACCTGCTGCTGAACATTCTGCCTTCGGAAACTGCCGAAGAACTCAAAAACAGCGGCAAATCCAAAGCACGCAAATACGACCAGGTTACGGTGCTCTTCACCGACTTCAAAGGATTTGTGCAGATGGCTGGCAAAATGACTCCCGAAGAACTGGTGGACGAAATTGACTATTGTTACAAACATTTCGACGACATCATCACGCAGCACCACGTCGAAAAGATCAAGACCATCGGCGACTCCTACATGTGCGCTGCCGGCCTGCCCGTGGCCAACGATACCAACCCGCTGGATGCCGTGCGTGCAGCCTGCGCCATCCGCCGGTTTATGGAAGATTACAAACAACAACGGCAGGCGGCTGGGATGACGTGGTTCGAGGCACGCATCGGTTTGCACACCGGCCCGGTAGTAGCCGGCATCGTAGGAAACCGAAAGTTTGCTTACGACATCTGGGGCGACACCGTCAACGTTGCTTCACGCATGGAATCGGGCGGCGAAGTAGGTAAAATCAACATTTCGCACGACACCTGGCTGCTGGTGAAAGATCATTTTAGATGCACCCCGCGCGGAAAAATTGAAGTGAAAAACGGAATCTCTTTCGAGATGTATTTTGTTGAGGAAGAGGGTGGAAGTTAGAGGGTAGAGGATAGAAGTTAGAGGGTAGAGGATAGAAGTTGGAGGGTAGAGGATAGAAAGTAGTAGGTAGAAAGTAGTAGGTAGAAAGTAATGGATATGGGATTTGTGAGGGCAGTATGGAAGGAATACAGGTCTTGTTCTCAAAAATCTTTTTGAAGAAGAAAGCAATTGAGATTTTGGAACTTGGAATTAGGAATTTGGAACTTGGAACTTGGAATTTGGAATTTGGAACTTGGAACTTGGAATTTGGAACTTGGAACTTGGAATTTGGAACTTGGAACTTGGAACTTGGAATTTGGAATTTGGAACTTGGAACTTAGAACTTGGAACTTGGAACTTAGAATTTGGAACTTGGAACTTGGAATTTGGAACTTGGAATTTGGAACTTGGAACTTGGAACTTGGAACTTGGAATTTGGAACTTGGAACTTGGAATTTGGAACTTGGAACTTGGATTTTGGATTTTGGAACTTGGAACTTGGAACTTAGAACTTAGAACTTGGAACTTGGGAACTTGGAACTTGGAATTTGGAATTTGGAACTTGGATTTTAAAAAGGTATGTCTAAAAATTTTCATATAGAAGTTAACTGCCAGCAGCGCAACCACCACGGGGAGCGCATTTGTGGCGACGTGTTTGTAAATCGGAAAGTTAAAGAGGAAAACCGGCTCATTGCCGTGCTAAGCGATGGCATGGGACACGGCGTAAAAGCCAACATGCTGGCTACGCTCACGGCCACCATGGCGCTCAACTTTACCGAGGAGCACCAGGACTTCAGCAAGATTGCCGAAATCATTATGAACACTTTGCCTGTATGTAGCGAGCGTAAGATCAGCTACGCAACTTTTACCATCGTGGATATCGAAATTGGTGGCCGCGTGAGCATTCTTGAATACGACAACCCGCAGACTTTCATCATCCGCAACGGCGCTTTGTTTGATCCCGGATGGGAGGAAGTAGTGCTTGAGAGCGAAAAAAATCAGGGCAAAGAGCTACACGTCTGTTCTTTTATTCCCGAAAAGGAAGACCGCATCATCTTTTGCTCCGATGGCATTACACAGTCGGGCATGGGTAGCGAGAAATTTCCTTTTGGCTGGGGCCGCGACGACTATTCGGAGTTTATGCTGAGCGAAGTAAAAAAGCAGCCCGTGATTTCGGCTTATGAGCTGGGCGAGCGCGCCGTAAAACGCGCCACGCTCAACGATTCGTTTACGCTGAAAGACGACACCAGTTGTGCTGTGATTTATTTCCGCGAACCGCGCAAAATGCTCATCTGCACCGGCCCGCCTTACGAAAAAGACAAAGACCAGGAATATGCCCGGCGGGTAAAAACCTTTAACGGATTGAAAGTGCTTAGCGGCGCCACCACCGCCGACATCATAGCGCGTGAGTGGGACAAAGAAATAACCGACTCGTTCGAGTTTGAAGACCCCGACCTGCCACCCACCTCCTCTATGGAGGGCGTCGATCTGATCACCGAAGGCATCCTTACGCTAACGAAAGTGGCCAACCAGTTGCGTCAGTACAACAACCAATGGGTGCCGGGCAAAGGCCCCGCCGACAGCATCGTGCGGATGATACTGGAAAGCGACGAGATAAACTTTATCGTGGGCACGCGCATCAACATTGCGCACCAGGACCCCAACTTGCCGGTGGAACTCGAAATACGCCGCACCGTGGTAAAACGCATTGCCGCCCTGCTCGAAGACAAATTCCTGAAAACCGTGACGATAGATTATATTTAGGAAGGGAAAACAGTGGTGGGATGGATTTTTGGTTGAAGATAAAAATGACAAGAATCAGAGTATTAACGGAGGTGGCGGGATTGGGCGCTGCGCGCCCAATCCCGCCACCTCCTTCTCTCTCGTGACAGCCTTGTCATTTCGATCCGCCAACCGGCGGAGAGAAATCCATTGTAATTTACATCAGACTATTTGCTTGGAAAAAAGAGTCGTCAATGAAAGCAAAGAACCTTAATAACGAAAAGGTTGGAAGTTTTTTCTTTACCAATTTTCGATCTCCTTTTCAACCTCCTCCTGAGTGAAATAATCTCCTGATTTCACCCGCATAGAAGCAGCCTTAGCCCTTACTTTTAATTCTTCTTGCGTTATTGGCGAGCCATCTGCATTGTAACCAACAACTATAGAATTTTTATGTGCTTTAATGATTTTGTAAACCATCTTCAGAAACTTTTCGTCTGCATGATTAATAAAATCGTGTATCTCACTTCTTAGTCCTTGTACTTCCATGATAAATTATATTTTATTTCAAGTAAA
>SABY01000228.1 GCA_009928785.1 Clostridia bacterium | reverse complement strand
GCATTCAGTTGCGAAATGCTTACCTATATCATTTCCAAAAACAGAATGATTGTAATATATGTTGTTTAAGTGAAGCGTATCGAAACTGAGGTAATCGCCTCCTCCGGCCCATACTCCTCCTCCATAAGTATAGGCTGTATTATTTTTTATCGTGGTCGAAATTAAATCAAGATTAGAAAATAAGGCTGCAACACCGCCGCCTGCTTTGAATGACAAATTATCCTTAATAATGCAATTGGATATGCTTGTATTGGCATGAAGTAATGCAACCCCGCCACCATCTAAAGAATACATAATAGGATTTTCAAGCGAATTGCCATTTTGAATGGTCAGCCCGCAGATCATCGCATTTGTACCTGTGGGCAGGTAATTTATGCCTATCACCGCTCTTTGGGCATTGCTACCATCGACGATGGTTTGATACACATATTGCCGGTCGCCGATGGTAAGGTACAAGCTCGCCAAAGTGAGGGGCTTGCCGTTGATGTGCAGATTTTCATAATAGGTGCCCGGCCACACCAACACCGTATCGTTGATGGCAGCAGCGTCGATGGCCTGCTGAATATTTGTGTAATCACCCGTGCCATCCTGCTTTACGGTGAGGACAGCGGCGGAAAGGGAGGAGGAGAGAAGGAAGAAGATAGAGGTTAGAAGGTAGAAGGTAGAAGGTAGAGGATAGAAGGTAGAAGATAGAAATACAGGTTTTGTGGAATTGTGTTTCATGATTTTAGTTTTTAAATGTAAAATTTTTAGGTGGTCATAGTAATCAAATTGTATTGATTCCATTCTCAGTTTTTTGTAAAGCCCGATCCCCGCCCCTTTTCCCGACACGGGAAAGGGAGCTCTCTTTCGTTGAATAGTAGTAAAGTCCAAACGGAGCACTCTGCCTTGCGAACTCCCATAAAGCCCGGCAGAAGTGCTCCCCTCTCCAATTGGAGAGGGGTCGGGGGTGAGGCAAAAAAAAGAAGTTCTTCATGTTCTGAGGAATCAATTATATGAAAGCTACTAAATCATTATTTTTTAAATTGTTAAAAAAAACCTTCTCCCGGAGTTGGTTCGGGTGATGGTTATTTAATATTTAGCGTATCAGCACTACTTTTTCGTTGGCAATCATTTTGTCGTTTGCCGTAAGGCGGATAATATAAATGCCGTTAGGGGCGGTTTTGCCTGTGTGGGTTATGCCGTTCCAGGCCGCTTCGTAGTAGCCTTCGCCATAGTTCCCCTGCATCAGGGTATTTAAAAGCTGTCCCTGCAGATCGTAAACAGAGAGTGTTACATTGGAAGCCTCGTTGAGCACGAAGCTACACATCACCGAACGGCTGAAAGGATTGGGCGAAGGCGGCTGCAGCATAACCACCGCATCGCCGTGTGCAGATTCGCCGGCATTAAAGGAGATGACATAGTAGGGTTGTTGCTCGCCGGTATAAATCGTACGGCTGACGCGCTTTCGGGTAATGCGATCCACCACCGAATAATCATTGCTGCCCAGCCTGGCCGACTTAAAGCCGCTCCAGGTTTCTACTGTGATGGGTTCACCCGAAGGGATACCCGCCAGATAGGCATTTACCTCGGTAATGCTATCGCCGGGTCTCACCACGGCAGCGCCTACACAACTGTCGGCGACCATCAGGGCAATTTCCTGAATGCCGACGGTGCTGTCCATCTCAAAATAAAAGGGGACATAATCTGCTTTTTTAGTGTAGGTGTAATAGTCGGTGGCAGGATAATCTACGGGAGTACCCGGGCTGGCATCGTTGTTCCATATCAGCGTGCAGTTCTCTTTTACCGTTACTATCAATCCATCGCCGTACCTGATCGGTGAATCAAGGCTGGGACCCTGTACGATAACGCCATCTTTAAGCACCAAAGTCCAGTGCTCGGTAGATATACGCGTAAGCTTGTTCCATACTCCTGCAAAGGCATCCTCCGGCGGCAGCGGATATTCCAGGAAGTACCCAATCCAGTTTTCGTAAGCGGCATTGAGCGGGACAGGGGTGGTGGGATCGAGCACCGTGCCGTAAACCGGCAGACTCTGGACAACCGATGAGCTGCTGTAGTATTTATATCCTTGGATACTGATTAAGGTAGGGATCTGTTGTGTGTGCCAAATTTGATCTTCAAAAATTAAAGAATAACTTGACCCTTCTACACTTGTGAGTAGTTCGATATATGAAGGGAACGGATCAAGGTTTTCCAGCAGCGCCTGCGAGCTATACGCATCGTTGCCCAGGCGGGGCATGCACGGAAAAGAAATCCAGTTCCAGTTTCCGGTAAGGGTACGCGTTTCGGCGTGGGTAGTAGCAAATAAGGCGTTGCTTGAAAAAGCATTAGCGCAGAATAGGTTTTCTTTTTCCACAGCATAAGTCAATTTTTTGCCAAGTTTTGAATTCTTCAATATTATTGACAGAGTTGCCACCGTGCTTTTTTGAGGTGAGAGGTAAAGGTTGATAGCATCTGCATCGCAATCGTATTCAATTATACCAGGCACATCATAAAAACCTTCACTTACCAATGTTGGCCAATAAATCTTATTAGCAGCTTCTGAGATTATTACATCATCCATGCGAAAATGGTCATAATCTAAATCTTCAGGAAAAGCAATGAATGACAACATGGATTCGTCATCAAACTTATAGAGTCCGGTTTTTGAATATCCATAAGTGAAATTATCATTTGTATTGAACAGCATTCTTTCTAACTTAGTTTGATGGAGGTAAAGATGCTCTTCTTTGGAAAAATTTAATGGATTAATCTTGTAGATGTAATAATAAGGACTGTTTCCTTCACAATAATAAACATCCGCATCTTCATCATACACAGCGCAGAGTGGAAAGTTAATCGCACACTCCATTAAAGATACCACTTCAATACCGTTATCTTCAAGGCAGTACACCCTATTATTACACTTACTAACCCATACAATATAGTCATAGACCGGAGTAAAAAGAAGCTGGGTTACGCAGGCACCTGCATGAGTTATCGGGTCACATTTAGGTGTAAAGTCGTAGTTAAAAAAATATACCGTGCCCTCTCCCGGACAAAAATCGCCTACTTTCGCTGCCAGGCAGATTGTACCATTTGGGTTTATCAGGTATTCAAGCTGATCACCTCCTATTTCGAAATTACTGTTCGTTATTTGATATGTATTGTTATCAAAATACATCATCTTCAGCTTAGCATCAGGATCACCCATATCCACATACGCCACATAAATGTTGGGGTTATCTATCTCAGGGCTGTCGCTGCAAAACATATCAACCGGATTAAAATCGAACGCCGGCTCTATCTTGCGCATCACCTTTGCTGACGAGGCATTCAGCTCCAGGATGTAGCCCCGTTGGTTGTATTTGTGTACAG
>SABY01000088.1 GCA_009928785.1 Clostridia bacterium | reverse complement strand
TAGCAAGCCGGCAATTTTGAGAAGCTCGGCAAAGTCGGGGTCTTTTTTGGCTTGCTCGCGGGTTATTTTCTCGAGCTTAACAAGCCGTTCTTCGTGGATGATTATTTTGTGTCGCACAGGATCCAGGGCAGTGCGCCTGTCCCAGATAATAAATCCCAAAATAAAAAGCATGATGGAGATCAAAACTGCAATGCCCCAATAAAGTATATCAATCCGCGAATTACTGGCGTCTATCCTGGTAACCACGGCCTCAAATTTAGAATCCATCTTGGAATCTATGGCTTCAAATTTTGAATCTATAGCTTCAAATCTTGAATTCATCTCGTTGCGAAGCGATTCAATTTTTTCGTTGGTAGCTTTTAGCTGCTCCTCAGTTCGCATGATGCGATCACGGTCGTCAAGGTTAAACGGAACTTCCCGCGTTTGGGCAAATCCCTGTAAAACAAGGCTGGCGAAAAACAGAAGAATAGTTAACTTTTTCATAATCAAAAATGAATAACGAAAACAAAGATAAGAATGTTTTTATTAATTGAGTATCTAAGTAATCACTAACGATTTCGATTGGCTTAAAAAAAACACTTTTCAAACCGCCACTTTTCCTACCTGCTGTAAACCTGCTGACCAGCGATGAATGTTTTCATAACATTTACCTTTAGCACCTCTGCCAAAGGAATCGCCATGATGTCGGCATCAAGTACCACAAAGTCGGCTACTTTGCCAGGCTCAAGACTGCCTTTTTTGTTTTCTTCAAAAGCAGCTCGTGCTGCCCAGATCGTCATGCCACGCAGTGCTTCTTCGCGCGAAAGCGCATTCTCGCTTTGGAAACCTCCTTCCGGATATCCGTCAGCATCCTGCCGGGCAGTGGCCGCAAAGAATGTAAGCATGGGATTGATTTTCTCGATAGGAAAATCCGTACCCAGCGGAATCCACCCCAACTGATCGAGCAATTGCTTGTAAGCATAAGCGCCTTTTATCCGCTCCAGCCCCACCCTGTCGGGCGCCCAATACATGTCGGACGTGGCGTGGGTAGGCTGCACCGACGGAACAATGCTGTATTTGCCAAAAAGATCAAAATCTTCGGGCGCTACAATTTGTGCATGTTCGATGCGCCAGCGCAGGTCATTGGAGCCTTGCAGAAATTCGCCATAAAGATGCAGCATCATGCGGTTGGCCGAATCGCCGATAGCATGGGTGCAAATCTGATAACCATCGTCGATGGCCTGTTGGCAAATGCTGCGGATGGTGTCGGGGGGTGTGAGCATGATGCCACGGTTGCCCGGATCGTCGCTGTATTCGTGGATGAGCAGCGCGCCGCGTGAGCCTAAAGCGCCGTCGGCGTAAAGTTTTATGCTGCGCACACTAAGGCGGTCGGTGATATAAGGCCCGCCGTCCACGTAGGTGTCGAGGTTTTCCTGCGTCGGCGAAAGCATGGCATTGATACGCATTTTTAGTTTTCCGGCGTGTTGCAACGAATCGATGATTTTCACCTGCTCTGTTTCCAGCCCGGCGTCGTGCACGCCGGTAAGCCCAACAGCAAAACAATCGTCCTGCGCCAGCAGCAAAGCTCTGGTAATTTCTTCAGCTCCAGCTTCCGGTATTACGTTATATACAAGCTGCATGGCATTGTCGATAAGGATTCCGGTGATCAGTCCGTTTTCTTTCAAGATGTCGCCACCTTCTATTTTCGTTTCGGCAGAGATTCCCGCCAGCACCAGCGCTTTGCTATTAACCAGCGCGGCATGGCCGTCGATACGTGTGAGCATTACCGGAATGTCGGGGAAAAGCTCGTCGAGACTTTTACGATCCGGGAATTGCTTATCGTCCCAGTCATTCTGATCCCAGCCGCGCCCTTCGATCCAATACAAGTCAGGAAATTTTTGGTGATGTTGCTGCACGCGTTCCACAACTTCCTCTATCGATCTGGTTCCGGTAAGATCGGCACGCTTCAGGCGACCCATTCCATAACCAAGAAAATGACAATGCGCATCAATAAGTCCGGGATACACTGCTTTACCACCCAAATCATACACCAGATCGGCGGCGTATTTCCCGGTAATTTCGTCATTGGATCCCACCGCCAGAATTTTGCCACTGCCGATGGCCATGGCTTCGGCGGTAGTGAAATTGCTATCGACAGTATAGATGACGGCACCCGTAATGATCAGGTCGGCTTTGTCCATTGGCTTGCAGGCGTTTATTAAAGTTATCAAAACAATTGCTAAAGGTAAAATGATGTTTTTCATAAATGAATAATTATGTTGTTGTTGCTCGATTTTCTGATGACAAATCTAATTTTTTTAAAATTTCCAAAACCGCTGCAATGTCTTCAGCAATCCATTTTTTATTAATAAAATTAACAACGAAATGCTGATTTTCAGAGACAGAGATACGGCAGCCAGATTTTGTTTCCCCCATCAGCCGATAACCTTTGCGCTCAAGCGCCTTTTCGAGCCAGACGCGATGCAGCCCGCTGCCGGCGACGGCTACCTCGCCAATTTGTTCGGCGTCAAAAGTAAAAGTTCCTGAAAGTTTATCAAAGGTTACCTGTGGATTATCAAAATAGTTTCCGAACTGCCCCTGCAAAACCATATCTTCCGGCGTGCCGGTGGCTATGGGCTTTTCTTTGCCCATCATCCAGATGCTGTCGGCAAAGCGAATGGCCAGATTCAGGTCGTGGGTGGAGAGCAGAATGGCTTTGCCGGAATTTCGGGTAGCCTGTCTTAGGAGTTTCAGAATCTCCACCCTTGCCGGAAAATCAAGAAAGGCGGTGGGTTCATCCAGAAATATCAACGGCGTTTGTTGTGCCAACGATTTGGCAATCATCACCTTCTGCTTTTCACCATCACTTAACTCATCAAATTTTCGGTGTGCAAGATTATTAATACCTACCTGCTCCAACGCCTGATTCACGATCAAGCGATCTTCCGGTCGCAAGCGTCCGATGAAGCCGGTATAAGGCGTGCGTCCATAAGCCACCATCGAAAACACATTGGCATTGGCAATGTCCACCTGCCCCGTCAGCACCACACTTACCTGCCGGGCCAACTGGCCAGCAGTGAGATTATTAAAATTATCTTCACCAAAAAAAACTTTTCCTGCCAAAGGCTTTTGAAATCCTGCCAAAGTACGGATGAGCGTGCTTTTGCCGGAGCCATTGGGTCCCAAAAGACAAATCACCTCGCCCGGATGCAGTTGCAAATTAATATGCTGATGTAACAAATTGACCGCACCGCCGCTCAAATTGTAGCCAATTGCAAGATCGCTGGTATGCAGGCTGGCGCTCCTCATTATGAAACGGAAATTTGGTTGCGGCGAAGGATAATCCACACTACCACCGGCGCGCCGATGAGCGAGGTGATGGCATTGATGGGCAACGCGCCGTCGAAACCCGGAAGGCGCGCGATGAGATTACAAAGCAAGGCCAGCACCATGCCCGAAAGCAGTGTGCCCGGCATTACCAGCAGGTGGTCGGAGGAACGCAACAATGCGCGGCTGAAATGCGGCACCGCCAAACCAAGAAAAGCTATCGGGCCGCAATATGCCGTGACAACAGCAATGAGCAGTCCGGAGGTAAAAATTGCAAGCAGCGAAATACGACGGGTATTTACACCTAAATTGCGGGCGTAGTTTTCGCCGAGGAGCAAAGCATTGAGAGGTTTTATCATTAATAAAGCCAACACGATTCCTATTATTAATAAAGGAATAAAATAGGCGAGCTGTTGCCACGATACGTTGGCAAAGCTGCCCAAACCCCAAATGACGAAAGCCTGCAAATCTTCTTTAAGACTATAAAATTGAAGGATGCCCACAATGGCCGTTACGGCATAAGCGATCATGATGCCGATGATGAGGATGATGGTGGGGTTGCGAAATCGTGCTGCCAGCGCCATGATGAGCAACAGCACGCCAAAAGCCCCAGCAAAGGCGGCCACCACCACGCCGAAGTTGCCCGTGACGTGACTGATGGAGATAAATTTACCGGCGGGCATGGTGAGGAAGAGCATCATCACTGCTACGCCCAGGCTGGCGCCGGAACTAACACCAAGCACCGAGGGTCCTGCCAGCGGATTGCGAAAGAGCGTTTGCATGATGAGGCCGGCAATTCCCAAAGCAGCGCCGGCAAACATGGCTGTGAGCGCCTGCGGCAAACGCGCATTCAAAACAATTCCTTCCCAGGCGGGATGTGCAGCAGCGTGTCCTGTTAATATCCGTACGATTTCGCCCGGCGGAATCATCACCGAACCGGTAGCGATATTTAATACAAAAAATATAATAATGAGCAGGCTCAGCAATAGCAGCTTTAACGCAGTATTGTGGGGATGAATCTGATATGTGGCGGCAGCGGGCGTCATGGCATCAAGTGGTAATAAACGTTTTGATGATCAGGGAGCAGGTCGGGATGAAAGATGTGGATATAATCGGCCAGGAGGATGTGCGGCTGCAAAAGCCCCTGCTGAAAATAGGTTGTCAACTTTGTATTGCAAACCAGAACTTGCTTATTTCTGAATGCTTCAAAATTCCGGTAACGTTCGTCTTCGCGTGCCAGCAAATCGTAGGTGAAAGTCGTGTCAGTATAAACCAACATGCGCCAGTAGTCAGCGCCGAGGCCTCTGTTGTAAACTGTTTCGAAGTCGAGCATCAGGCTGCCGGTATTTACGTCGTTGCTCCAAAGATATTCTGCTCCGGCGTCGTGAAGCAGTTGCGCCACATAACTTTTGCCGCCGGGGAGATTCCAAAACCCACCATATTGTTTTCCGGCAAGCACGGTGGGTCGATGCGTCGCATTGGCAGCAATTTCCTTCAGATGGTTATAAGATTTGCTGATTGAATCGAAAATAGAAATGGAGCGCTTTTCGGCACCGGTAAGTGCGCCCATCATTTTGATCCATTCAGCACGTCCCAACGGATTATTTTCCATAAAGTCGCCGTTGGGAACTACTGTTAGTCCGGCGTTGGTAATCGGCTCAAAGGCCTGCCCTGCCTGCGGCGACACCATTACAATTTGCGGCACCAGCTCCAAAAGATTTTCGAGGTGATACTGCCCGGCAATGCCGATTTCTTTGATTTTTCCATTTGCTAACCACTCCTTAAACTTTCCGGAAACCACATAATCGGCACCAGCCACACCTACCAGCGTTTCCATCTTATCCAGTGCATCAAGCAGCGAGAGATGGGTGGCCGAAAGACAGACCATACGTTTTACGGGCACTTCTATGGTGATGCCATCAGGATATTTATTAGCGGAATGCGTGCTATCCACGAGATAAAATCGGGCTACCGGATGCAGCGTGTCGGCAGGATTAAATATTTCGAGCAACTGTTCGTGCGCTCCCTCCGTGATGCGAAAACCTGCGGCTATCAACGGATTGGTGGTGGCAGCGCCGATGGCAGTATATTCGGAAAACGAACTTTTGGATTTTTCATTACCACAGCCCGCCAGCATAAGCAGTAAAGCCAACGGCAGCGCTATTTTGTGAAAGATTGAATAGAAATTCCAAATTTCAAATTTCAAATGACAAATAAATTTCAAAAAACAAATTTCAAATATTCTAACGGTTTTGGTCATTGGATTTTCGATGTTGAGATCTATTTGATTTTTGCTTGGTTGTAATTTGGAGTTTTGCAAAGAGGTGTCGCAGTCATGGTTGAAAGACCGTCTCTGTTTAATCGAAGAGCTCTTCGTCGCGTTCGAGCAACAGGACGGAGTGTTGCGGAACGATAAAGTATTTTTCGCCGTGATACATAATTTCTACAGCACCTTTTTGCATAAAGATAGCCAGATCGCCTTCTTTGGCCTGTAGCGGGATGTATCGGGTTTTTTCGCCGGAGTGTTTCCAGGGTTCATCGCTATCGTCGGAAGGGACGGGAATGGGATAGCCAGGCCCGGTGCGGATGACGTAACCGCTTTGCACCTCCTCCTTCTCAGTGTAACCCGCCGGAAGGTACAAGCCGCCGCGCGACTTGTTGGTCTGCGTTTTGGGTTTTATCAACACCCGGTCGCCAACCACGATGAGCCGGCTGATATCAGCACTCTTTGTCATTTCAAATAATGAGGTTTTGTAATTTAGTATAAAATGCAAAAGTAATGATTCCGGTTTACAACAAAGGCAGAGTAACTTTGAAGAATTCGGGCTGAGATTCTATCAGGATTTGCTCGTCGGCAATGAGTTTGTATTGGCTTTGCAGGGTTTTTAATCCCATGTTTGTGGAGTAGGTGCTGGCTTTGTGGTTGCGGTTGTTCTTTACCGAAAGGTTTTGCCTGTCGGCAACGATTTCAATTTTCAGCGGGTGCTGCTTGTTGGCGATATTATGTTTGATGGCGTTTTCGACCAGCAACTGGAGGCTCATGGGCGGAATGGCTCGTTGCAGTGCCGCATCATCCACATTTATTACCACTTGCAAACCCTCGCCAATGCGCTCTTTGTGCAAAGCAATGTACGACTCGATAAATCGCAGCTCCTCCTGCAGGCCCACGGTTTTTTCATCGTGACTCTTTAACACATAGCGATACACATTGGTAAAATTCTGCGTAAAGGTTTCGGCCTCCTGCGGGCTAAAGCGAATCATCGATTTTAAAACACTTAGGTTGTTGAACATAAAGTGCGGATTGAGCCGGTCTTTTAGGGAGTTGTAATCGCTGATTAGTTTTGCCTGCTTGAGTTCATCAATTTGTTTGCGATTGTTCATCCACTCTTTTACAAGATTTGTGATAATGATGATGAGCAGGTGGATAACCAAAATCAGCAGCCCGGTAATCAGGACGATTTGGGTGGTAGTGTGGTCCAAAATATTTTCATCCACAAAAACGCTTTGCGCAATCTGAAACCAGATAAATATTAACACCAACGACAAAGCAATGACGCTGATGGCCTGCAGATAGATATTCCACCTGAAACGCTCTGTTTTGTTGATGATGCGCATGAGCAAAAGGTTGAGTTCCATAATGCTGTTGAATGCGACTGCGGCAATAATGAAGGCGAGTGGCGGTAACTTGTCGTGAAACGGAGGCTCATCAGCCAGAAATTGGGAAACATGAATCAACAGTATGGAAACCGCAGTGATGATTGATAACCTGATAAAAACATACAGTGGCTTGTATGAGCTCAGGTCGATTAAAAACTGAAGTCGTTTTTCGTCAAACATATTCGTTGTTCTTTATTTCCCCATCCATATTTTAAATTCGGTGGCCTTCAAGCGACTTATCGGAATTTCAAAATCAGAGGTTGGCTTCGTCATTACTTTTAACTTTCTGCCCAGATCATTGTAAACCTTTACTACAGCATCAATATGAATGATTGTTTTGCGGTTGGCCCTATAAAACTCTGCCGGGTTCAACTCCGATTCCAATTGCTCCAGGGTGTAATCCAGTGTGTAATTCCTGCCCTCAAAATCGACGGCAAAGGTGAGCTTATTTTCGCTGTAGATGTAAGCGATGGTTTTGGTCAGGATGGTTTGCCAGTTGTTGACGCCCGCAACAAGGAAGCGCGTGCGGTACTCTTTTTTTCCGGAAAGGATGTTTTTAACAAGCTGGTCGTATTTCTCCTGAACATTAAAAACTTCCGCGCTCCCGGATTGAAATTCTGTTAGCAGCTCTTCGTATTTTTTAATGGCAGCTTCGAGTTCGGTTTTTTCTATGGGTTTTAATAAATAATCGATGCTATTCACTTTGAAAGCACGGATGGCGTATTCGTCGTAGGCTGTGGTAAAAATAATGCGGCATGACGGCGGGAGCACCACCTGATCGAAAATTGAAAAACAGATGCCATCCGAGAGTTGAATATCCATGAGGATGATATCCGGGGCGGAATTGGATTGCAACCAGGCCACGCTCTCCTGCACACTTTCGAGTATTGCTTCTAACTTCCACTGCGGACGCAGCTCATCCACCAGTTCGCGCAACATGCGGCTGTTGGGCGCTTCGTCTTCTACAATTAATACTCTGGTCGCTAATTTGGGCTTATTTTTCATGATACTTTAAAATAAATCAAAGCTGTATGTTTTACAATACAAATTCAAGATAATTTTCGGGTGAGATGACTTCAAAGGTGGCATTCTGATAGGTTTCGAGCCAAAGGGCGGGGGGCTTTATCTTTTTGGGTTTCCATTTAAATTCAAAACCGTAAAGTTCTCCATCACGCTCCTCCACAAAATCAATTTCCTTTTTGTCGTAGGTTCGCCAGAAATAAACATTTGCGGGGATACGATGGTAAGCAAGTTTTTTCATCCGCTCGATAAAAAGAAAGTTTTCCCAAAGTTTACCCACATCATCGCGCGATGCGATTGGGTTAAAATTATTGATCAGCGCATTACGCACACCATTGTCCCAGAAATAGTATCGGGCAGTTTTGATCACTTCACTTCGCAGGTTCCTCGAAAACCCTCCAACGCGTTGGATAACAAAAGCCTTTTCGAGTAAATAAAGATAGCGTTCAACACTTTGCCTGGACAAGTTTAAACCGGCACCCAATTCCGACAGCGAAACTTCATTGCCTATCTGATAAGCTAATAGTTTAAGCAATTGTAATAACCTGGACGGGTTGCGGATATTTTCGGTTTCAAACAAATCTTTTAACAGGTAAGTATCGCGCAGTAATGTCAGGTATTCAATTTTTTCGATGTTTATCGTTTGGTTCAACACCTCCGGGTATCCACCAAAAATGAGCAATTCCTCTAGGCGCTGATGAGCGCCAAAACCTCCAAATTGTTCGGATAATTCCAATACAGACAATGGGAATAATATTTTTTGTACCTGTCTGCCCGTAAGGGGTTCGCCGACCTTATTGGTTAGATCGAGCGAAGAAGAACCGCTTATTACAATTTTGATATTGTGATGATCCACGAGCATTTTTAAACCCAAGCCTACTTCAGGTATGCGCTGTGCCTCATCGATAAAAACAATATCGTAGCCTCCAAACATGTTAGAAATACGCTGTAATTTGCCGGATGTAAAAACATCTCTCAACTCCATATCATCGCCTGTTCCTTTAAAAGTTTTACCAGACTGCTGCTCCAAAAGCTTATTGATAAGCGCTGTTTTTCCTACCCTGCGAGGACCATATATAATTAGCACTTTTCCTTGCTTAAGAAGGTCATCAAAAACTTTTTCGTAATATCTGTTAAACCATCTATCCATTTTGATTTTGTTTTTTGATTTATTATGCAAAAGTAAAGCAAATGAATCGAATTATATAACCAAACCTGCCGAATTAATGATATTTCGAGAACCAAACCTGCCGTATTAATGATAATTCAAGAACTAAACCTGCCGAATTTAGGATTTTATGGTAACACAACCTGCATTGTCAAGGTTGCAAACGATTGGATACACGCAGTAAATTGCTTTCATGGATTTTAAAATTGGTAAGTGCATCAATTTTATTGCTGAAGGCATTTTGCCATTCGGCCTTTGCTTCGAGCACATTCACAATAGTTTCCATTCCCACCTGATAATTGTCGTCGCTGATGCGCATATTTTCGTTGGCTTGCTCCAGCGCGGTACGGGCCATTTCTACACGAGCGTAAGCATCGGTGTAGTTGAGGCGCGCCTGTTCTATTTCGAGTTGTAGATAATTGGTGGCTTGTTGTAGTTCCAGTTGTTTGGTGTTAAATTCCGCTTTGGCAGATTTGATTTTACCCTTTCGTTCGCCAAAGGTAATGATAGGGATATTGATGCTCGCCAGGGCGTTGATGCCATACTGATCGTAATTGTCCATATTCTTCATTCCCATCACCAGATAATTGTAACCCACCGACACGCCAACCGTAGGCAGGTATTCTCCGCGTACCATTTTCATATTTTGTTCGGCCATTTCTACCTGGCTTTGCATCAGTTGGTATTCGAGGCGGTTACCGGCGCTTACATAGTTCAGGGTATCCAGATTGAAACTCGCGTTTGTGATGCTGTCCTTGATTTGTAACCGGGTATTCAAATCTACACCAATGATGCGGCACAAAGCCATTTGCGACAACGCCAATCCTGTTTTTGCTTTCTGTAGCTGCAACGCAGCCTCGTTGTATTTCACCTGCACTTTCAGCAGTTCGTTGCGGTTTACCATGCCGGTTTCGTAACTATCATCCACCATTTCCACAAGCTTCGATAGTAGCTTTTGATAATCTTCGGCCAGCTTTACTTTTCCTTTTACCGAAAGGTATTGATAATATGCCTGATCGGTGGCGTAGATAAGTTCGGATTGTTTTAGCATTTTGTTCTTCCCGGCCATGTTTTCGCCAATAGATGCCATGTTGTTGGCGGCATTTATTTTTCCTCCGGTGTAGATGGGTTGCTGTGCCGCCAAATTTGCGAGGGCAGTGCCATACATTGTGATGTCAAGCGGGAGATAGCCATAAAGATTGAAGACCGGGTTGCCGTCGGGGCCAATGATGGGCTGGCCGCTTGTGGGGTCGATGGCAATATTGGGCACCAGCTCGCCCGTTGCAGGATCGAAAGCCTGCGTGGGCAGCAGAAGGTCTTCGTTAATTTCCTGCTTTGAGTACAAACCAGTGCCTGTGAGCGAAATGTGCGGCAGCCGGGCTGCTTTGGCAGCCATCTTCTCCCCTTGTGCTCTGTTGATGTTTTCGTCGGCAATCTTCAGCGTCTCACTATTTTCGATGGCCATTGCTCTGCACGCGTCCCGGTCCACAGACAAGGTTTGCTGTGCTGGCAGCAGATAGGCCGAAAAGAGTAGGAGAACAAGCACTATTGATCTTGTATTTTTCATAATCTTAAAATTTAAAAAATTAAGCATGAATGCTTTAGTATTTATTTAGTCTTGATTTTTGTAACTGTTTAGCTGCCATTCATCAAATCTGGGTAAAATAGCCACAATCTTAGACCCCCTCTAACTCCCCCTGAAGGGGGAGGATGCCAACGCACTTGCCGCTGCAGTGGCTTGTGCGGCAGACTCCCTTCTCCTTCAGGGGAAGGGTTGGGGATGGGGTCGAGATGAGTTAGTACTCAATTCCATCAGCTAAATAGTTACTGATTTTAACACCATAAAAAACAGAATACAGCAGCGGAACAAAGACCAAGGTGATGAGCGTGCCAATCAGCAGGCCCGAAATAATTGTTACAGCCATGGCCTGATACATCGGGTCGGTGAGTAGTGGCACCATGCCCAGGATGGTGGTAAGTGAAGCCATAATTACTGGGCGCACTCTGGAAATGGTAGCATCTACCACCGCCCGATATTTTGTAGGACTTTCTTTTAGCCGCAACTGAATTTCGTCGATCAGCACAATGGCATTTTTGATGATCATACCTGAAAGGCCAATAAGCCCTATAATGCCCACAAACGAAAAAGGCTGGCCGGTGAGCAATAAGCCGGGAACAATGCCGATAATGGAAAGTGGCAGACACAGAACGATGATAATCGGTCGGCGGTAATCGTTGAACAACAGCAAAAGCACCAGCAGGATAATACCGCCTGCCAGAGGCAGAAAACTGACGATCCCTTTCAGCGCATCGACTTTCAATTCTGATTCTCCCACCCATTTAAAGCTGTAGCCTGGTGGTACATCTATGCTTCGAATAGCCTCATCCAACTCCGCCTGTACCTGTGCCGGCCCCACACCATCTATGGCATCACATTGCGCCTGTATCACCCTTTTTCCGTTTACACGTCGCACCACCGGCTCTTCCCAGTCAAAACCAACGTGGCGTGTAACTGTACTTAAGGGTACTGCCGTCAGGCTTTGGTTTAGCACTTCTTTGGGGCTAAGTGCGCCGGTGGATATTTTTTGCAAAGCAGTGTTATCCATTATTCCATTCACATTTGGAATAGTACTCCACACAGGTATGTCGTTCAGGTCTTCAATTCTTTTTCCCTTGCTTTCTCTTACCATCAGGCGCACTTGCACGGGTGTTTCACCCTGATACACTTTTGCTATGGGCAAACCGTCGGTGGCAGCGAGGATGGCGTTGCTGATGTCGTTGCGTGTGATCATGGCTTTGTTGGCAGCCAGCGGATTGTATATCGCCGTGAGGGATTTTGCCTTAGGCTCCCAGTCGCTGCTCACGGTATATCTGTCCACATTTGGATTTTGTAGCATGAAGTGTTGTGCCTGGTCGCTCAGTTGTTTCAATACTGCCGGGTCGGGGCCGGTAAACTGTGCTTCCACCGTGTGCGACGACAATACAGAAATGGAGTATTTGCGAATGCGGCTCATCGCCTCTGGATAATTGGTGTGCAGATATTCGGCAAATACCGGCTGCATTTTTATCATCGTTTCAAAATCGGTAAAGTTGATGATGAGTTCACCGTAATTATCAGCATTTTCGGTCATCATGGGGCGCACCAACATGTAGCGCATAGGCGTCATCCCGTGGCTGCTCACCACCATTTCCACCTCGCTGAAAGTATTAAAATAATTGGTGATTTCTTTTAAATCTCTGTTTACCTGATCGGGCGTACTGCCCCTGGGCAGCGTGTATTCGATGTAGCACTGGTTGTATTTGAAGTCCGGGAAGAATGTTTTATCCACATTTTTAATCAGCAGTAGCGCAACGAATAAAAGCACAAAGGTGGAGACCACAATAAATATCCGGTGGTGCATGCCCCATTCCAAAAAACGGGTCAGGCGGCGGTAAATGGGTTTATCGTAGAGGCTCACATTTTTTCGTCCTTTTTTCTTATGACTATTTTTAAATAAAATTGCCGAAAACAAAGGAACTTGGGTCAATGCCAGCACCCAGCTTACCGATAGCGAAATGGCCAAAACGATGAATAGATCACGGATGTAGGTTCCTGCTGTGTCGGGCGAAAGATAAACGGGAAAAAATGCAACGATGGCAATGGTTGTTGCGCCCAAAAGCGGTATGGCCGTTTGCCTGGCCGATTTGGTATATGCAGTTTTCCCTTTGAGGCCTTTATCTTTTTCTTTTAAAATGCCATCCAACACCACAATGGCATTATCCACAAGCATTCCCATTGCCACAATGAAAGCACCCAGTGAAATGCGCTGCAGGGTACCATCGGCAAGCATCAGCAGCGGGAAAGTAGCCAGTATGGTCAGCACCAATCCACTGCCTATAATCACCCCGCCCCGGAAGCCCATCGTAAACATAAGTACCACAATAACGATAACCACCGAAATGATAAGGTTCCACATGAAACCATTGATTGCATCCTCAACCTTTTGGGGCTGAAAAAACACTTTCTCGAAAGTAATACCCTCAGGAATCTGCTGGCGCAATGACGACAACTTCTCCTCTACCCTTTGGCCCACTTTAAGGATGTTGTCGCCACTCTCCATGGAGATGCCGATGGCCAATGCCTTTTGGTTGTTAACAAAAAAAGTATTCCGTAAAGGCTCGTTGTAAGCCATTTCCACGCGGGCAATATCGCCCAGCTTAAAGGAAGAGCCGCCAATGGGAGTAATTAAAATATTGCGGATATAATCAACCGTAGTAGCCTGGCCATCCACATTAACGCGCAATTGCTCTGTTCCCGACTGCAAATTGCCGGCATACAATACTTTGGTATGATCGCTCAACGCCGAAAATATCTGTAAGGGCACTACGCCCATTTCGCTCATCTTGTCGGGTGAGAGGGTGATGTGTATTTCGGGCGACTGCTCGCCATACACGATGATTTTGCGCACGCCATCTACCTCGAGCATGTTTTTGCGGATGAAATTGGCGTAGTCGCTCATTTCCTGATAGGAGAAACCAGGGTCGGCCACCATGGCATAAAACATACCGTACACATCGCCCATATCGTCCATCACGATGGGTTTTTGCACACCTTCGGGCAGCTTGAGCATGGCCAATTCCAATTTCCTGCGCAGGAATTCCCACCGCTGCGGTATCTCGTCTTGCGGCACGTCCATCTCCAGCTCTATCTGTATTATCGATACATTGGCCTCGGAGCGCGAATTTATTTTGTTGATGTCGGCCAAAGCCGAAATTTCTTTCTCCAAAACATTGGTAACCTCCAGCTCCACCTGATGTGCCGATGCTCCGGGATAAACCGTCACCACATTGGCCATCATCACCGCTATCTCAGGGTCTTCAAGCTTGCTCAGCTTTTGGTATGAATAAATTCCACCTAAAACGATGGCGACCAAAAGGAAATAAAAAATGTTCTTTTTCTTAAAAACGTATTCGGATATATGCATGACGGGGGTTTTTACAACAGATTACCAACATTTGATTTGCCCGGAGTTGCGATCACCTCCACCGTGTCGTTTTCTTTTAGGAGATTAAGGCCGCCAATCACCACCTGATCGCCCGCTTTAAGGCCATAGGATACTTGCAGGTTTCCATCCCTGATCTGTTCGCTTAGTACGATTTTTTTGCTGTGAATCGTGTTGTCCTCGACAAGCCACACATAGTTTTCGTTGTCTTTTTCGAACACCGCATTTGCCGGAAGGCTAAGCAAAGAATTGAAGGACGTAGTATAATAAATTTTTACCGATACATTCATCCCGGGTGCTAACAGCGAATTTGCGTCGGGCTTATGCTGCAGGTAAATGGCATAAAGGCCGCTGTTGTTGGCTTTGATGTTGTAATTGTCCAGGGTAAGCGCGAAGGTTTTTCCGGGGATATTTTCCTGCGTGCATTCAATTTTTGTAATCGCATCCCTTTTCAAAAACATGGAGGGCGGCAGATTTATTTCTACTCTGAGCTTGCTTACGTCAATCATTGTAGCGATGGGTGTTCCGTGATTTACCAGTGCGCCGTCGTCGAACATCACTTCGGCAACATAACCCGAAAACGGCGCGTAGAGCCTGGTGTCGTTCAACTGGTCGTTGGCATTTTTCAAATTGGCTTCGGCCATCTCTTTGCCTGCCTTCATTTTTTCGTAGTCGTTGTCGGCAAGGCTGTTTCGCTGGTGCAATTGCTGCACGCGCGCATACTCCGAGCGCAGTTGCTCAACCTGAGCCTGTATGGCTGCTTTTTGTACTTCATAATCGCGGGCATCCATTTCGGCAATCAACTGGCCTTTTTTCACAAAATCTCCTTCACGGACATGGATTTTCCGGATGGGGCCGGCCACGCGAAAAGCGAGGTTGATTTTTTGGTTTTCCTCTACGGTTGCCGGAAACTGTTTTTGATCAACCAACGAGTCCTGCTGAACCCGGGCGGTTTTTACCAACTTTACGTAAGTGTCAGAACCCGTATCGTTTCCCGACCCGCAGGAAGTCAACGCCGCCAGAATCGTTGCAATGCCAATGGCATAAACGACGCTTCTCAGATTTGCAATTTTATAATTCATTTTGCCAATTTTTTTTGTAATCTTTTTTATTTCATCATCAATCGACAAAAATAGTTTCGCTTGGAGAAACAGCCGGGAAATCAGGCGCCTAAAACACTGAAGTGCTCAAATTGAGGAGTGAAATGCAGGAAACTGCTGATGGAAATAGCAGATTCATCTTTTAATAAATCCGAACTCGAACTTCCTGAAAACAAAAAGAGCGAACCCATCGGGGTTTGCTCTTTTTGTTTTCTTTTTATCAACAGATTTTTACGCATTCGCAAAAGTAAGCTCCCCTTGCTGCGCATCTACTTGGATGTTGTCGTCGCGGGTGACGCGGCCTGCCAGGATCATTTTGGAAAGCTCGTTCATCAGGTTGCGCTGGATAACACGTTTTACCGGGCGGGCGCCATATTGCGGATCGAAGCCTGCGTGGCCTATCCAATCCAAAGCTGCCGGCGTTAGTTCCAGGTGAATACCGTTTTTGGCAAGCTGGTTCTGCAACAAGTGAATTTGCAAATCGACAATCTCACGTATTTGTTTTTCTGACAGCGGGCGGAACATGATGATCTCGTCGATACGGTTGAGAAACTCCGGACGGATGGTGCGCTTGAGCAACTCGAAAACCTCCCGGCGGACAGCTTCAAACTTCTGTTCATCGTCGTTGTCAGTTTCGGCGCCAAGCCTTTCCTGTATCAGATGCGAGCCAATGTTGGAGGTCATAATGATGATGGTATTTTTAAAATCCACCAGCCTTCCCTTGTTATCAGTAAGTCTGCCGTCGTCGAGCACCTGCAGCAGAATGTTGAAAACGTCAGGATGGGCTTTTTCGATTTCGTCGAGCAGTATCACCGAATAGGGCTTGCGGCGCACGGCTTCGGTCAGTTGGCCGCTCTCTTCGTAGCCCACATATCCGGGAGGGGCGCCAATGAGCCGCGACACGGTGTGGCGCTCCTGGTATTCCGACATATCGATGCGTATCATCGAATTTTCGTCGTTAAACAGAAACCCGGCCAATGCTTTGGCCAGCTCGGTTTTTCCAACGCCGGTGGTTCCCAAAAAAATGAAGGAACCTATCGGTCGGCGGGTATCCTGCAACCCGGCACGGCTGCGGCGAATGGCGTCGGCAACGGCAGTGATGCCTTCCTCCTGCCCCACCACGCGCTGGTGCAGCTTGCTTTCGAGATGCAGCAGCTTCTCGCGTTCGCTTTGCAACATCCGGCTCACCGGAATGCCTGTCCAGCGCGAAACGATTTCGGCAATATTCTCGCTGTCCACCTCCTCGTTTATCATCGGGCTATCGCCTTGCACGTTGCTAAGGCGGGCTTTGAGTTTTTCAAGCTCATCTTCCTGCGCCTTAATCTTGCCGTAACGAATCTCGGCCACTTTGCCGAAGTCGCCTTCGCGCTCGGCGCGGTCGGCTTGCAGGCGCAGGTCTTCGATGTCTTTCTTGCGGTTCTGAATGCCTTCTACTACTTCTTTCTCAGCCTGCCATTTGGCGCGCATAGCATTTCGCTGCTCGCTGAGGTTGGCAATGTCTTCCTGCAACTGACTGAGTTTTTCTTTGTCTTTTTCGCGTTTGATGGCTTCGCGCTCGATCTCCAGATGACGGATGCGGCGTTCTATTTCGTCGAGTTCTTCGGGCAGCGAGTTGATCTCAAGACGCAGTTTGGCGGCAGCTTCATCAATGAGGTCGATGGCTTTGTCGGGAAGAAAGCGGTCGGTGATATAGCGTTGCGAAAGCTCCACAGCGGCAATGATGGCATCGTCTTTAATCCGTACGTGGTGGTGCGTTTCGTAGCGCTCTTTTAGTCCGCGCAAAATAGAGATGGCGTCGAGGGTGTCAGGCTCATTCACCATCACAATCTGGAAACGGCGT